>JAFADP010000122.1 GCA_023424785.1 Bacillota bacterium
AATAGTATATGGAGCACTAAGTCAAAATAACCAGGATCTATACTTAAGTAAAAATAAAAGTTTTGAAGCAATTTATAAGGGCTTATCTTATAAGGATGTTTTAAAGGTTAAGGGATGCAAATATTTAGATAATGTAGGAATAGGAAATGAGTATGCAATTTCTAAAAATAATAAGGGGATAAATTTAAATTTAGTATATTTAGATAAGACTTCACTAGATTTATTTTGTATAGAATTAATTCAAGGAAGACTTCCAAAAGAAAAAAATGAGATTGCCATTCAAAAAGAGTATTTAGAATATAGCGAGAATACATATAAAATAGGGGATAATATTGAGATAACTTATAATGATGAGGGAAATGGAAAGAGCGGAAAAGAAGTATTTAAAATAGTTGGTATATTGAAAAGTAGAGTTAGAAATCACAAAGAAATTGATTATTTAGGGGTAATTTCAAGTGAATTAATAGATAAGGGGAAAAATAATTTTAATACATATATAAATATAAAACAAAGTACTTTTTTACCAGAGTCAAAGGTAAGAGAAAAAGTAATGAATATTGCAAATAAAATAGGGGTAAGAGACTGCAATGTAAAGATAAATTATGAATATATTGCTTATAAAAAATATGTTTTGGGGAAAAATATGTTTTTTGTTGCAATAGGACTGGTAATTTTATTATCATGTGTAATTGTTATTTATAGTATCTTTAATATATCAATTGTTTTAAATTCAAAGGAATTTGGGAAATTAAAAATATTGGGGACAACTAAAGGTCAAATACGGAGTATTTTATTAAGAGAAGTACTAATAGTATCATGTATATCTATACCTATAGGTTTAATTATAGGATATTTTTGTTCAAAAATTATTTTGTTAAAAATATTAGAGCTAAATAGCAACATAGAAAGTTTACTAAAAATATTAAGTATAGTAGTTATAATTACTTTATTAATGATAATTATTTCTATAATCATTCCTATAAAAATAGCTGAAAAAATCTCGCCAGTTGAAGCAGCTAATATTAATGTAGAATTAAATAATAAAGCAGAGAAAAGAGGTTTTCTTAATATAAATATAAAAACATTAACGTATGATAATATATTTAGAGATAAAATTAAAATAAATTTTATGTTAGTTTCTTCGTTAGTAAGTGCAATATTGGTTATGACTTTATCTATACTATTGTTAAGCTTAAAACCAGAAGAATTAGCACAAAAATATGTTAATGGAGATTTAAAAATATCATTAAAAGACTTATCATTACAAAAAAATGATACATACTGTAATTTAATCTTAAATAATCCACTAGGAGAAATTTTAGAGAAAAAATTGCAGAATTTACCAGGTGTGCTTAATTTAAATGTTGAAAGAACTATAATAGGGGAAGTAAAAAGTAAGCAAAATAATATTAAGAGACAAGTAATTAAAGGGGAATTTGAACAACGAATATATAATATACAAAATGGATATTTAAAAGGAAAAGTAAATTATGATGAACTTATAGAAGAAAATGGGGTTATTATAGGTTCATTAGAATTAGCTAGCAATTTAGGGGTAAAAATTGGAGATAATATTACTGTAACATTTTATGATGGTAATAATAAGATAAATAAAGATTTTTTAGTGAAATATATTTGTAGAAGTGAATTACAATGTATAATAGTGCCTAATGAGTTGATAAGTGACTTAGAATATTCAAATTACATTACATCTATAGTTCTTGAAGTAGATGATAATTACTATGATTATATAAAAGAATATTTAAGGGATTTAGCTTATAATAGTAATAATATTATAGCTACAGACTTAAGGCTTATTACTAATATGTATGAAAGTAATTATAAGATAGTAAAATGGATAATGTATTTATTACTAAGTATAGTGAGTATAGTATGTTCTATGAATCATGTTAATACTATGATAACTAGTATTATAATACGTAAAAGAGAAATAGGAATCTTACAAACTGTAGGCTTATCAAAAAAGCAATTAATAAAGATGTTTCGAAGGGAAAGTTTGTTTTATACCAGCAGATCAATAATAATTATATTTGTTTTTTCTAACATATATGCATATGTGATTTTAGGGGTATTAAGGTATACTGGAGTAATTAATTTAAAATACAAACTTTCAATTACATTAATTTCTTTAGTAGCTTGTATTTTATTAATGGGCCATTTTATATTAACTTTTATAGTAAGTAGATATTTTCATAAAGAATCATTAATAAATCAATTAAAATATAATAAATAATATAAAAAATATATATTACCACCACTAGAGGAATTTTATAACCTAGTGGTTCTTTTCATTTTATTATAGTTTAAACTATAATAATGTTATAGAAAGGATTATGAGGTGTACAATATGGAAAAGATAATGAGACCAGCATGGGCAGAGATAGATTTAGATAAATTAGCTTATAATATGAAGAATATAAAAAAACTTGCTAAAGATAAGGAAGTAATAGCAGTGGTAAAAGCTGACTGTTATGGTCATGGTGCTGTGGATGTGGCACCAATATTATTAAAAAATGGAGCTTCAAGATTAGCTGTAGCTATATTAACAGAAGGAATTGAGCTTAGAGAAAATAATATAACAGCTCCAATAATGATACTTGGATATACTCCAATTAATTTAGGTAAGGAGCTTATAGAAAATGATATAGAACAAACTGTATATAGTTTAGAGTATGCAAAAGAATTATCTAAACTAGCTTTATCTATGGGGAAAAAGGCAAAAATACACATAGCATTAGATACGGGAATGGGAAGAATAGGATTTATTCCAAATAAAAAATCATTAGATGAAGTAATAGAAATATCAAAGCTTGAAGGTATTAATATTATAGGATTATTTACTCATTTTTCAACATCAGATGAAGAAGATAAGTCTTATACTTTTGAACAATTTAATAAAGTTACATCATTTATTAAAGAATTAGAAAGTAGAGGTGTAAATATTCCTATAAAGCATGCAGCAAATAGTGGAGCTATTATTGATATGCCAGAAACTTATTTAGATGCAGTTAGAGCAGGAATAATACTTTATGGATATTATCCATCTGATGAAGTTAAGAAAGAAAATTTAGATATAAAACCTGTATTAACATTAAAAACAACAATATCTCATGTAAAAGAAGTAGAAGAGAATACATCAATAAGCTATGGAAGAACATTTAAAACAACTAGAAATAGTATTATAGCAACTCTTCCAATAGGGTATGCAGATGGATATTCTAGACTTTTAAGTGGAAAAGCAAAGGTTATAGTAAATGGAAAATTTGCAAATGTAGTAGGAAGAGTATGTATGGATCAATGTATGATTGATGTTACAGACATAGGAGATGTAAAAGTAGGAGATGAAGTTATTCTTTTAGGAGAAGATGGTGACTTAAAATTTAATGCGGATGATTTTGCTAGAATAATGGGAACTATTAATTATGAAGTAATATGTATGCTTAAACAAAGAGTTCCTAGGGTATATATAAAAGATGGAAAAATATATAATGTAAAAAATTATATTTAAGAATAATATAAATTTTATTTATAAAAAGATCTATTGAGTATCAATAGGTTTTTTTTATGTTAGAATAATATATCATACTTACTTTAAATTTGGGAGAAATAACTTATATGGATAAATATATTAGACAACTTCAAAATAATCAATTATTTAAGGGATTAGGTGAAAAAGATTTAGGGAATATACTTCTTAGTATGAATAAATTTTTTTATAAATATAAAAAAGGTGAAATAATCGCAAATGAAGGTGATGGTTGTGAAAGTATAGGACTTATTATAAATGGTGATGTGGAAATACAAAAAATATATTCCAATGGTAAATATATTGTACTCAAGAAGTTTGGAAATAACAATGTATTTGGTGAAGCTATAGTATTTTCAGATAAGAATTTTTATCCAGCAACTGTAGTAGCAAGTACTGATTGTGAGATATTTTATGTAAAAAAACAAAATATAGTAAACTTATGTATGACTAATAAAATAATATTAGAAAACTTTATGACTTTATTAAGTAAAAAGATTTTAATATTAAATGATAAGATTACAACAATTTCTTTTAAAACAGTTAAATCAAAGGTTATAAATTATATTTTGAATAATGTAGAAGAGGAGAATAATGAGTTATATTTAAAGGAGAGTAAAGAAAAAATTGCAGCTAGTTTAGGAATACCAAGACCATCTTTATCTAGAGAATTAATTAATCTTAGAAATTTAGGTTTAATAGACTTTGATAGAAAAACTATTAAGATTTTAAATAGAACATTATTAGAAGAAATGTTATTTGAGTAAATATAACTCATTCTTTTTAACTAAAATGAGTATTATATAATGTAACTTTAATTAGGACTGAAGTAATATGCAATTTAATAATTTTGAAGATTTCTTTAGGTGTTTTAACATAAACCCAGAAAGTGGATGTGATGTTCCAGGTGGATTTCAAGATTTAGATCCACAGTTATTTATATTAATAGGAGAGCTTCTTGGAAATGTTATGGCAGGTAATATGCCATTTAATATTCAAAATGCCATTGGGAACTGGCTTCAACTTGTGGGTCAAGCAATTGAGACTTATAATGCACAGCAACAATACTTTCAAAATGGACCAGGAAGATATTATAATATAAAATATAGGAATACTGGAAATCCGTTTACTACAGATGGATATACTGCAGATGAATCAGACACTAGTAAAACCAATAATGTAAGTAGTACATCAGGTAGATGTTCATGTGACTTAGATAGGAGTACAACTGGGAGATGTTCATGTAATTTAGATAGTACTATAAATACTCTTATACAGGAAATAGAAGATCTAAAAAAAGAAGTTGAAAATTTAAAGTCTAAAAAATAAAGGTGAAAACTAATAAGAAAAATTCTTATAGTTTTCACCTTTTTTAATAAAGTTCTTCTAGTGAAGATATTGTAGATTCATCTATGGATTTTATTCCAATAAATAAGTAAACTAAAGCAGTTACAAAGTATATTGCTGTAAATCCACCTACTACAACTCCAGATAAGAATGTAAATACATAATTTAATGTATTTAATAACATAGGAACTGTTAATGCATATAATGATAGTCTAAAACATTCAGAATATCTAAGTGGTTTATTTAAAATTTTACAAATTATAATACCTAGAAGTGCTAATATAATAGCTGTTAGTAACTTGCCTAAAAATGTTCCTAGTGGATAGAATATTATAAACATTATTGTAATTATTTTAAATGTTAAAGGCATTAAACTAATAAATTCATCTTTAGTCAAGGTACCCTCATTTGCCAAAGTATTAAAGTTTATTGCCTGAGTATTATTACCTGACTTTACTATAATAGAGTCACTTGTTATTAAATATCCAATATCATAATCATCTATAATGCTTGGATCTATAGGATTTTCAGTATCTACATATACAATTAAACCATCATCAATAATTTCTATAGGCATATCACCTTCAATGCTTAAATTACCATCTTTTAGTTCAAAATATGGTATAGAATTTTCAATTTCTTCTTGAACAGAAGATATTGCTGAGTTCATAGGTAATATAAAGAACAGACTATTTATTATACCTAAAATAAGTGAAAGTAAAAATATATATAAAATAGCTTTTCCGGTACTTTGTTTAAGAAATTCATTATATGCTTTAGGGTTATATATGCTGTTAATGAATTTATCAACTAAGCCCATTTTTTTATTTTTTTCCACAATAAAACCTCCTTATTAATTATATAAATATTATACTAATTCGTATAATAAAAGTAAACTTGAAAAGGTATTATATGTATAATATATACTATAATATGGATATAATATTAATATTTATATGAGTTTCATAATTATAATATGGATTAATTTATAAATAAAAAATTAAAATCATGTCACATTTATTGAATTTATATAAGATAAATTATATAATATAAAGCAGTAAATTGCATTAATTACAAATGTGAGGTAGATAATGGAAAAAGTAAGTAGTAAGGTTAATAGAGATGTCACAAGTGAAAAAAGAGTAAAAAAGAGAAGAAAAAAGAAAAAGAAGTTTAGTATAAAATTATTTTTAGCATTTATAACTTTTCAGATAATATTTGGTGCAGCAACTAGTTTATTTATTCTATTTTATGGACCATTTGAAACAGCACGTTCAATATTTGTTGGAACAGCTATGGGTTCAATGAATTATAAATGGCTTGCAACATCATTTTTATCAGATGAAAAGCTTGCTGAAATAATAGGTAGTGATGAAGCTAGTGCACCAAGTGATTTTTCTACAGGGATAGATACATCAACAGTTAAAATTACAAAATTAAATGATAAAGGTATTACTTATAAAAAATTTGAAGCTCCAGAAGGAAATTACATAGGACATGTTTTGATAATAAATGATCCAACAAGAGTAAAAATAGGATATACATCAACATTAAATGATGAAAATCCAGTTGGAGAAGAAACCTCTACTATAGCTGAAAATAATAATGCCGTTGCAGCTATAAATGGTGGTGCTTTTTCAGATGAAGCAGATAGTGCAGAATGGACAGCAAACGGAGGAAGCCCTTCAGGAGTTATAATGACAGATGGCGAAATAATCTATGATGATTTAGCAGGAGCACCATCTTATGTAACAGCTATAACTAAAGATGGACACTTATTTGGTGGATATTACACAACAGAGCAATTAATAGAAATGAATACATCAGAAGCTGTAAGCTTTAAAGCACCTATAATTTTAAATGGAGAAAAGTTGGCTTTAAGAGGTAGAGATGATGCAGATGGTGTTGTTTCAAGAACTCTTATAGGTCAATTAAAAACAGGAGAAATAGTATTTTTAGTTCTTGATTCAAAAAATAACAATAAGTTAGCAGCAACTTTATATGAAGCTCAAGATATAATGTATGATCAACTAAAGTGTGAAACAGCAATACCTCTAGATGGAGGGAAATCAACAACAATGTATTATAAGGGAGAAGTTGTAAATAATCCTACTTACGTATATGGTGAAAGACCTATACCAACAGCGATTATAGTTAAGTAACGGAGAGGTATTAGTAATGAAAAATTTTAAAAGAGTAGTAGTGTGGGCTATGCTTTCCATTATGCTACAGACTATGGTTCTACTATATTGTGATAAAGTACTTTTTAGACAAACAAGTGATATAGTATTTATAGAAGATGAGGAAAAGAAAGAAGAAGTAGTAGTAGAAGTTGAAATGCCAAGTGATGCAGAAAATATTAAGTTATCTCCTGATGGTAAATATGTTGTTTATTTATCAAATGGAGATACACATATGGTAAATACTAAAACTGGCGAAAAATTAACAGGATTTAAAGATGATGAAACAATAGATTTATTATGTTATGATTGGCAAGTAGATAAAAATATATTACTTTTAGCAGAAACTAAGGTAAGTGATTCGGGAAGAACTGTTATTAATTTAGCTACATATAATCCAAAGTCTGATACTAAAAGAAATGCTTATGAATTATGTTCATATGAAGAAGGTATGACTGTAGAACATATTGTAAACTCTACAAAATCATCAGTAACATATGTACCAGTAAGTAGAGATGGATATAGTGCAACTATATATAGAATTGATATAAATGAAGATATGACGAAGTTATACAATAGGGTTCCAGCTTTAGGACATATAGAAGCATTTTATGCAAAGGATGCATTAATATATGAGGATACAGTTAATGATATTTACTATAAGTATAGTAATAATGAATTAACTCCTATTTCTTTTGAAAATCCAGCAAATACTATTATATTAGGATTAACTAATAATGGAGTAATATATGCTGGCATTAAAAATATTGATGGAAAAGTATCTGAAATTATATATGGAGAAGATGAGATTTCTCCATCACAATGGGAACATATTTCTTTAGAAGAACCAAAAGAGCCAAGTGATATATATGTAACAATAGGCATTAATCAAGGTGAAGTATTAATAAATGATAATCTTAAAGGAAAAATAACTAATTTATCAACAAATGATGAAATTACTTATGAGGGTAAGTTTATTACAATGAATGATGAAGTTATTTGTAGTTTAAGTAATTCTATATTAAAAATAAAGTCATTGACTTCTATAGATAAATAATTTTAAAATAGGTTGTCTCAATAGTGAGATGACCTTATTTTATGATATAATAGTTTTACTAACTTAAGGAGGAATATAATGAGACTTAGAAAAAAATGGTGGGCTAGACCAGAATTAGAAGAGAGCTCTATTTTTATAAATAACCCAAGAGAGCTTAAAGGAAGATGGAAAGAAGAGTTTGGAAATAACAATCCTATACATCTAGAGCTTGGATGTGGTAGAGGCGGATTTATGGTACAAAAGGCTGGTCAATATCCAGATATAAATCATATATCTGTTGATTTAAAAGATGAGGTACTAATATATACTAAGAGAAACTTTGAGGAAGCAGAATTAAAAAATGTTAGATTAGTTGCTTTAAATATTTCTTTTATAGCAGAGTTATTTGAAGAAAATGAAATAGAAAAGATTTATATAAACTTCTGTAATCCTTGGCCAAAAGATAGACATAATAAGAGAAGATTAACTCATACAAAGTTTTTAACAGAATATAAGAAGTTTTTAAAGCCAGGTTCAGAAATATGGTTTAAGACAGATGATACGGATCTTTTTAATGACTCACAAGAATATTTTAAAGAATGTGGTTTTGATATAGAATATATAACTTATGATTTACATAATTCAGATTTTACAGAAAATATTATTACTGAATATGAAAGAAAATTTACTAACTTAGGTATGAAAATAATGTTCTTAAGAGCAAGATTAAAATAAAAGGTTTTATTATTATAAATTATTTTTAGGAGGATCAAATGGATTATAAAAAGAAAATTGCAGAATTAATAAAAACTAAAGTGGATTTAGATGTAGAAAAAATACAACAATTAATAGAAATTCCACCAAGACCAGAAATGGGAGACTATGCGTTTCCATGTTTTCAATTAGCAAAGGTTATGAGAAAAGCTCCAAATATGATTGCAGAGGACTTAAAGAACGAATTAGATAAAGATGGTTTTGAAAAAATAGAGAACTTAGGACCATATGTAAACTTCTTTGTAGATAAGAGCGTATTTTCTAAAAATACTATAGAAAAGATTCTTCAAGAAGGAGATGATTATGGTAAATCTAATGTAGGAGAAGGAAAAACTGTATGTGTTGAATATTCTTCACCTAACATAGCTAAGCCATTCCACGTAGGACATTTATTTACTACTGCTATAGGTAATGCTTTATATAAAATGTTTAAAGCAGAAGGATATAATACAGTAGGAATTAATCACTTAGGTGATTGGGGTACTCAGTTTGGTAAGTTAATATCTGCTTATAAGAGATGGGTAGATGAAGAAGCATTAAATGCTAATCCAATAGATGAGCTTTTAAGAATATATGTAAAATTCCATAAAGAAGCAGAAAAAGATCCATCACTAGAAGATGAAGGAAGAGCATATTTTAAAGCACTTGAATCTGGAGATGAAGAAGCTCAAGCTTTATGGAAGAGATTTAGAGATTTAAGTTTAAAAGAATTTGAAAGAGTTTATGATATTTTAGGAGTAAAATTTGATTCTTTAGCTGGAGAAGCTTTCTATAATGATAAAATGGATGTTGTTATAGATATGTTAAAAGAAAAGAATTTACTTGTTGAAAGTAATGGAGCTCAAGTTGTTATGCTTGAAGATTACAATATGCCACCTTGTATAATATTAAAGGGGGATGGAGCTTCTATATATGCAACAAGAGATTTAGCAGCAGCTATATATAGAAAGAAAACATATGATTTCTACAAGAGCATTTACGTAGTTGGTACTCCACAAGCGTTACACTTTAAACAAGTATTTAAAGTATTAGAATTAGCAGGTAATGAATGGGCTAAAGATTGTGTTCATGTAGGTTTTGGATTAGTTAAATTTGCAGATAGAAAGTTATCAACAAGAAATGGTGAAGTAGTATTATTAGATGACTTATTAAGAGAATCTATGGCAAAAACTTACGAATTAATTAAAAACAATGATAGCATAGAAGATAAGGATGAAGTTGCTAAGAAAGTTGGTGTAGGTGCAGTAGTATTTACATACTTAAAGAACTCAAGAGAAAAAGATATAGTATTTGATTGGAATGAAATTCTTTCATCAGAAGGAGAAACAGGTCCTTATGTACAATATGCATATGCTAGAGCTAAGAGCATATTAAGAAGAGCAGAAAATGTAAATGGTGAAGTAGATTATAGCAAAATCAATTCTAAGGAAGAGTTTGAATTAGTAAAAACTTTAGAAATATTTAATAAGCAAATATTACTAGCATTAGATAAATTAGAACCATCTATATTAACAAGATATGTAGTAGATGTAGCTAAAGCATTTAATAAGTTCTATAATGCTCATTCAGTATTAAACTTAGAAGATGAATCATTAAAAGTAACAAGATTAAAATTAGTTGAGGCAAGTAGCCAAGTTATTAAAAATGCTCTTGCTTTACTTGGAATAGACGTAGTTGAAAAAATGTAGTAATGTTAAGAAGATGAATAATGGACTATAAGTTCATTATTCATTTTTATAATATAAAAAAGGAGGGGGTAAGTATTTTTAATAAAAATATTAAGTATAAAGATATTATAATACTAGGAATTATAGTACTTGTTGGATATACGTTAATTGATAATTATAAGGTTTTCTTTGATTTTATAAGAGAATTTTTATCAATAATATCACCATTTATATATGCATTAGTATTTGCATATTGCTTAAATCCAATTATGAGCTTATTTGAAAATAAGTTAAAGTTTAAAAGAAGTATTTCTATATTAGCTACATATACTATAATAATAGGGATAATAATAATATGTGGAGTATTCTTAGTGCCTACTATTGTTAATAGTATTGGTTCGGTTATAGAAGAAGTACCTACATATGTTGAAAAACTACAAGGATGGGTAAGTGAATTTTATTCAATGCCTAAAGTGAGTGACTTTATTAATGATGCAGGTCTTTCAACATATATGTCTATTTTACCTAGCAGTATAGGTAATATAGCAAGTGGGATTTTAGAAGCAGGAT
This sequence comes from Bacillota bacterium, assembly GCA_023424785.1. GTDB lineage: Bacteria > Bacillota > Clostridia > Clostridiales > Clostridiaceae > Clostridium. The sequence goes on from JAFADP010000122.1 coordinate 11,122, forward strand.
TAGCTTCAATATTTAGCATAGCATCTAACTTAATAAAAATAATTTTTGGTATTTTAGTATCTATATATGTTTTAGTAGATAAGGAAAGATTTATACATCAGGGTAAGTTACTAAGCTTTATGATATTAAAAAAAGATAAAGGAAGAAGATTTGTAAATATAGTTAAGGTTTATCATAAAATGATAGGGATGTATATTGGAGCAAAAGCTATAGATTCTATAATTATAGGATTGTTAGCATTTTTAGGTTTATTAGTATTAGGTGCTCCATATCCATATTTAATAGCAATTATAGTAGCTATTACAAATATGATTCCTTATTTTGGTCCTCTAGTAGGTGAAGTTATAGGAGTATTCTTTGGTATTTTTGTATCTCCAGCTATGGCTATAGTTATATTTTTATTTTTATTAATTCTTCAACAATTTGATGCATGGTATTTAGATCCTAAATTAGTAGGTAATAAGGTTGGAGTAAGACCTTTTATAATAATTTTAGGAGTAATTATAGGTGGAGGATTCTTTGGGGCAGTGGGTATGTTATTGGCATCGCCAACAGTTGCAACATTAAATATAATATATACTAGTTATATGGATAAGTATCTGAAGAATCATGAATATATAAAAGAAGAGGTATATTCTAAATATAATAGTGAAAAAAAGAAAGAAGCAGGTCAGAAATAGAATAATGTATTAAGATGATAGCTTATTTTAATGATAATTTGCATATTATAAAATTCAATGTATAATAAGTATAGAATTACAAATTACATTGGGAAAGAGTGGTACTGTGATAATAAGAGAAAATACTATAAAAATTAAAGATATAGAGAGTAAATTTAGGCTTCACAAAGAAAATATGGATTACTTACCAGAAGAATTAGTATTTTTTGATTTAGAACATTATGTATATAAAAAACCTAAATGTATAGGTGTATTTGGTGCAAGTGAATTTGATGTAAAAAGTGCTACTCTTAGGGTTACTCAATATATGATTGAAAATAGATATGAAATCATAGATATATTACATCTTGCAAAAAATTATTTCATTGATATGGAATCAAGAGGTAAAAAAGCGATAGTAACATTTTCTGGGAATAATGACTTTACTGTTATAAATTATCTTTTTAAGAAGTATTCTGTAAAATATGATTTTAATGAAAAATTTGATTCTATTGATTTACAAAAAGAGTATGAGTCTATATTAGGAAAATCTATAGGATTAAAAAATTTAGAAAAGATATTTGGAATAATAAGAGAAGGAGAAGTTATTAGTGGATCAAACTTAGCTAAAACTTTTCATAAAGTTATGAAAGACAAGGATTATATAAAAAGAATGCCTGAGGATAAGGTGGAAAAAATTCTTTTATATAATGAACAAGATGTAGTGAATTTATTTCATATATATATGAATTGGAGTATGTATATAAATGAATCTTTAATTGAAGAAAATAAAGAAGAAGTATATATTAAGTCTATTGAAGAAATAGAAGATATTGAAGCAGAAGACGTGAATGAGAATATTATACTTGATGAAAAAGATTCATTATATGAAAATAGTAATGAAGTAGAAAGTGAAGATAATAATTTGACATAATAAGCAACTAAAAGGTTAAGATTATAATATTACCTTTTAGTTGCTTTTTTTAATATGTTTTTTCCATCAGAAATAAGAATAATAGAGCCATCATTATCTGTTCGATAAGTTTTAATTTTATAGGATTTAAGTAAATCTAATACTTCATTATGAGGATGACCGTATTCATTATCTATTCCAACGGTTATTATTGCTATATCAGGATTAACAGCATCTAAAAATTCTTTGCAGCTAGATGATGATGAACCGTGATGTCCTAGCTTTAATACATTAGAAGATAAATTAGAAACATTATTTACAACTTGCTTTTCAACATACTCTTCTGCATCTCCTGTAAATAAAAATGATGTTTTACCAAAGGTAATTTTAATTATAGGAGAGTAATTATTTAAGTTATCATCCTTAAAATCTTCTATAGGAGAATATACTTTAACACTTGTATTATTTCCTAAGTTTATAGATGATGTAGTATTATCTAGTATTGTTATTTTTAAATTATTATTTTTTAATGTGGAAACAATTTTTTCAAAAGTTTTAGTATTAGTAGTAACTTTAGGTGAATAAAATTTATTAACTTTATAATTATTTATTATGGTAGATATATTACCAATATGATCTTCATGAGGATGAGTTGCTATTAAATAATCTATATTTTTTATATTTAGAGAATTAAGATATTTAGTTAATTTACTTTTACTATTTTTAGGACCAGAATCTATTAATAAAACTTTATTGTTTACTCTTATTAAAATAGAATCGCCTTGACCAACATCTATATAGTGAACTTCCATGATATTTGGATCATTATCTATATTATATTTAAATAAATAATTATTTATATTAAGTGCAAAAGTAAAGATTATAAATAAAGATATTAAAGTTTTTTTCATTATATACTCCTTTATTTATGAATATATCCAAAAAACAGTAAGAATAATCTTTATAATTTGCATGAATTTAATTAAAATACTATAATTAAGAAAAATATATAAGGGAGAAGACGTAAAATGATTTTTAAATATTTATATTATGGAATTTATATGGCGTGGATAAGAATAAGAGGAATAAAGTGGTCATATATAAATAAATTTAAAGGAAATAGAGCATCTTGGGAATATGGACAAAAAGTATTTCTTGATTGGAGTAAAGCAACTATAAAAACTGTTGGAATGGATATAGAAGTTAAGGGTGATGAAAATATACCTAATGAAACTTGTATATTTATGGGGAATCACCAAAGCATATTAGATATTCCAGTATTAAGAATATCTGTACATAGAAATTTAGATTTTGTTGCTAAGAAAGAACTTTTAAAGGTTCCTGTTATAGGATATTGGCTAAAACATATAAGAAGTGTTGCAATAGATAGAGATAATGTTAGAGAAGGAATTAAAGCTATAAATGAAGCAGTAGAAAGTGTTAAAGAAGGATATTCCTTTGTTATATTTCCAGAAGGAACGCGAAGTAAAGATGGAAAAATACATGAGTTTAAAAAGGGAAGTTCTAAGATTGCTACAAAACCTAAAGTTCCTATAGTGCCTTTTGTTATAAAGGGAACATCAGCATGTTTTGAAGATAATAAGAAGTTTTTACCAGGAAAAGTTCAAATAATTTTTGGAGAACCAATAGATACAAGAGAATTGTCTAAAGATGACGAAAAAAATATTATGGAAAAGGTTTATAGTGAAGTATTAAGACTAAATGAAGAATAAATATAAGAATTATTAAATATTTTATAAAATAATATTAAAGCTGCTTTGAAAAATGAAAATTTAAGAGATTGAAAGTTGCATTTTTTATGATATAATAGTCTATAGGACGATATTTCAAGAAAAAATGCAACTTTTAAATTTTGAAAATTCATGAGGGGGTTAGAAATGAGGAAAGAATTCTCTATGAGCGGTGATAAAATAATAATTAATTTTACCGTTAAGTATTGCAAGACATTCGAAACATTATTAGAGAGTGAAGCATTTAGAAAGGTAATAGATGTTTACTTTAAGTCTATAAAAAAGAAAAATACATCAACATATCAGCATATTACATCTTCACTAGAAACAGATGATGTAGCAGAAGTAAGAGAACACTTAGCTAAGGTATTTAAGTACTTAACTGTTATGGGAGTTAAGGAATTATCAAAAGGTAGTCCTAAATATGCTAAATTAGTTCTAGATAAAGATAAGATGATAGCATTAGTAGAAGAGCTATATTTATTTTGGAGAAAACTTGAAAGATATACTGTAATACATGGTGGAAGAGTTGAAGAAGGGTTAGCAGCAGTAAATTTTACAGAGGCAAATGCTGAATTTTCAACATTAGTATTAAAGCTTTATAGAAAAGTAGAAAAGCATATTGAAGGAAGAACACCAAAAGTATTTAGGCAAATACCTGCAGGTGGAAATGCATGTTTAATGATAACACCAATTGTGTGGCCTGTTCCTAAAGGATATGAATTATTAGAAGATATTCCTTTTATTGATTCAATTTTAATAGAAACACCATTTATAACATACCCTAAGAAATCTACTAGAGATGGAATGTTTACTGAAGTTTATAAGAATCCATTAAATTATTGTAATTTAAATAGTGATCATTGGTTCTGTTATCCAGCTAAAATTGGAGAATCATTAGCATATATTTATTTTCATAGAGAATTTATGTCACATGGTATAAGTTTATGTAACTTATTTGAAATGGCTAGAAAAGAAGAATGTAGAGGTAGGAAGCCAGATTTAATATATGTATTTGGGGCATCAGATGATGAGGATGAATTAAAAACTGTATTCTATTATGATAAAGAAAATGATATTATGTTAGGATATGTTAATCAGTCAGAAGAGGTTGATTATTTTGGATATATGAAGAAGATGAGTTTAACTCTTCACAATTTAAGAATGATAAAAAATGGAAATCTACCTATACATGGAGCTATGGTAAAAATAGTTTTAAAAAATGGTAAAAATGCCAATGTAGTTATTATGGGGGATAGTGGAGCAGGTAAATCTGAAAGTATAGAAGCATTTAGAGCTCTTAGTGAAGATTATATTTCAGAAATGACTGTAATATTTGATGATATGGGAACCTTTAAAATAGAAGGTGATAAGGTTGTTGGATATGGAACAGAAATAGGTGCTTTTGTTAGACTAGATGATTTAGATCAAGGATATGCATTTAAAGAAATGGATAGAAGTATATTTATGAATCCAGATAAAATTAATGCTAGATTAGTAATGCCTATAACTCCATATAAGGAAGTTATTAAGGGATATCCAATAGATTTCTTCTTCTATGCAAATAACTATTCAGAGGTTGAAGATGGAAAGTCATTAGAATATTTTGAAGATATTGAAGAGGCTAAAAAAGTATTTAGAGCAGGGGCAAGAATGGCTAAGGGTACAACTACTGAAAAAGGATTGGTAGAATCTTTCTTTGCAAATCCATTTGGTCCAGCTCAAAAAGAAAAAGAAACAAATGAATTAATAGATAAGTATTTTGATTTTATGTATAATACAGCAAATGTTAAAGTAGGCCAAATAAAAACTGCATTGGGGGTTAAAGGACAAGAAAAAGATGGACCTAAGAATGCAGCATTACAATTATTTGAGGAAATAAAGAAATTATAAAAATAAAAAGGCTATATGGATATTTATTATCAACCCATATAGCTCTTTTTATGCAAAAAAGTTCCAATGAATATATTGACAAAAGTTAAGCGGTATTATATATTATATTTAAGAGTTAAATAAATGGTATAAAAGAATTGAAAAAAACTCTTTATTTTATATTTCTAGGGGGAGAAAAAATGAGATTTAAAAAAGTATCAGCAGTATTATTATCAGGGTTTTTAGGAGTTTCATCATTTATGGGATGTTCAGGAAGTAATAGTGCTAAAGTTGAATTTAATCCAAAAGCAGGAGATGAATATAAGCTAACATATGATATCTCTATGGATACAACGTATGGAGAAGAAAACATGTCTATGAGTATGGATATGCTAGCAAAAATGAAGTTTTCAGAAGTTACTAAGGATAATATTAAGGTAGAGGCTACTTATGATGATCTTTCAATGAGTATGAATTTATTAGGTCAAGAGATTAATGTGAATAAGGATAATCCACAATTTGCAGAGATTTTTGATGAACTAACTTCAATGAAATTAATTATGGATATGGACTTAGATGGTAATATAATAGAAACATCATTTGAAGGAGCAGATGGATTAGAAGGAGTAGATTCATTAGGACTTTCAACTACTCAAGAAGGTATATCAAATGAATTATTACAATATAATGATTTTGAATTAAAAGAGGGTGAAGAAATAGAAATTCCAGTTGACAATAGTATGTTACAAACTTTATCATCAGCAGGAGTTGAATTACCAGAAGATTTTAAGATAAAGGGTAAAGTAGTATCAGTAAATGATGATGAAGCTGTAATTAAAATAGATACTGATGAATTTGAGACTGATGGAGTAAAATGTACTCTTTCAATGGAAACAACAATTGATTTAAATGTTGGAATGACATCAAAAATGACTATGGAAATGAAAATGACAGGAAATGAAGATGGAGAAGCCATAGATGGTACTGTGAAAGCTAATGTGCTTATAGAAAAGATTTAGTTATTAATTAAGAGAGTGTGAATTATTACTTGTTTTAACTTAAGTTTTATTAAGTAAATAAGATAATAATTCACACTTTTTATGTTTAGGATTTATTTTTTATGATATAATAGATAATAATTATTAATTAATAAGATTTAAGGAGTGAAAAAATGAGTATAACTATTATAGAATATCCAAAATGTACTACATGTAAAAGAGCAGTAAAGTTTTTAAAGGATAAGAATATAGAATTTATAGATAGAAATATTGTAGATGATAATCCAACTAAAGAAGAGCTATTAAGTTGGATGAATATAAGTGGTCTAGAAATTAAGAAGTTTTTTAATACCTCAGGAAAGCTTTATAAAGAAATGAATTTAAAAGATAAAGTTAAGAATATGAATAAGGAAGAAGCTGCAGAGTTATTATCTACTAATGGTATGTTAGTAAAAAGACCTATATTAATTCAAGGTGATAAAATATTAATAGGATTTAAAGAAGATTTATATAATGAATTTCTATAAATACATAATTAAGAGGTGCTATAAATTTTTATAGCACCTTATTTAATATTTCTTTAAGGTTTGTGTGATAAAATAAGTTAATATCACTTTTAAAAGGAGATTATGAGTATGAAAATATTAATAGTTGAGGATGAAGAGCAATTATCAGAAGCATTAGGTGCAATACTTGAGAAAAATAATTATTTTGTAGATAGAGTATTTAATGGAGAAGATGGACTAGATTATATATTATCAGATATATATGATGTTATTATTTTAGATATAATGTTGCCAAAGATGAGTGGATTAGAGGTATTAAAGAGCGCTAGAAAATCAGGTATAGACACTCCAATTATACTATTAACGGCAAAGGGTGATGTATCTGATAAGGTGATAGGGCTTGATAGTGGAGCTGATGATTATTTGCCTAAACCATTTTATACAGAAGAATTACTTGCAAGGATAAGAGCATTAGGAAGAAGAAAAGGTGAGGTTATTAGTGATAATAATTTAAAGTTTGGAGATATAACTTTAAATACTGCTACATTAGAATTAAGTAATGGAGATAAAGTAATAAAAATTACGGCTAAGGAATTTGGATTATTAGAATTACTTATAAATAGAAAGAACACTATTACTAATAAGGATGATATTATTAACAAGCTTTGGGGATATGATTCTGATGCAGAATATAATAATGTAGAAGTGTACGTATCTTTTTTACGTAGAAAATTAACATTTTTAAAATCTCAAGTAGTTATAAAGGCAATTAGAAACATAGGATATATTTTGGAATATACGGATGGAAAATAGAATGTTTAAAAAATTAAAAATAAAATTTATAGTTACAACTATGACTTTGTTAATTTCTATAGTTACTATTATTATAATTGCTATATATATTGGCATGAAAAGCAGTAATGAGTACGAGATATTTTCACAGATAAATGAAATATTAAGTTCTTCATTTGGTAGATTTAATGAAGATATAATGCACTGGAATAATAGAGGAGAAATTATTATATGTAATTATAATAGAGAAAGTACTAATTTAAGATATAATACTTTAATGGATATTGATCAAGAGGAAGTGAGAAATATTGCGTATATGGCTCTAAGTGGTAAAAATAGAGGTTTTATAGATGTTGGAGACTATAATTTTGCATATGCGTATAAAAATAATCCTGGTGGAGTAAGTATTGTTTTTAAAGAAGTTAGTATATATAGGGATACCATGAGAAGTTTTATAATAACATCTTTAATTATTGGATTAACAAGTATACTAGTATTATTTTTATTTAGTGTAATTATAGCTAAAAAAGCTGTAGAGCCAGTAGAGGAAGCTTATAATTCTCAAAAAGAATTTATTGCAAATGCTTCACACGAACTAAAAACTCCATTAGCAATAATAAGCACTAATATAGATTTATTAAATAGCAATGGAGAAGATAAAATAAATAATCAAAGGAAATGGTTAGACTATATTCAATTTCAGACAGATAGAATGTCTAAATTAGTTGGTAATTTACTTTATTTAGCTAAGGCTGACAATAATGAAGTATTAGGTACAGAAGTTGAATTCAACTTAAGTGATTGTATTATGAATGCAGTGTTAACATTTGAAGCTGTATTATATGAACATAACTTAGAACTTAATTGTGATATACAAGATGATATTAAGTTTACTGGTGATAAAGAAGGCATAAATCAGATAATAGGTATATTACTTGA
>JAFADP010000137.1 GCA_023424785.1 Bacillota bacterium
TATTAATATTAAGCTAATTAGTATTACTAAAAATTTAATTAACATAAATAATCCTCCTAAAATAAAGTGAAAGTAAAAAAAGCTAATGATTTCTACAACAAAAAAAGTTGTAGAAGTCATTAGCTTAATAAGCGGTTTTGATAAGTATCAAGGGAGTACTTCATTCCCTATGTTTTTTTGATTATATCATAAGTAACTATATATTTCAATAAAGCCATTATTGGAAAACGATACAATATGTGTTCCAAAGGGTGAAATTATAATTAATTTTAATGAGTAAAATTTAAAAAGTATTCTATTTATAGGTATTATTTTTGTATTTAGGGAAATTTAATAAGTAATAGGTAAAAGGAGTGATATAGATGAAAAGTAAGACCATACTGAAATTGGTACTGATTTCTATAATAATAGGTAGCATTTCAGGGGTGTTTATAGGGATATTTTTAATACTTTTAGAAAAAGCGGTAGCTCTTAATTTGAAGTATGGATTTTTGATATTTATACTTCCTTTATCTGGTATGATAATGACTTTTCTTTATAGTAAATATGGTGGTAATTCTCAAAAGGGTAATAATATAATTATTGAAAATATAAATGGAAGCAAAGAAGAAATTAAATTTATTATGGCGCCATTAGTTTTTTTAGGAACTGTATTAACTCATCTTTTTGGTGGATCTGTAGGGAGAGAGGGAACAGGGGTTCAAATAGGAGGAACTATAGGAAATTCATTGTCTAAAGCTTTAAAAACTTCGGAAGAGGAAAAGAAAATATTATTAATAAGTGGTGTAGCTGCTGGATTTTCATCTGTTTTTGGAACACCTCTTACAGGAACAATATTTGCAATAGAAGTTTCAAAAGTAGGTAGTTTAAGCTATAACTCAATGATTCCAGCAATAACATCGGCTATTATAGGAAATTCAGTTGTTAAGCTTTTAGGCGTTAAACATACTCATTATAAAATACCACCAGTAGAGTCTATTAATCTAATTAATACTGCAAAAGTTATTATATTAGCAATTTGTTTTGGATTGGCTAGTAGATTATTTGTGTATATGACACAGTGGTTTAAGGAAAAGCTAATAAAATATTGTAAAAATCAATATTTAAAAATATTTGTAGGTGGTAGTTTGATGGTTATAGCTACATTAATTATAGGAAATAATCTGTATAATAACTTAAGTTTGGGATTGTTAAGTGATGCTTTTGATGGAAATGTACCTTATTTAGCATTTATTATTAAGCTCATGTTAACCACTTTGTGTTTAGGAGCTGGATATCAAGGAGGAGAAGTTACACCATTATTTGTTATAGGTGCTACATTAGGAGCCACTTTATCACATATACTTGGTTTACCATTTGCATTTTCAGCAGCATTAGGTCTTGTTGGAGTTTTTTCTGGAGCAACAAATGCACCTATTGCGTGTTTTATGATGTATTTAGAGCTTTTTGGAGCAAATAACTCTATATTTGCAATGCTTGTATGTATGATATCAGTTTTTATCTCAGGTCATAAAGGAATTTATGCAGCACAATTGTGGGAAAAATAAAATACAAACGAAAAAATGAATTGACATAGATAATGTTCGTGATATAATAGGGGTATAAAGTAAATAATCTCGTATATAATCGGTAATATGGTCCGAAAGTTTCTACCTACTAACCTTAAATTAGTAGACTACGAGGAGTTGTATAGTTAAGAATATTTTCATTTATAGCAGCACCTCAAGGTATTTTGAGAAGCTGCTTTATTTTTTGATTATAATATTGAGTAAATTTAATATTATGTAAATTATATACAAAGGGAGAAAGTAAATGAAAGATAAAGAAATTTATGACACGGATATTAACTTAATGTATGGAGTTGATGATAATCCAAGTTTAGCAAAGAAAGTTTTATTTGGAATTCAGCATATATTTGCAGCATTTGGAGGAATAATTGTTGTTCCATTAGTAATAGCAGGTGCTCTTGGATTTGATGCAAAGACAACAACTACTTTAATAAGTGCAACAATATTAGCTTCAGGATTAGCAACAATAATACAAGCTAAGGGAATTGGAAAGGTTGGATCTAGAGTTGCATGTATAATGGGAACAGATTTTACATTTGTATCGCCATCAATTTCAGTAGGATCTGTACTTGGACTGCCAGGAATAATTGGAGCAACTATTTTAGGTGCATTCTTAGAAATAATATTAAGTTTCTTTATAAAGCCATTAATGAAGTTTTTCCCACCATTAGTAACTGGAATAGTTGTATGCTTAATTGGGCTAACATTATTACCAGTAGCTATAGATTGGGCTGCTGGAGGAAGTGGTGCTGCAGATTATGGAGATTTAAAAAATATAGGAATAGCAGCATTTGTATTAGTAATAACACTTATATTAAATAGATATGGAAAAGGGATAGTAAGTAGTGCATCAATACTTATTGGAATGATAATTGGATATATAGTTTGTATTCCTTTAGGAATGGTAGATTTTAATGAAGTTAAAGAAGCAAGTTGGATATCTATTCCTAGAATATTTGAATATGGAGTAACTTTTGATTTTAAAGCTTTAATAGCATTTTTACCTGCGTATTTTGTAACAACCATAGAAACTGTTGGATGTTTAAAGGCGGTAGGGGAAAGCTCTAATATAGAAATGAAAGAAGATAAAATTGGAGCTGGAGTTTTAGCTGATGGTGTAGGTAGTATTATAGGAGGAGTTGTTGGATCATTCCCTAATACATCTTTTAGTCAAAATG
>JAFADP010000165.1 GCA_023424785.1 Bacillota bacterium
CAAGTGAAATATTATGTATTACTTTTACTAATAAGGCTTGTAGAGAAATGGAAGAAAGAATTGAAGAAGCTTTAGGAAAAGATGCAAAACATATTACAATAAAAACATTTCATTCTTTTTGTCTTCAAATAATAAAAGAAAATGCAAAAAGAGGTACAGATATATTTACAGATTTTATTGTGTTAGATGAAGATGACTCGAAAGAAGTTATAAGAGGAATAAATAAGAAAAATTATAACTTAAGTATTTTATATAATTTTATAAGTAAAGTAAAAGAGTATAGAATTAAGCTTAATTATCTTACTGAAAATGCTAGTGAAGATTATAAGAATGTAATAATAGAATTATTCTCAAATTATGAAGATGAAATTAATGATCTCTGTAGAGAAAAAATAAATAATAGATTTCAAGTTAATTATGAATTAAAAAAGGTATTAAAGGATTTTGGATATGTGCTTGTAAATAAGTATAATTTAGAACTTAAAAAAAATCATATGTTAGATTTTAGTGACTTAATTATAGAGGCTAAAAAGCTTTTTGATAATGATGACATTGTAAGCAATTATGCCTCAAAATATAAGTATATAAATATTGATGAGATTCAAGATACTAGTATTGTTGAATATAAAATAATTGAAAAGATATTTTCAAAAAATAATGTTTTACTATGTGGAGATAAATTTCAAACTATATATGAGTGGAGGGGATCCCATCCTAATGAAATACAAAAAGAATATATGAAATTTAATCCTGTAACTATAAAGTTTAATAAAAATTATAGAGCAACTAAGATGCTTACAGAGGCTTCTTTAAGTTTTCTTGAGAACACATTTAGTAATGAATATAAAGATTTATATAGTGAACCAATAAATGCTTTTAGTAGTGAATTAGGAGAAAAAATAACATATCATGTATCTAGTAGTAGAAGAGATGAAGCAATTTGGATAAAGAAAACTATTGATAATCTATATTATATGGGAAAAAATCCGGGAAGAATTTGTATTTTAACTAGAGATAATAGATTAAATATAGAACTTAGTCAGTATTTGAAAAGTAATAATACAAATTCTAATTTTGAATTTGTTCTTGTAGATGAATATAAATTTTTTAGAAGACAAGAAATTAAAGATGTAGTTTCATTTCTAAAATTAATTATAAATCCAAATGATTCAATAAGTTTAAAGAGAATAATAAAGAGATTTCCAACGGGAATAGGAGAGTTAACTATTAAAAAGATTGAAAGTGATCAATATAAAAATATAGGTATAAAGCTAAGTGATTATATTTATCCAAAACTTTATGGAGAATACTTTTCACAGTTAGTAGATGATTTTCACAGCAATACTCCAATGGTTATTTTTGATGTAGAAAGTACAGGAGTAGATGTTACAGAAGATGAAATAATACAAATAGCAGCTATAAAAATAAATAATAAGGGTGAAATAATAGATACTTTTGAAAAATTTATTAAACCTAATAAACCTGTAGGAAAATCTTATATTGTTCATGGTTTTAGTGATAAATTTTTAAGTGAAAATGGAGAAAATAAAGAAAAAGTCTTTAAAGAATTTATAGATTTTTCAAAGAACTTATTAATAATAGGTCATAATGTTCAATATGATATAAGTATTTTAAGTAGTGAATTTGAAAGACTTAATATCAAGAGGCCAGAATTTAAGGGGGTATATGATACCCTAGATATTTATAGAAGATTCTATCCTAATTTACCTAATCATAAATTAGAAACTTTAAGTAAGTTATTTCCTGTAAAGCATAAGCCATCTCATAATGCATTAGATGATGTAAAAGCTACAGCATATTTATTGACTTATGCCATAAATGAGAAGATAAAAGGGACAACTATGGAAAGAATAGCTTTTATGGGAGAGGATATATCAAAATTTAAGAGTATATCAAAGGATTTATATAACTTAGTTAATATAAGTAAAAATATGAGACCATATGAAATAGTGGAGTATATAGTTAATAATTTTAATTTTAATAATATATACCCAAAAGAAGAAAGAGAAGATAAGTTTAAGAGAATAGAAGACTTTAGAGATTTTTTAAGAAAATATGATAAGGGTGAAAAAAATAATAGAGATGCTTTAATAGAAATTATAAATTTAACGGCATTGTCTAATGGTGAGTTAGAAGAACTTATGCTAGAAAGAGATGGAAAAGTTAAAATACCTATAATTACAGTTCATCAAGCTAAAGGATTAGAATATAATACAGTTTTTATAGCTGGACTTGAAGAAGGTAAGTTCCCAAGTTATAGAAGTATAAGGAGCGGAAATATATGTGAAGAACAAAGATTATTTTATGTTGCAATAACAAGAGCTAAAGAACGATTATTTTTATCTCATACAAGTATAAGTACTAATGGTAGATATGAAGATCCAAGTGAATTTATTCAAAATATACCTCAAAAATATATACTGATAAGTTAAGTATTATGTGATTAAATAAAGGTATAGTATAAATTTAATCTGTACAATTTTTTATTTTATTATGTATAATTGTTGTGCTATAATGTATAGAGAATTTTTTTATAAGGAGAAAAAGATGAAAAAGAGAGTAATAGATCATGAAAATAATAAAACTTTCTTTATTATGACATATGGATGTCAAATGAATGAGGAAGATTCAGAGAAATTATCTGGTATGCTTAAGTCTATTGGTTATTCAAGAACTGAAGTTAGAGATGAAGCATCTATTATTATATTCAATACATGTTGTGTTAGAGAAAATGCAGAAAATAAAGTTTATGGAAACTTAGGGGATTTAAAAAAGCTTAAGAAAAAGAATCCTAATTTAGTAATTGCTATATGTGGTTGTATGATGCAACAACAAGGAATGGCTGATAAGATTTTAAAGATGTTCCCTTATGTTGATATTATATTTGGAACTCACAATTCATATAAGTTCCCAGAATATTTAAATAGAGTAAAAACAGAAGGAGTACAAGTTAAAGAAATCTTAGATAAAGAAACTAAAATAGTTGAAGGTATTCCAGTAGATAGAGAAAGCTCTGTAAAAGCATTTGTTACTATAATGTATGGATGTAATAATTTCTGTACATATTGTATAGTTCCTTATGTAAGAGGAAGAGAAAGAAGTAGAAAATCTGAAGATATAGTTAAAGAAATTAAAGATTTAGTTTCAAAGGGATATAAAGAAGTAACTTTACTTGGTCAAAATGTTAACTCTTACGGGTTAGGACTAGAAGAAGATATTAATTTTGCAAAGCTTCTAAGAAAAGTTAATGAAATAGAAGGACTTGAAAGAATAAGATTTATGTCTTCTCATCCTAAGGATTTAACAGATGAAGTTATAATGGCTGTTAAGGAATGTGATAAGGTATGTGAACAAATTCACCTTCCAGTACAAAGTGGATCAAATGATATGCTTAAGGTAATGAATAGACGTTATACAAGAGAAAAATACTTAGAAGTAATGAATAAAATAAAAGAAGAAATTCCAGGATGTGCAATAACTACAGATATAATTGTTGGATTCCCAGGAGAAACTGAAGAAGATATCCAAGATACTATTGATTTAGTTAAGGAAGTTGGATATGATTCTGCATTTACATTTATTTATTCAAGAAGAAACCACACTCCAGCAGATAAGATGGAAAATCAAATAGCTGAAGATGTAAAACATGAAAGATTTAATAGATTAGTTGAAGCTGTAAATGATAGTGTTGTAAAAATAAATAAATCTTATGAAGGAAAAGTAGTAGAAGTTTTAGTTGAAGGACCAAGCAAAAATGATGAAACTAAGCTAATGGGAAGAACAAGAACTGGTAAGCTTGTTAACTTTGCAGGTGATGAAAGTTTAGTTGGAAAGCTAGTAAATGTAAAGATTTATAGAGCTCAACCATTCTCATTACTTGGAGAAATTGAATAATTTAAATAATAAGGCTATAATCTAAATAAAAGATTATAGCTTTTATTTCACACTTTTATAGGATGGGTGATGTATTTGAAAAAAAGATATTATTTGGGGATAATAGTAACATTCATACTTGGTGTAATTCTTGGAGCTAATTTAGGAAGAGAAAATAATAGAGTTTCAGATACTAAGAGTGATGAAAATACTATGTTGTTAAAAACTGAAAGTTACGAAGATGGAAAGGCTTCAGGAATTCAATGGTTAATTAATTCTGGAGAGGCTAAGGCTTTAAGATATCAAACTTATAATATAGCTACAGAAAGAATAAAACAATTAGCTAAAGAGCATGAAGGTGAAGAAAACCTAGCAGTTATATTAGATATTGATGAAACTGTATTAAATAATAACTATTATTTAGCTAAAAAATTTTTAGGTTATGATGATTTTAAAGATATGAGTTTTTCAGAGTGGTTTAGAGAAGAAAGTTCAACTTTAATAGAGGGAGCAAAAAGTTTTTTAAATACAGCAAATGAACTTGGAATTAAAATTTTTTATGTAACAAACAGAAGTTATGAGGTAGAAGAAGAAAGTATTAATAATTTACTTAAATTTAATTTGCCTTATGCAGATGAAGAACATGTTCTTACTGCAAATGAAACATCTGATAAAATATTTAGAATAGATAGTATAAGAGAAAATCATAATGTATTAATGTATTTAGGCGATAATTTGGGAGATTTTCCAGAAGAATTTTACCATAAGAGTAATGAAGAAAGAAGTGAAATAGTAGATAATATATATGATAAGTTTGGAACACAGTATTTTATACTTCCAAATACCATTTATGGAGATTGGGATAAAGCAATTTATGATTATGATAATTCTAAAAGTGATGAAGAATTAATCAGATTAAGAATTGAGGCTATAGATAATTATTGTAATAAAGCTAAAATTGAAAATTAATAAGAGAGGAATAATTATGTTAAGACAGGTACTTTTGAATAAATTTAAAAAGAATACTAGTACTAAAAATGAAAGAGATGGAGAAAGAATTTGGAAGAATGATCTTATTTCAGACTTAAGTTATGAAGGGGTTGGAAGTAAGGTTGTCTTAACAAGTTCTGTTATTTCAGAAGATTTATTTAATCAATATTCGTGTAAAATTGATATAAATAAAAATGTAAAAGATTTAGAATTTTCTCATTGTACCTGTGATGATTTTGAAAAAAATTCTTTTAAAAAAGAAAACTATTGTTGTAAACATATAGTTGCTACTTTTTATAAGTTTTTAAATATGCTAGATGAAGATGAAACATTAGGATTATCTTTAGGATTAAGTGAGAAGAAAAGGGAAATTATTAAAGCATCACAAAGTTCAGTTTTAGATTTCTTATTAAAGGATAATTCTAAAAAAGAAAACCTTAAATTTGAAGTTATATTAAATAAGTGTAGTTGGAATGATAAAATAAGCGCTCAATTTAAAATAGGACTTGAGAGTATGAAGTCAAGTAAACTTTATGCCTTAAAAGATATTAATGCTTTTCTTATAGCATATTATAATAAAATATCTCTGCCTTATGGTAAGGACTTTGTATTTAATATAAAGGAACAAAGACTTAAACCTAAGGACAAGAAGCTTATAAAGTTTATTGAAATGATTGTAGATTTAGATAAAGGTTCTTATAAAAGAAGTGATGAAAAATATATTAGTGGAAAGACACTAAACATGCCACAATCATTATTAAAAGAGTTTTTATTAACAATAAGTAATAATAGGATTTATTTAGGTGAAGGCTTTTATTCAAGGCAAATAGAAACGGAAATTGTTAAAGATAAGGTGCCTATTCCTATGAATATAAAAGATTTAAATGATATTATAAAGCTTGAAGCTCCAAGGGGGGTACCTAAAGCATTAAGTAGTAGTGAGGATGTATTTTTATATGACACTTTAATATATATACCTCCAGATGAACAACTAGAGACCTTAATGCCATACATAGAAGTATTTAGCCATGGTAATTCAGTATTTTTCTCAAAAGAAGAAGAGGAAAGAATTTTAAAAGAATTAATTCCATCAATGCATAAGCTTACAAATGATATAGAACTTAGTCCTTCTTTAAGTAATAAAATAGTAATAGCAAAGCCAGAATTTAAGTTTTATTTTGATAAAGAGGAGTATATTTATTTAAAATTAAAGCTTGTATATGATAATTGTGAATTTGATTACTTTGATAATTATACTAAAAAAATAATATATAGAGATTATGAAAAAGAAAGTAAAGTTATTGAAAAACTAAGGGAGTTAGGTTTTGAAGAAGTAGATGAGAAGTTTGTATTCTTAAAAAATGATGATTATATATTTAACTTTTTTAAGAAGGATATTTTAGAACTTCATGTATTAGGAGAAGTATATTATTCTGAAAGATTTACTGGAATTAAAGCAATAAACTCAAAGAGTTTTAGTGGAGAAGTTAGAAAGGGCAAATATGATTACTTTGAGTTTAAGTTTTCTATTAAAGATATACCTGAAGAAGAGATAAATAATATTCTTAGAGCATTTAGAGATAGTAAAAAATATTATAAGTTAAATAGTGGTGAATTTTTAGATTTAGAAGAAATTGAACTTAAGAAGTTTTTAAAGCTTTTAGATGCTCTTGAGGGAGAAGAGAAAATAGAAGGAAATAGTGTTTGCTTTAAGAAGAATAAAGGTGTATATTTAGAAAATTATATAGAAGATGAAAAAATAAAATATATTAAAGGAAGAAAAGAAATTAAAGAATTAAAAAATACCATATATAATTTAAAAGATGTTGAGTTTAATGTTCCAAGTACATTAAAAGGTGTATTAAGAAACTATCAAGTTAATGGATTTAATTGGTTTAATACATTAGATTACCTAGGTTTTGGAGGGGTTCTTGGAGATGAAATGGGTCTTGGAAAAACTCTTCAAACTATAAGTTTTCTATTAAGCAAGAAGGGAAGTAAAACTCTTATTGTAGCACCTACATCTTTAATATTTAACTGGAAAAATGAATTTAAGAAATTTGCTCCTTCTATGAAAATAGGTATTATTAATACTAGCAGAGATGAAAGAGAAATACTAATCAGTAATTATAATAAATTTGATGTTTTAATAACAACATATAATTTATGCAAGAGAGATTTAGATAAATATAAAGAAATTAATTTTGACTTTATTATTTTAGATGAAGCTCAAAATATTAAAAATAGTCATTCTCAAAATGCTAAAGCAGTAAAAGAGATAAAAGGTAGAACTAAGTTTGCATTAACAGGTACACCTATAGAAAATTCATTAATGGAGCTATGGAGTATATTTGATTTTATAATGCCAGGATATCTTTATGATGAACAAAGATTTACTACAAGATATCATAGAAGACTAGAAGAAGATCCTGTAATAATAGAAGAAGTTAAAAAGCTTATAAGTCCTTTTATTTTAAGAAGAACAAAGAAAGAAGTTTTAAAGGAGCTTCCAGATAAAATAGAGAAAAAGCTTGTGGTACCTATGGAAGAGGAGCAAGCAAAAGTTTATGCAGCATATGCAGAGCATGTAAAAGAGTTAATAGAGAATAAAATTAAAAATGATGAATTTAAAAGTAGTAAAATTGAAATATTATCTTATATAACAAAACTTAGACAAATTGCTATTGACCCTTCATTAGTTATGAATGATTATGAAGGGGGAAGTGGGAAAATGGATGCTTTAATAGAATTATTAGTTCAAAGCATTGAAGAAGGACATAAAATACTTTTATTCTCACAATTTACATCTGCACTTAAAAATATAGAAAAAGAATTAAAATTTAATAATATAGCGTATTCATATTTAGATGGATCAATTCCTTCGAAGAATAGAGAGAGAATAGTTGAAGAATTTAAAAATGGAGATAATTCAATTTTCTTAATTTCATTAAAAGCTGGAGGTACAGGACTTAATTTAACTAATGCAGATATTGTTATACATTTTGATCCATGGTGGAATCCAGCAGTTGAAGATCAAGCAAGTGATAGAGCACATAGAATTGGTCAAAAAAATGCTGTTGAAGTTATAAAGATGATATGTGAAAATTCTATAGAAGAGAAAATAGTAAATTTACAAGAAGAAAAAAGAAAATTAATTGATAAAGTTATTGATGAAGGAAATTTAACTACCTTAAATATAGATAGCCTTAGCGAGGAAGATATAATGTTCTTATTTACTAAATAAGAGGTTGTTTTACTATAAAAGGAATGATGATGATTTATTATATGTACTAAATCTTCATCATTCAATTTAAAATTAATTAAATTCAGAAATTCTTTCCGTTCCACCCCCAGTTGTCCACATCTTCAAATTTTATATATATTGATTTAGATGGAATTTGCAATTCTTTTTCATAAAGATCACATATGTCCGCAGTTAATTTTTTTAGTGAGTCTTCAGTTGCACCTCCAAAAAGCTTAACTTCTACAAAAGCACCATAATCTAATTTTTTACCTTTAAAATATAATGAATATTTATCTTGAAATCCAATCATTAAGTATCTTTCAGATTTGCCTGGAATTTTATTTATTATTTTACCTAATTCTTTTTTCAAACTTTCTTTCTTATCTTCAGAAAGAGAAATTGTTACTTTAGAGTCTATATATGGCATATGTTTCCTCCTGTTGTTTTTATATACTAATATAGTATAAAATATTATGAAAATATGTTACTTTTTTTTAGTGTTATTATGTTAAAATGTAAAGTAAGATTAAAAATTTAAAAATAAGCGTAAGGTGCGCATACAATATAAGAAATAGACGGAGGATTTTATAATGGGCTTGACACCTATGATGAGACAGTACTTAGAGATAAAGGAGAAGTATCCTGATTGTATTTTATTTTTTAGAGTAGGAGACTTTTATGAAATGTTCTTTGAAGATGGGAAAACAGCTTCAAGAGCCTTAGAATTAGTTTTAACAGGAAAGGATTGTGGTCTTGAAGAAAGAGCGCCTATGTGTGGTATTCCATATCATGCTGCAAGTACTTATATTTCAAGATTAATTGCACAAGGCTATAAAGTAGCTATAGGGGAACAGGTAGAGGATCCAGCAACAGCTAAAGGACTTGTTAAAAGAGAAGTAATAAAGGTTATTACACCTGGTACATATGTAGATTCAAATAATTCACAACAAAATTTAAATACTTATTTAGTTGCTGTATATGAAGAAGGAAGCAAATTAAGTATAGCATTAACAGATATTGGTACAGGAGAGTTTAAAACTACATCTTTTACTAACTTAAAAACAACTCTTTTAGATGAATTATCAAAAATAGGACCTAAGGAAGTTATTGTTGATGTAAATATGAATGAAGAATTAGTTAAGGAAATTCATGTAGCAACTAATGCTTTAATTACTAAAAAGAATTTAAGAGAGTTCCAAGTAAGTAATAATGAACTTATAGAACAATTTTCAGAAGCAGAAGTAAGTGGACTTGATGAAGCTTCAAAATGTAGTAGTAAGGTTTTATTAAAATATATATTTGAAACTCAAAAGATGAGTTTAACTAATATTAACTTCCTTGAAACTTATGATATAGTTAACTTTATGACTATAGATGGTAATTCAAGAAGAAACTTAGAACTTACAGAAAGTATAAGAGAGAAAAGCAAGAAAGGTTCATTATTATGGGTAATGGATAAAACAGCTACATCTATGGGCGGAAGATCATTAAAAAGATGGATAGATGAACCTCTTATTATTAAAGAAGAAATTGAGAAAAGATTAGACGGGGTAGAAGAATTATTTAATAATATTTCACTTAATGAAGATATTAGAGAAGCTTTAAGAGATATTTATGATATAGAAAGAATTGTAGGAAAGGTTTCAAGTGGAAATGTTAATGGTAAGGATATGGTATCTTTAAGAACATCACTTGAAAAAATACCAGCTATTAAAAAAGAGCTTTCAAATACAAATTCTCCATTATTAAGAGAATATTTTAATGATTTAGATGAACTTACAGACATAAAAGAATTATTACAAGAAAGTATAATAGATGATCCATCTTTATCTATTAAAGAAGGGAATATTATTAGAGATGGATATAATGAAGAAGTAGACTCTTTAAGAGGAGCTAAGCTTCATGGTAAGGAATGGATTGCATCTTTAGAAAATTCAGAAAGAGAAGTAACAGGAATAAAATCATTAAAAGTTGGATTTAATAAGGTGTTTGGATATTATATAGAAATATCTAAGGCTAACTATGCATTAATTCCAGAAGGAAGATATATAAGAAAGCAAACCCTAGCTAATGCAGAAAGATATATAACAAGTGAACTTAAAGAAATGGAAGATAAAATTTTAGGGGCAGAAGAAAAATTAATGTCCTTAGAATATAGTTTATTTGTAGAAATAAGAAATAAGGTTGAAAATGAAATATCAAGATTAAAGAGAAGTGCAAGAGTACTTGGAAACTTAGATGCATTAAGTACATTATCATTAATTGCATTAGAAAATAATTATGTAAAACCTCAAATAAATGAAGAAGGTGTTATTGAAATAGTTGAAGGAAGACATCCAGTTGTAGAAAAAGTTATACCGAAGGGTGATTTCGTATCAAATGAAACTATTTTAAATAGAGAAGAAAATCAATTGCTTCTTATTACAGGACCTAATATGGCAGGTAAGTCAACATATATGAGACAAGTAGCATTAATTACATTAATGGCTCAAATGGGTTCATTTGTACCTGCTAAAGAAGCAAATATTTCAGTTTGTGATAAAATATTTACAAGAATAGGAGCTTCTGATGATTTAGCAGGTGGAAAATCAACATTCATGGTAGAAATGTGGGAAGTATCGAATATATTAAAGAATGCTACTTCTAAGAGCTTAGTTCTTTTAGATGAAGTAGGACGTGGAACATCTACTTATGATGGATTAAGTATAGCTTGGTCAGTAATTGAGTATATTTCAAAAAATGAAAATTTAAAATGTAAAACTTTATTTGCAACTCACTATCATGAATTAACTAAGCTTGAAGGTACTATTCCAGGAGTTAAAAATTATTCTGTAGCAGTTAAAGAATATGATGATAATATTATTTTCTTAAGAAAAATTGTTCAAGGTGGAGCTGACCAATCATATGGTATTGAAGTTGCTAAGCTTGCAGGGCTTCCTGAAGATGTTATAGTTCGTGCAAAAGAAATACTTGAAAGTCTTGAAGGTGAAGTTGCAATAGATACAACACAACATTCAAAAGTAACAGCTATAGAAGAAAAAGTAGAAACTAAAGTAGAAGTTAAGTATGAAGAAGCAAAAGAAGAAAAGTCATTAGTTGCAGAAGAAGTAAAACCAATTTTTGAAGATGAAAAAATCATATCTTCAAGAAGAATGAAAAGCAATCCTGCTATGCAGCTTGATTTCAATTATATAGAAAAAGAGGCATTTTTAAGAGATGTAGCAAGTTGTGATATTTTAAATATGACACCTTTAGATGCTATGAATACATTAAATAAATTAGTTAAAGAGGCAAAGAGAATACAACAGGAGGGTTAAAATTGAAAAGAATTAACCTACTTGATGAGAATACATCAAATAAAATAGCTGCAGGAGAAGTAGTTGAAAGACCTTTTTCTGTAGTAAAAGAGTTAGTAGAAAATAGTATAGATGCAAATGCTAAAAAAATAATTATAGAAATAGAAGAGGGTGGTTCATCTTTAATAAAAATTATAGATGATGGAGATGGAATTCATCCAGATGA
Organism: Bacillota bacterium; assembly: GCA_023424785.1. GTDB lineage: Bacteria > Bacillota > Clostridia > Clostridiales > Clostridiaceae > Clostridium. The sequence continues at coordinate 11,651 of JAFADP010000165.1, forward strand.
TATAAAAAAGGCGTTTTTACCACATGCAACAAGTAAAATAAAAAGTTCTAATGATATATTTTCTATTAATACCTTAGGTTTTAGAGGGGAAGCACTTCCCTCTATAGCCTCTGTTGGTAAAGTAAATATTAAATCAAGAATAGAGGAAGAAGACTTTGGACGTGAACTTGTTATAGAAGGTGGAGAGATTTTATCTCTTAAGGAATGTGGGGTGAATAAAGGAACTACTATAGAAGTAAGGGATTTATTTTATAATGTACCTGCAAGAAAGAAGTTCTTAAAAAGCACTTCAAGAGAAGCTTCTGCCATATCAGATATAATAAATAGAATAGCTTTAGCTAATCCTAATATTAGTTTTGAGCTATTTAATAATGGTAAGAGAGTTTTATATACTTATGGTAATGGAAATTTATTAGATGTAGTAAGAGCTGTTTATGGGAAAAATATAGGAGAAAATCTTATTTATTTTGAACATGTAGAAGATACAATAACAGTTTATGGATACATAGGAAAAGAAGATATAGCAAGAGGATCAAGAAATAATCAAAGTATTTTTGTAAATAGTAGATATATTAAAAATAGAACTTTAGTAGTAGCTGTAGAAAATGCATTTAAGTCTTTTAGTACAGTAAATAAGTTCCCATTCTTTATTTTATTTATAGAGATTTATCCTGAAGAAGTTGATGTTAATATACATCCAACAAAAGCAGAAATAAAGTTTAAGGAAGAAAGATTAGTATTTAAGAAAGTTTTTGATGCTGTTCATGAAAGCTATAAAAAAGAAGTTTTTAGTGAATTTGAAATTCCAGAAGATAATGAAGTTAAATTTAATAAAGATGAATTTAAGGAAATAACCCTAGATTTAACACCAAAGGAAGATGAAAAAGTAAGTTTTCAAAGTTTTGAAACTAGAGAAAAAGTTGAAAAAGAAGAGGTTAGTATTCCTGTAGATTTAACGCCAAAGAAAACAGAATTTACTTATGATATAGAAGAAGTAGAGGAAAAGAAAGAACTTATAAGAGAAGAAAATAAAATAGAGCATAATATAGAACATAAGATAGAAAATACACAAGAAGAAAAGATAGAACCTAAGGTTTCTAATGAAGAAAAGGTAGCTAAGTTCCCACCTTTAAGAATTATAGGACAGTTTAATAAAACATATATTTTAGGTGAATACGATGAAACTTTATATATGATAGATCAACATGCAGCACATGAAAAAATATTATTTGAAAAATATTTTAAAAGTATTGAAGAAGGAAGCTTAGTTGTTCAACCACTTTTAATTCCAGTAATAATAGATTTAAGTTTAGATGATTATGCTTATTATGAAGAAAATAAAGAAGTATTTAAAAATGCTGGATTTACATTAGAAGAGTTTGGAGGAAATACTTTAGTTTTAAAAGAAATACCATATTTCTTAGGGAAGCTTGATGCTAAAGGATTATTTATTAATATACTTGATAATATTAGACTACTTGGTAGTGGAAAAACTACAGAAGTTAAGTACAATAAAATAGCAAGTTTAGCATGTAAGGCAGCTGTTAAGGGAAATGATACACTTTCTGATATGGAAATGATAAAACTTATAGAAGATTTAAGATATATAGATGATCCATTCCATTGCCCACATGGAAGACCAACTATAATAAAATTTACAAACTATGATTTAGAAAAGAAATTTAGAAGAATTGTATAGAAGAAAGGTGAAAAAGTGAAGAAAAAGATTTTAGTTCTTGGAGGTCCTACTGCTGTAGGAAAAACAGAACTTTCAATAGATTTAGCAAAAAGATTAAATGGTGAAATTATATCTGCAGATTCAATGCAAATATATAAGTATATGGATATAGGATCTGCAAAAATATCTAAGGAAGAAATGGATGGAGTAGTTCATCATATGATAGATATAGTAGATCCAAAAGATGAATTTTCAGTAGCACAGTTTAAAGATGGCGGAAAGAAAGCTATAGATGAAATATTAGAAAAAGGAAAGCTTCCTATGATAGTAGGAGGAACTGGTCTTTATATAAATTCATTAACTTGTAATATGAATTTTACTGAATCAGAAAAAGATGATGAATATAGAGAATACTTAATGAATTTAACATATGAAAAAGGCAATGAATATGTTCATGAAATGTTAAAGGATATTGACCCTATAAGCTATAAAGAAATTCATCCAAATAACAGAAAAAGAGTTATACGTGCACTAGAAGTTTATAAAACTACAGGAAAGCCTTTTAGTGAATATAATGCAGGAGATGAGTTTTACAATACTGAATATGATGTACATTATTTTGTTCTTAATATGGATAGAGAAAAGCTATATGAAAGAATTAACTTAAGAGTAGATATAATGATGGAAAAAGGCTTATTAGAAGAATGTATTAAGCTTAAAGAAATGGGATATACCTCTGATATGCAATCAATGCAAGGTATAGGATATAAAGAAATATTATTCTATTTAGAAGGTAAAATATCTTTAGAAGAAGCAGTAGATATGATAAAACAAGGATCAAGAAACTATGCAAAACGTCAATTAACATGGTTTAGAAGAGATCCAAGAGTAACATTTTTAGATAAAGATAAAATGAGTTATGAAGAAATTTTAGAATATATATTAAAAGATATGAGTAATTAATAATTAAGGTGTAGCAATTAATTTTGCTACACCTTAAATTTACTTTGTTTTTGCACTTGGAGTGCATAATAATATTAAGAACCATATTGAACCTATTAAAGGTATAATATTAATTAACACCCAAAATCCTGATTTATTAATATCATGCATTCTTCTTATACTTAAAGAAAGACTTGGAATAATTAAAGCTAAGTTATAAACATAAGCTAATATAATTAGTCCTGTAGCGCTACAAATAGCATTTATTCCAACAGTTACTAAAAAGTTAATTAATACAGCCATCCAGTAATCTTTTCTAGAAGATATACCACTAAAATCTAATGTACGTTTCCACATGCTAATATATTCATTCATTGTAAATTCTCCTTTTTATCTTTTGTATATGTTTAAATAATGTATACCATATTGTTTTGAAAAAGTAAATAAAGATAATGAAAGATAATAAGTATTTTACTATTGTATAAAAAGGAAAAGTTATATGTTTTTATAGTGTTATATTATCTTTATTTTTTATTACAAAAAACAAAATTAAGTTGAAAATAATAGTAAAATTATATAATATAGTAGTTATGAATTTAGAATAATTGGAGGAAAAAGATGTTACAAGTTACTAAAGAGTTATTAAAAAATAACTACGGCTTTAAGGAAGAAACTTTTGAGTTATATGAAAGAGCATTAAAAGATGTAGAAGAAGAGTTTAAGAGATATGATGAAATAAGAGAATTTAATCAAATGAAAGTTTTAAAGGCTTTCCAAGAAGAAAGAATAAGTGATTCACACTTTACTAATTCTTCTGGTTATGGTTATGATGATATAGGAAGAGATTCGTTAGATAAGGTATATGCTAGAGTATTTAATGCAGAATCTGCAATAGTAAGACCACACTTTGTTAATGGAACTCATGCAATAGGTTCTGCGTTATTTGGAAATTTAAGACCTAATGATACTTTACTTTGTATTGCAGGTAAGCCTTATGATACATTACATAACATTATAGGAATTACAGGCAAGGATGAAAAAATAGGTTCTTTAAAAGAATATGGAGTAAATTATAAGCAAGTAGATTTAAATGAAAATGGAAAGTTTGACTTTGACTCTATAAAAGAAGCTTTAAAAGATGAAAGTATAAAAATAGTGCATATTCAAAGAAGTACAGGATATGGATGGAGAAATGCTTTTTTAGTTTCAGAAATTGGAGAAGCTATAGAATTTGTTAAAAGCATAAGAAATGATGTATCTGTATTTGTTGATAACTGCTATGGAGAATTTATTGATGTAATAGAACCAACAGATGTTGGAGCAGACTTAATAGCAGGTTCATTAATAAAGAATATAGGTGGAGGTATAGCTCCAGCTGGTGGATATATAGTAGGTAAAAAAGAATTAGTAGAACAAGCTGCTTATAGATTAACTGTACCAGGTATTGGTGGAGAGTGTGGTGCAACATTTGGTCTTATGAGAACAATGTTCCAAGGATTATTCTTAGCACCTCATGTAGCTATGGAAGCTGTTAAAGGAGCCATATTCTGTGCAAGAATTATGGAACTTGCAGGCTTTGAAGTATTACCAAAATACATAGATAAGAGAAGTGATATAATTCAAGCAATTAAATTTGGTGAGCCAGAAAAATTAATTAAGTTCTGTAAGGGAATACAATATGGATCACCAATAGATTCGTTTGTAGAATGTGAACCATGGGCAATGCCAGGATATCAAGACGAAGTAATAATGGCAGCAGGAGCTTTTGTTCAAGGGTCATCAATAGAATTATCAGCAGATGCACCAATAAGAGATCCATATATTGCATATCTACAAGGTGGATTAACATTTGATCACGCTAAAATAGGTGTATTAATAGCTTTAAATAATATAGTTAAATAAGTAGTAAAAATAACCTCAAGTACTAGTATGTACTTGAGGTTATTTAAATTTCTTTTTATTATAGTATATTTGTAGTTTTAATAGAAAGATATTATAATAGTTACAGGAATAAATTGGAAAATATTAATATAATACAAAATTAAGGATATGCAGTGATATGCTTAGGCCAAGTATTTTATGTATAATTTAAATTTATAGGAGGTTAATGTGGAAAATATTACATTTAAGAAAGCAACTTTAGATGATATATCAGAATTCATAGAGTTAAGAAAAAATCAGCTTTTAGAAGAAGGAGCAGTACAAACAGAGGATATAACTCTGCCATTAAGACAGTATTTTGAAAGAAGTATTGCTGATGGAACTTTTGTATCTTGGCTTGCTATTTGTAATGGAAAAATAATTGCTACTAGTGGAATGTCATTTTCTCAGAGACCACCGTATTATAGTAATATTTCTGGATATGTTGGAACGCTATCTTGTATGTATACTTTAAAAGAATATAGAAGAAAAGGAATAGCTAAAAAGTTATTAGGCTTAGTAGTAAATGAAGCAAAAGAATATGGTTGTGGTATGATTCAAATTACTGCATCTAATATGGGAGTATTATTATATAAAGATTTTGGTTTTGAAGGAAACAATAATTTTATGCAATATAAAATTAAATAAGTATAATAAAACCATTCAAATTATAACTTAAAAGGGGATAAAAGATATGTTTGGTGAAAAAGAAAGAGTTAATCCAAGATTTGAGATTATTTATACAGATTCGGGAATGTTAGGATGTAAAATATGATAATGAATAAGGTTCCGAATATAATAACAATACTAAGAATAGTATTATCAATATTATTTTTATTCATTAAACCTTATAGTATATATTTTTATATTATCTATATACTTTGTGGATTAAGTGATATTTTAGATGGATATATTGTAAGAAAAATTAATAGTGCAACACAAAGAGGCGCATTACTTGATACAATAGCAGATATTACTATGGTATTTATATTATTCATAGTACTTATTCCAATTATAAAAATACCATATAAGGCTCTTATTTGGATAGTAATTATATCTCTTATTCGTATAATTTCAATAATAGTTGCTTTTTATAAATATAATACATTAGTTATGTTGCATACTTATAGTAACAAATTAATTGGTATTGCTTTATTTTTAACTATAATTTTTTATAAAAATATACATTCAAATAGTATATTAATATATATAGTATGTATTATAGCTACTATATCAAGCGCTGAAGAGCTAGCAATTCATATTACCTCTAAGAAATTAAATAGAGATATAAAAAGCATATTTTCATCTTTGTAAGAGTTGACAAAAATTGAAAATATGTTAAAATTTTCATAGTAAGTTACTATATAGAATAAAGATAAAAGAGTAGATAATATGAGGTATTATGAAGGTGAAAAGAACTACTTTGCTGCATTTTGTATAATAGTAGTTTTCATAATTTATATAGCATTTGCATTATTTAAATTTGAGGAGTTATCAAAAATTGCAATAGGTATAATGCTTCTAGGAAGTATTATACCTTTGGTATTTTTTTTCATATCAATTAGAGATTCTAAGGAAATAAGAGACCTAAAGAGTATTATTACAATGGCTAATAGTGTAAAATTAGATGGTAAAATTGTAGAAATTAAATCAGTTTGTGTTGGAGGAGATGAACATAGGCATTATCAATATTATGCTATAGTAAAAGTATTTAATGGCAACGAAACGGTAGAATTTACTACACCAGAAATTGCATTTGGAGAATGTAAATTAAATTCAAATGACGTTACAGTATACTATAATAATGGTAAATATTTTGTGAGTGAATTTAATATACGTATAAATTTAATATCAAGCAATAAATTCATAAAAGTATTATGTATTATTGATTTTGCAATAGTTACTATTTTATTAGTATTAATA
>JAFADP010000089.1 GCA_023424785.1 Bacillota bacterium
AAATAATAATTCATTAAAAATAGAAGAGATTCTTAACCTAAACTTTAAAAATATAAAAGAAGTGAGATTAAATACAATAAAGGCATGTCCACATTGTAATAATATTAATTTTATTAAGTATGGAAAATATAATAATATTCAAAGATATAAATGTAAGGACTGTTATAGGACTTTTTCCTTATCAACTAATACTCCTTGGAGCTATACTAAAAAGAATATATTAACTTGGATTAAGTATATAGAGCTTATGTTTGCTTGTAATACATTAAAAGAATGTGCTAATAAGTTATCAATGCATATTACAACAGCTTTTGCTTGGAGACATAAAATACTTCACTCCCTAGTATCATTAAATTTGCCTAATGTTATGGAAAATAACATATCCATGAGAAAACTTATGGAAAGAGAAAGTTTTAAAGGAAATAAAAATATGCCTATAGGTGAAAGAAAAAAGATATGGATTATTGCAGGAGAAGATGAATGTGATAATTACTTAGCTCAGCCAATTTGTAAACATTACTGGGACAAAGAAAGTTTTATAAAAAAGGTGTATACAAAGTTTAAGGAAAATTCTATTTTACATTCATATGGAGATAGATATTTAGACATTATATGTAATAATCATAATGGAAATAAACAAAAAGAAGAAAATGTAGAAGTAAAAGAAAAGCTTTTTAAAAATGTTTTTTCTTTTCAAAAGCTAAAGAAAAGATTTTATGGAGTTGCATCTAAGTATCTTAAACATTATTTATACTTTGGAAATATATTTATGTGTCATAATGAATATAGTTATTTAAGCTTATTTTTGAAGTTAAATAATACAGATACATATATAAGAGGAATTGATTTAAAATTAATAGATTGTTTGTCCTAAACAGCTTGGTTATGAATACATATACTTAATATAGAAATGGATTAGCATAATAAACACCAACATTTAATGCAAAAAGATAAGAGTGTTTTGGAGGGGTAACACACCAACGCACCAACACACCAATACACAACTACAAAGCAACAACATATAAAAAGGAATAAACCCCAAAAGTGATTTATTCCTAATTAAACAAACTATTTATCTTTGTTAGAACAAGTTTTTATTATATGTTCTTTAGCTTTTAGTTCTAGTGTATCATCAAGAGGTGCAAGCTCTATATTTCCACCATATTTTTTTTCTAAAGCAATTTTTAAAAGTCTATCTGCAAGCTCTGGATTCTTTGATAGAAGAGATCCATGGAAGTAAGTACAATATGTATTTTTATATACACATCCTTCATGGTTGTCTTCTCCGTTATTACCATAGCCAGCTAGACATTTACCTAGTGGTTTTAAGTTATTTATATAAGTTCTACCAGAGTGATTTTCAAAACCTACATAAGTTTCATCAAACTCTTCATTATATATAACTGTATTACCTATAAATCTAGTATCTCCACCTTCAGTATAAATATCAAGTATGTGAAGTCCTTCAAGTTTTTCACCATTTGGAGCTCTGTAGTAATTTCCTAATAGTTGATATCCACCACAAATAGCAAGTAGAACTTTACTATCTTCAACATACTTTGTAAGAGCATCTTTTTTATTATTTTTTAAATCCTCAGAAACTATAGATTGTTCATAATCTTGTCCACCACCAAAGAATACGATGTCCATTTCGTCTCCATTAAACTCGTCATTAATTGATACATTAATAATGTTTACTTTTATACCACGTTTTTCTGCTCTATTTTTTAAAATTAATATATTTCCTACATCTCCATAAACATTTAGTAAGTCGGGATATAGGTGACAGATATTTAATTCCATTTTATCTACTCCTTTACTTAAGTATTACCAAAGTTTTTTAATATATCCCTTAGAATATAGGAATTTTCTATAATTAATCATAGCTGTATAAGTAGCTAGTATATAAATTCTATCAGTTTTGCTTTTCTTTAGCTTTTCTGTTAATTCTCCGTAGTTTTCCTCTATAATAAAGTTTTCTTCATTAAGACCAGCAGTTTTTAATCTAACAGCCATATCATATAATCTTATACCTGAAATAAATATATCCTTTATTGGTAAAGAAGATAGCTTTTCAAAATTTACATCCCATATCCAAGAAACGTCACGTCCATCTGCATAGTTATCATTTAACATAAATAATGTTGAGAAATCTTCTTTATTTAAACAAAGAGTATCTAGTGCTTGATTATATCCAGCTGGATTCTTAACTAGAATTATTTTAACCTTTTTGCCTTCAATTTCAATTTCTTCTTGACGACCAAAGCTTGAATCAACTTTTCCAAGAGAAGATGCTATAACATGATTTTCTATACCCATTTCACTTGCAATAGAGTATGCACATAATCCATTGTAAATATTATATATACCTGATTGGCTTATAGTAACTTCATTATTATTAATAAGTACATTAGAAGAATTAGGAGTAAGCTCTAAAATTCCATCTAATTTATACTTAAGGTCAGGTCTTTTATATCCACATTCTGTGCAATAATAATCTCCTAAGTGATTATATGTTATAAAGTTATAACTATATGGGGTTTTACACATTTTACAGAACTTAGCATCTGCATTAATATCTACAGTATTGTTATCATTAAATGGATTGCTAAAACCATAATATACCTTAGGATTTGGAACATCTAAATGTCCAAATAATGAATCATCACCATTTAATACAAGAGTAGATGATGGAACTTTTTTAATTCCTTCTAATATTTTTTCTAAGGTTGTATAAACTTCACCATATCTATCAAGTTGATCTCTAAAAAGGTTAGTTATAGTTATAATTTCTGGATTTAAGTATTCTGTAACAAATTTAAGGTTAGCCTCATCTACCTCAATTATTGCATAACTTCCTTTATTGCTTTTAAAGAACCTATAGTTATCAATAAAACAAGATACTATTCCACGGAATAGGTTAGCACCAGTATTGTTTGTTATAACTCTATATCCTTTCTTTTTAAATATATTTGTAATCATACTTGTAGTAGTTGTTTTACCATTTGTTCCTGTAACTAAAATAACTTTATAGTCTTTTGCTACTTTAGCCAAAATGGCTTTATCAAATTTTAAGGCAACAGTACCTGGAAAAGTAGAGCCCCCTTTTAAAATGTGTTTAGATAAGAAGATTGTGACTTTTCCTGCTAATATACTAAGAATAGATTTAATATTAATTTTTCTCACCACCTGAAATCATTAGTTGTATTATTGACTTGAAATATCAACTTTATTCATACAGTATAACATTAAGTTTAGGTTACTTCAATAATTGCATAGTATATAGTAGACAAGGAATTTATATATAAAATAGTTGGAAAAATATGAAAGGTTAATAAATATAGATTTTTATAAGAATTAATGGTAAAATGAAACAATAATAAGAAAAAGGATGGAGGTTTAATGATTGAATTTATTAAGAAATTAAAGGATAGTTATATTAATCTTTGCAAGAAATATAAAGAGTTATCTACTATTACTATTATGGTAATAAGTTTTATAATAACTTTAACAATTATATTAATATGTGTTTCTGCTACTAAAGTTACTACAGAAAAAAATACTGAGGTACTATCTAAAAATGTTGTTAGTTATGATAATAAAGGAGAAGAATACTTCTTTAATGATGATTATGAAGCTGCAATTGAGGAATATAGTAAACTTAATGAGAAGGAAGAGTGGCCAATTTATGAAATAAAAATGGCTGAAGTATGTACAGCACAAGGAAACTATGATAGATCAGATGGATTAGTAGATTCTGCTTATGAAAAAAGAAATCAATTAATTATTAATGAAAATAATGAAAAGTACTTAGATAAAGATGGAGAATTAGGGAATTACATATGTTTACTTACTATGTTAAATGGAAAGTATGAAAAAGCACAAGAGTATGGAGAGATATTCCTTCAAGATAATCCAGACAATAAAGAACTTCAAAGAAGTTTATTTACTATTTATTTAGTTAATAATAATTTGGACAAGGCTAAGGCTTTACTTGAAAACTATAAAGTAGATGAAAAGTCATCATATGATATTGCTTTATATGCAGATATGAATATGTTACTTGGAAATTCAGAAAAGGTATTTGAATATCTTAGTAAGGCATGGAATGTTAATAAAGATGAGGTTAAGGTATTTGATTTAATTTATCAATTAGCTTCACGTAATAGAGAAGGTACTATAAATACTTTAGAAAAGTTATGTAATGATAATCCAAAAGAAATATCTTATAAGGTTATGCTTTTAAAATGCTACTCTATGTCTAAGAATACAATAAAAGAAGCTAATGATCTTTATAAAGAAATAGAAAAAGAGGATTTAGGAGAGTATGCATTTGATACTGTTTTAGCAAAAATCTATCAAAATAATGGTAAGAAGTTAGAAGCTGAGGAATTAATTAATAAATTAATTAGTAAAGAAAATTATATAGGATATCATACAGCAGGTTGGTATTATAGTAATGAAGGAGATTATGAAAAAGCTCTTGAGTTATGTAAGAAAAGTATAGCTGAAAATCCTGATTATATAGATAATTATGGATTACTTATGACAGAAATATTAATAAAGTCAGGAGAAGCAAAAAAGGCAGAGCCTTATTATACAATTGCTTTATTAAAAGAGCCATTTAATATTAGCTTATTAATAAATGTTTCAAATTATTATAATGGAGTTTTAGATGATGCTAACAGAGCATATGGTTATATGAAGCTTGCATCATTAATAAAACCTAATGATGATAGAATATATTATAATTTATCAATGATTGCTGTTGATAATAATAAAAGAAAAGAAGCTATAGAACTTATAAATAAAAGTATTTCTTTAAATAAAGATGAATATAGTTATCACAGAGCTTTAGGAACATTATATTTAAATGAAGGCGAAGATAAAAAAGCAATAGAAGAAATAAGAGAAGCATACAAGCTTAATAATGATGATATATTAACATTAAATAATGCAGGATGTTACTATATTACTGTAGAGAAGGATATTAGAAGAGGATATGAAAATATAAAAGGTGCTTATGATAAGCTTAGTGATGATGTAGATAAGAATACTAGGGGAATTATTACAGATAATTATGAAAAAGCTAAGAAGTTATTAGAAAAATACAATAGTGATAATTCAAAACTTGAAGTACCAGAACTACATTTATTCTATTAGTTAAGGTAGACATATGATAAATATTTACTTATAATTTTATTTATAATAGTAAGTAATAATAAACGTAAAGAGAGGGAGAAATAGTGGATTTTTTATTTATACTTAAAGCTATATTTATAGCTATAATAGAGGGGTTAACTGAATTTATACCTGTATCTTCTACAGGACATATGATTTTATTTAGTAGTATTATTAACTTTTCAGGAAATGGTGAATTTAAGGCATTTACAGATATGTTCCAAGTTGTTATACAATTAGGAGCTATTCTTGCAGTTGTAGTACTATATTGGAAGAAAATTAAAGATAGTGTTATAGAATTTTTTAAATATATATTTACAGGTGGTAAAGAAGGTAAAACAGGTTTTAGATTTGGTATAAATGTAATAGTAGGTAGTATACCAATGGCTATATTTGGATTTACTTTTTATGATACAATTAAATCATTATTTAATCCAAATGCAGTTATTTTAGGATTAATTGTTGGTGGTATTTTACTTATAGTTATAGAAAATAGCTTTAGAAAGAAAAAGAAGGCTGTTAATGATATAGATAAGATAACTCCAAAAAGAGCACTTATAGTAGGGTTATTTCAAATGTTAGCTGTTTGGCCAGGTATGTCAAGAAGTGCATCTACAATTATGGGGGGATGGATAGCTGGACTTGCTACACCAGTTGCAGCAGAATTTTCATTCTTCTTAGCAATACCAGCAATGATAGGATCATCAGCATTAGATTTATTTGAATATGATTATTCAATAATGACTCCAACATTATGGGTAGCTTTAATAGTAGGATTTATAGTTGCATTTGTAGTTTCAATAGTAGTTATGGAAAAGTTTGTTGCATACTTAAAGAAGAAACCAATGAGAGTATTTGCAGTATACAGAGTAGGAGTAGGTATAATACTTGGAGCTCTTGTAATAACTAAAATAATAACATTAACTTAAGATGAGTGTTGCAGATTATATAGTCTGCAACATTTTTTTTGTATTAAATGTTGGTAATGGGGAATTATAGGATAGGGGATTAAATTTAAAAGTTAAATAAGTATATTTGTTAATATATTTTAGGAGGAATTTTATTAGAAATGAAGAAAAATATATAATGAAAAAATTTAAAAAAATAATAAAATTTGGATAAATTCTACTTTAATAAATTTTTACTTTGTGGTAATATAAAGGTAGAATATATTTAATCGTTTAAGTTTTCTAAAAATTTAATAAATTAACTACAATTCAAATTGTAAACAATATCATAGGGGCGAGGAGGAGTTATAAGATGGCAAATGACATTAAAAAAATAGCACTATTAACTGGAGGCGGTGATTGCCCAGGTTTAAATGCAGTAATAAGAGCTGTTACAAAAGCTGCAATATTGAATTATGGATATGAAGTTATAGGATATAAGTTTGGATATAGAGGATTATACAATAATGATTTCGTTCCATTAACACTTGATTCAGTATCAGATATATTAGGAAGAGGTGGAACTATATTATATAGTTCAAATAAAGATAATTTATTTGATTATACAGTAGAAGAGAATGGTGAATTTATTAAAAAAGATGTGTCAGATATAGCTATTGAAAATATGAAGAAAGAAGGCGTTGATGTTCTTGTGGTAGTAGGGGGAGATGGTACATTAACATCTGCTAGAGACTTCTCAAGAAAAGGTGTAAACGTCATAGGTGTGCCAAAAACTATAGATAACGACTTAAGAGCAACAGATGTAACTTTTGGATTTAATACAGCAATAGATGTAGTAACAGAATGTCTTGATAGACTTCGTACTACAGCAGAATCCCACCATAGAGTAATGCTTTGTGAAGTAATGGGTAGAAATGCAGGGTGGATAGCATTAGAAGGTGGAATAGCTGGAAATGCAGATGTAATATTATTGCCTGAGATTCCATATGATATTAATAAAATAGTAGAAAAGATTGAAAGTAGAAAAAAAGAAGGAAAATTATACACAATAGTAGTTGTATCAGAAGGTGCAAAGTCTAAGGATGGAGATGTAGTAGTTGCAAAAATAGTTAAAGATAGTCCAGATCCTATTAGACTTGGTGGTATTGGAAATAAATTAGCAGAAGATTTAGAAAGATTAATGCCTGGTCAAGAAATAAGATGTACAGTACTTGGTCATATTCAAAGAGGAGGAACAACCTCAACTTACGATAGAATACTATCAACAAGATATGGTGTAGCAGCTGTAGATTTAATGAGAGAAGGTAATTTTGGTAGAATGGTTTGCTTAAAAGGTGACAAGATAGATTCTGAACCTTTAGAGAATGTAATAGGCGATAAGGTTAAATTAGTAGATCCAGATGGTGAATTAGTAACAATGGCAAAGAAAATAGGTGTTTGTTTTGGGGATTAAAATGATAAACACATTTTAAGTGTATAGTATACAGACATTGGAGGAGTAAATATGAAAGATATAGAAAGATATTTAAAGACAAGAATAGGAAAATATAGTTTCTTTTTTGAAGACCTAGAAGGGGGTTTTACCTATGGGTACAACCAAGATGAAGAAATGACAGCTGCAGGGTGTATGAAGCTTCCTATAGCAATTTCTGTAACAAAAGCAGTAGAAGATAAAAAAACAGATTTTTTAAAGAAAATTCCTATAGAAAAAGATGATAAAATTTATGGAACAGGAATAATTCATGAATTTGAGTCAAGAGAATATACTGTATTTGAATTAATGGTAGCAATGCTTATACAAAGTGATAATACAGCAGCTAATAAACTTATAGATATAGTAGGAATGGATAATATAAATAATGATATTAAAACTATGGGTTTAAAACATACTTTCCTAAATAGAAAGACCTCTGATGAAAGAATACCAAGAGTGGATGTAGAAAATATAACATCTGCTTATGACTTATCGAAAATATGGAAAATACTATATGAAGGTACATTCTTAACACCTGAAAATAGTACTATGATTATAGATATATTAACAAGACAGCAAATAAAAAATAAGCTGGCACTATATATACCAGATGATTTAAAATACGAAATCTCAAGTAAAACAGGAGATAAAAAAGGTGTTGAAAATGATACAGAATTAATTCAAATGCCAAAAGGAAAGTTCACATTTACAGTTTTATCATGTGATGTGCCAAATAGTGTTTATGGAACAGTAACGCTAGCGAAATGTGGTAAAGTTATGTGGGATAACATAGTTAGTAAATGGAGTTAATAAATAAGTCCTCTAAATATTAATTAATATATAAATATAAAGCCAACCATAAGATAAAATCATTACCTTATGGTTGGTTTTTTGT
>JAFADP010000100.1 GCA_023424785.1 Bacillota bacterium
TTAATAGATATTTAAAGAAATATGAATGTAAAGAAATAGGGAATTTAGAAAATAGTCTAATCTAGATTGAATAGAAAGTAGTGTTAAAAATATAGAAGATATTAGGTAGTAGACTGGTCACGGTATATTAGTTCATTATATTTATTAGCTATGTCTTCATTAATTTTAATATGATTAATTGAGTAATTTTGATTTATATGTTTCTTTGATAGAACTAGACATAAATCTATATCAAGAGCATCAGATAGGTCATTTAAAAGTTTTAGATTAAAAGTATCAGTTTTTGCATTTTCTATATTATTTATTGAGCCAGCAGAAACCCCTATTTTATCGGCTAATTCTTGAGTAGAGTATCCACAATCCTTTCTTTTATATCTTATTAAATCTCCTAAGTTTTTATTTAAGTTAATATCCATAATATCCCCCTTCATGAGATTGTCTATATAACTATTATTATGAACAAGTTTATACATAAATATTCATATAGATGAATTTTGCAAATGGCAAAAACATACATGTACATAAATTAAATTTAATGGTAAAATTTTTTTGAAGTTTAAATGAATAAAAGTTAATGGGGGAAATAGATATGAAAGAGAGTTATTTAAGTAAAAGGTTAACAGCTATTGTTTTAGCAACTATTGTGACTACTGGATTAGTTACAGAAAATGTTTATGCACAAGATATAAGTAAGGAAAGTATGGTACTTACTAAAGAAAATTATAATGAATATATTGATAATGAAGAAATTAAAAGTAGATTAATTATACCAAGTACAATGGAAATATCTAAAGATGAAGCTTCAGATATTAATGCAGCTATAAAGAAAAAAATTGAAGAAATAAATAATATAACAATACAATCTATAAAATGTTCGATATCTCAGTTTGGTAACAGTGCAAGCGCGGTAGTAGAAGTAACTAGTAGTGATGGAAGGACTGGAGAGGGGAATATAGATATAACAATAGTTGGAGAAGAAAGTAAAGGAGACTTAATTATACCAAGTACAATGGAGATATATCAAGACGAAGCTTCAGATATTAATGCAGCTATAAAGAAAAAAATTGAAGAAATAAATAATATAACAATACAATCTATAAAATGTTCGATATCTCAGTTTGGTAACAGTGCAAGAGCGATAGTAGCAGTAACTAGTAGTGATGGAAGGTCTGGTGAAGGAGATATATATGTGACAATTGTAAAGAGGCCAAATAATGCTCCAAAGATAGAAGTATCTGATAAAACAATTAAAGTAGGATATAAATTTAATCCATTAGATGGAGTAAAAGCAACAGATGTAGAAGATGGAGACATAACAGATAAAATAGAAGTGGTTGAGAATAATGTAGATACAACACAAGCAGGGGAATATAAAGTAGTATATAAAGTAACTGATAGCCAAGGAGCAAGTTTTAAAAAGGAAATAAAGGTCAAGGTAGAAGAAAAGGTAGTTGAATCTACTCCAATTTTACCACAAACGGGTGACAGTAATAGTCTTTGGGTATTAAGTAGTGCTTTGACAAGTATTTTTTCTGGGATGCTTATTAATAAAAAGAAAAGAAAATAAAAGTAATTAAGTATATATAAGTAAAGACAGCATTAAAAATTTAAGGCTGTCTTTATTTATTAAGAAATATATTTTTATTCATTATTTATGTTTAATTAGCTAAGATGTGCTTGTATTAAGATTAATAATTTGTGATATTCAATTAAGAAAAAATATTAAGGTTATATATAAGTACTACTAATAATTAATATTTCTAAGAATTTTAAATAATGATGCCTATAATCCTATTTAAATATATTTTTATACTTATAATAGATTATGTATTGAAAAATGAATTTATTGAACATAATATATTCCTTAATGATAAAATTTTTAGAGCAGTAAATAAAAAACAATAAAAAATTAGGCAATAGAATGGTAACGGTATACCGTGACCATCCTGTTACCTAATTTTTTTGTTATATTAGAGCAAAGTATAAAGTTAAAAATTATATAGTATTTTAGTAATTTATAAATTTTAATTTTATAAGCTTTATGGTTAAATAAAGTAATTTAAAGTATTGATATAAAATATAATATTTAGAAAATAAAATTTTATATTTATAAAGGGGGAAGTTAGCATGAATGATAATAATAATACTTTTGAGTTAGCATTAGCAACAGCTTCAAGTTTACCTATGGTGCATATTGATAGAAAGAAATTTTTATTTAAAGAGCTTATAAAGTTTTGTCCCAAGGAGCAAGTAGATATAGCTATAGAAAATAATCCAGCATATGCAGGAATAGAGCTATCAATAATTGATAAAATAGCTAAAAGTTGCATTAATTATGAAACGAATAAAGTAAGCACAATTTCTTTTGCTTCGGGAATACCAGGTGGATTTACAATGTTTGCAACTATTCCAGCAGATATAACTCAATATTTTGCTCACATTTTAAGAATTTTACAAAAGTTAATTTATCTATATGGATGGGAAGAGATATTGCCAGAGGATGGGAAAATTAATGATGATACATCTAATATGCTTACGTTATTTGTTGGTGTTATGTTTGGGGTAAATGGTGCTGCAAGCACAATAACTAAAATATCTGCTTCCGCAGCTCAGAAGGCAAGTAAAGATATTGCAGCAAAAGCATTAACAAAAGGAACAATATATCCAATTGTAAAAAAAATAGCACAAGTTTTAGGTGTTAAAATGACAAAAGATATTTTTGCAAAGGGAGTTTCAAAAGTTATACCTATAGTTGGGGGCGTTGCATCTGGTGGATTAACATATGTGACATATAAGCCAATGGCATATAAGTTAAAAAAGCATTTAGCAACATTGAAGTGGTGTGATGTAAATTATTATAATAATAAATAATTTAATTAAATAAATTTATTTATTATTTAAGGGGTAATTCAAAAGTAAAAGTAATATATCATAAGTGGACATATTACTTTTACTTTTAATTATTTTTCTGAAGTGATAGATGATTTTTCTAGTAAGCAAATTCTTTTTCTTAACTCATTTAATTCAGAATTAATTAATGATAACTCAAAAATTAATTCATCAATTCTTTCAGCTAATCTATCATAACTTACAGACATAGGGC
>JAFADP010000013.1 GCA_023424785.1 Bacillota bacterium
TTTTCATCATATCTTAGGTTTTCCCCTCTTCCAACAAACACCTTTTCTATTTGTGCATCTTTATGTTTATTTAAGAACCATGATATATTTTCTTCATTTTCTTCTTTATTTAAAGTACAAGTTGAATATACCATTATTCCGCCTTTCTTTAAGTATTCCCAAGCATTATCCATTATGTTTCTTTGTATTTCTATTAATTCTTTTATTTCTGATCTCTTCTTAGTCCATTTTATTTCTGGCTTCTTTCTTATAATACCAAGACCTGAACAAGGAACATCAATAAGTACTCTATCTGCTAATCCTATTAAATTAACATTTAACTTTGTTGCATCCATTTCGCCATAATCTATATTATCTATACCTAATCTTTCTGCATTTTGTCTAACAAGTTCTAATTTTTGAGGATATAAATCAAATGCTAATACTTTTCCAGTATTATTTAATAATTCTCCAATATGAGTAGTTTTCCCCCCTGGAGCACAACATAAATCTATTACAGTAAGATTATCTTCAATATCTAATAAAGGTGCTACTAACATTGCACTTTCATCTTGAACTGTTATTTTTCCATCAACGAAAACTTGATTCTTTTCTATACTTCTTCCATTAGTTATTGAAATTGCTTCAGGACAAATTTCTCCTTCTTCAACTTCATACCCTGCATTTTCTAATTCCTCAAAGACTTCTTCATAATCTCCTTTTACATTATTTACTCTAACTGTAACATTTGGAGTACTATTTAATTCTTCAAGTATTCTTATAGCTTCTTTTTCTCCATATTGCTTTATAAGCATTCTTATCATCCAAGGTTCAAATGATAAACTAAAAGCTAATTCATCTATTTTATTTCTAAAGCTTATATCAAGCTTTTCTTCCTTATTTAAGTAACTTCTTAGAATACCATTAACTAGTTTTCCATCGCCTTCTGAAATTCTTTTAGCCTGTTCTACAGCTTCATTACATGCTGCATAAGATGGTATTTTGTCTAAAAACTTCATTTGATATATTGCTACTCTTAATATGTTTAATACTTTTTTATCCATTAATGATAAGTCCTTAACAAATGAACTTATTATCATATCTAATGTTTTTAGTCTTCTTAGAGTACCATAAACAATTTCTGTTGTTAGTGCTTTATCTTGATCTGATAAATCACTTTCATTTAATTCTTTTGAAAGTATTATATTTGAATAAGCCCCTTCTGTCGTCACTCTATATAATACGTCTACTGCTATATCTCTACTATTCATACTTACCTACCTCTTAATCATCATTTCTTCTACTCAAAACTAATAATCTAATTAATTGAGAAATTGAGTGTAAAACTGCTGCTACATATGTCATAGCTGCTGCGCTTAAAACTGTTTTAGCCCCTTTTAATTCATCATTATACAATATACCTCTACTTTCTAATATAGATAATGCTCTTGATGAAGCATTAAATTCTACTGGTAATGTTACTAATTGAAATATAACAACTGCAGAAAATAGAATTATTCCTGCTGTAGTTAATGATGAATTCCCCATTAATAATCCAATGAAAAAAATTATCCATGAAAATGATGAGCCGATGTTTGCAACAGGCACAATAGAATTTCTTATTATAAGTGGTTTATAACTTTCCTTATGTTGTATTGCATGCCCAACTTCATGTGCTGCTATACCAGCTGCTGCTACTGTTCTTCCAGAATATACTCCTGGTGATAACCTTAATATATGCTCCTTTGGAGAGTAATGATCCCCAAGCTCTCTATTTACTAGCTCTATAGATACATCATAAAGTCCAGCATTATCAAGCATCATTCTTGCAACTTGCTCTCCTGTATAGCCATTCATAGTGCCAACTCTACTATACTTTGAATATGTGCTTTGAATTTTACTTTGAGCAATAAAACTAATTATTAAAGCTGGTACTAAGATTATCATTGTCGGATCAAAATAAAACATAAAATCTCCCTCCTATTTTAGGATGATATTTTCTTCTATACTCTTACCATTTATATAGTCTCTAACATATAAAGGCTTTCCATTAGGAAACTGTATTTTCTTTATAAGTAATATATTTTCTCCACAAGCTACTTTTATTCCTTCTTTTGTAACATTTAAAATGGTTCCTGGTTCCTTATTGCTATGTTCTTTTATAACTTCACCTTCAAAAATTTTCATTGGTTGTTCAGTATAATTTGTAAAAGCTATTGGCCAAGGGTTTAATCCTCTAATTAAGTTATTAATATCCTCTGCACTTTGACTCCAATCTATTTTAGCCATATTCTTATTTAACATTTTAGCATAAAAAGTTTCACCTTCTTGTTTAATTGGAGTAATTTCTTTATTTTTAAGCTTTTCTATAGTCTCAGCTAATAATTCTGAACCTCTTTCTTTTAAAATATCATAAAGTTCTCCTGCTGTCATGTTAGGAGTTATTTCAACTTCATCTTTTAAAAGCATATCTCCTGTATCTAAGCCCTCATCCATTAACATAGTTGTATTTCCTGATACCTTTTCACCTTTTATTATAGCCCAATTTATAGGTGCTGCTCCTCTATACATTGGTAATATAGAACCATGTAAATTTACACATCCATACTTAGGTATATCTAATACTTCTTTAGTTAATATTTGCCCAAAAGCAACTACTATCATAAAATCTGGTTTTAGTTCTTTTAGCTTTTCTATAAGTTCTTTATCATCCTTAAGCTTTATAGGTTGATAAACAGGAATATCATGTTTTAATGCTACTTCCTTTACTGGAGGGAAAATTATTTTTTTCCCTCTTCCTTTTGGTTTATCTGGCTGAGTTAAAACACATAAAATTTCATGTTTTTCTTCAATTAATTTTTCTAATGAGGGTACTGCAAAGTCAGGAGTTCCCATAAAAACTATTCTCATTAAGTATTATCCTCCTTATCTGTTTACATAATCTATAAACAACTTTCCATCTAAGTGGTCATTTTCATGACATACAGCTCTTGCAAGTAATTCTTCTCCTTCAAGAATAAACGTTTCTCCTTTTTCATTAAGAGCTTTTACCTTAACATAGTTTGGTCTTCTAACGTCTTCTTGTATTCCTGGAACACTTAGACACCCTTCTTCTCCATCTTGTATTCCCTTAGTTTCTAATATTTCAGGATTTATAAAAACTATTGGACCATTTCCATCATAAATATCAATTACAAATATTCTTTTTAATATTCCAACTTGTGGTGCAGCAATTCCTACTCCATCAGCTTTATACATAGTTTCCTTCATATCTTCTATTAAAGTTAAGATTCTATCATCTATTTTTTCAACTTTCTTTGATATCTTTCTTAAAAGTGGGTCTCCCTCTACTCTAATATTTCTTATAGCCATTTTATTATACCTCCTAAGCCATATTATTTGGATTAATATCTATACTAACTCTTATTTCATTATATACATTCTTCGTTAGTTCATAAAGTGTATATTTGATTTTTTTAGGTATTTCTTCATCAAAATCACCTTTTATTATAATCTGCCATCTATAATTTTCTTTTATTTTTGCTATTATACAAGGAACAGGACCTAAAATCTCCAATTCCTTATTTTCTTCTAATAAACTACTAATTTTTTTCCCTAAATTTCCCATAAAATCTTTTAATTTATTTTCATTTTTACTATGACAATTTATTAATAAAATTTTACTAAATGGTGGATAGTTCATATTTTTCCTTATTATTATTTGTTCCTTAAAAAACTTTTCATATTCATTTTTTGTTGCATATCTTATAACTGAACTATCAGGAGTATATGTCTGTAT
>JAFADP010000037.1 GCA_023424785.1 Bacillota bacterium
AATAAAGAAATAAAAAATGCATTTAAAGTAATAAAAGAAAATAAAGAATGCAAAGAAATATTATTTAAAAATCTAGAAAGTATAGATAAAAGCAGTGTAGAAGAAATAGAAAAAGCCCTAAAGAATACTTTAAATGAAGTTAAGAATACAAATAAAGATGTATATGAAACTTTAATTAAAAATAGTAGTTTAAGTAGTATTTTTAAGGGGGTAGATAATCGTAAAGTACAAGAATTAATAGGACATGACTTTGAAGATTATCTAACGAAAAACATTGGAGGAGAAGGATCTTTTAGTAAAGGTGGACGAGATTTTGATGGAGGTATTGGAAATAGATGGTGGGAGGCTAAATCAGGAGGTTATTGGGATTTAATAATAAATAATCCTAAAAAACTTGAGTTGTTTAAATCATCTATGGGAGATAGATTGAAGATAGCGAAAAATAATGGTGCAACTTATGAATTGATAACTAATAGTCCTATTCCAGAAGAAATAAAGGCTTGGTTAACTAAGAAGGGAATACCATATACAGAAATTTTAGATTAGAAGAAAGGAATGATAAAAATGTCACTCGATACATCAATTAATATGAAATTAGCAAGAAAAGGTGATAAAAAAATAGATGTTATTACATTGCTTAAAGACCTAATAAGTGGTGGTTGGAATATAATAAATAATAATAGTATTTCGTATTTGCCAATTGGAGATGATGGGGATTATGATTGGCAAGAGAATGATATGATTCTTGATGATTTTTTTAATATAGTGAGAACTAAAGAGGAAAACAGTGAAGTTATAGGAGTTATGCTTAGGTGGAAAGAGAGTGAAATAGGTGGAAGTTTTCTTATATATTCAAATTTAGAAATAACTTTTTCAATTTGCATTAATAGAAAGAAAATCAAGTTAGGCAATAATGAAGAAATGACGGATATAAATTGGTATATTGAAAGATTAATCATTTTATTAAAAAGTAAGAATTATATTGTTGAATCATTTTCCTACGAAGAATGCTAAAAAATATTTTTATAGATGCACTTCTGATTAAATTCAGAAGTGTTTTTTCTTGAAAAGTACAACAATGATTAAATAAAATATATCAAGATAAATGGAATTGATAAAATATATATGGAGGAATTTTACAATATGGGATTTTTAATAATTTTATTAAGAAATTAATAACAAAAACTATTAAAAAAATAAGAATTTCAGACTATAAGTCAGCAATATTTTTGTTAAGACATTACTGCTACAGAAATTATAGTTTCGCCTAGATTTTAGGTATGTAGCATCATTGCTAAACAACTTAGAATTTAATAAAGTGTTTCTATCGTCTCAATTGTTAATTAAGACGATAGAATGGATATATGCTAAAACATTGGTATCACTAGTATGAATAGTATTTGTGAAATGAAAAATTACTGAAAAAGTAGTAAGCGTCATTAGAATAATTATGTTCAAAAATATATTTGAAATTCATTAGAATAGAAATTTAAGTAATTAAGAAAATTTCAAGATAAGTCTAATTGAAGATGGGAAGAGTACTAAAACAATTGAAAGCTATATTGGAGACGTAGTCGTATTAGAGCATGATGATTTAATAGAAGTTCTAAATAAGTACAAATAAAAAGAATATTTAATATAATAATCACATATGTAAATAAAAGTAATTGGATGGCTATTGGAATTAGAAATAGGTTTGTGTTTAGTATCAGTAACTTCTCTTTATGGTGATGGAGTAAAAATAGGATCTGAATTTTTTCAAACAGTATATAAATCAGCAGGAAAATGAATTTATAGTTGATAGCAAGAAAAAGTATATTATAGAACATGCTAAGGATAAAGTGGGAAGAGGACCACATTTTCATGGAGCTGATGATGTTAAAGGAAATCCATTTGAAAAGGGTAGATATAATCAGTATGATGGACATTATCCAGAAGATTTTAATGGTTATAAGAAATAAAAGAAGGGTTGAAAATATGAATAATGAAGAGAACAGAAGTAATAAAATAAAAGAACTTAAAATGAAATCAAAGAGAAAAGGTATATATATAAAACTGGTTAATATTATAAATAATTTAGAAATAGAGTCATTTATTTCAGTTGAAGATACTATAGTAATATCAAAAAAAGTTTATAAAAAACTTGATACATTAATAAACCAAGAAGAGATGGAAAAGGATATAGAATCTAATTTAATTAAAGTAGCTAGTTTAAAAGAAAAATATAAAATATTTTTTAATGAAAATGCAATATTGTTTCATTATGAAGATAGAGAGTGTGGAGCTATAAAGATAAAAGTAGAGGATTTTTTTGAACATTTAGCTGATATAGCTGAATTTACTAAATTTAAAGGAGGATATAGGGATTTAATACTTGTTGACGAAGATTTAAAGTATGGGATATGTATTGAAAGATATGAATATTTTAATAAGTTGGCTGTATGGAATTAAAAAGACGTAATAAAAAATTGTAATATATTTAAATTAAAGGATAAGACTATACCAGTATTCATTTCTAAAAAGGTTAAAGACATAGTAGAAAAATATTAGAAATAATAAATAGATTTAATGTTATATTAGAAAATATAGATAGATTATGTAAGGAAAATAGTGAAAACTTATTAAGTGAATTTATACAGCTTCATTTAGTCATAGGAGACATAGAATGGCAGTATTACCAATTGAATGAAATAATTAGAAAAGTTATAGAGAATATAGAGTGTAAAAATGAAATTAGTGATAATATGTAAGTTACTACAAAATTAAGTGTTTTTACATGGCAGTAAAACAAGGATGGAAGATATGTATAGGTTTATGAGCCAGGAAATCCTTGGCTCAATAATTTCCATTTTTCTATGGGCAAATATTAAAATTTATTTTGATACATCTCCTTTTTTGATATAATTAAAAGGGGGGATTTATAATGAGAGAGGTTATTAAAAGAAAATCAAAACATAATATCCAAAGACTAACTATATCATTAAAATGGATTGCATTTTCTATTTTATCAGGAATACTTATAGGAATGGTAAGTAGTGCATTTTTTTACTGTTTAAAATTTGTAACAGATGAAAGACAAAAGCATCCATGGATTATTTTTATGTTACCACTTGGAGGAGTTATGATTGTATTATTATATAGAGTCCTTCATAATGAAAATGATAGGGGAACTAATTTAATAATATCTGCTATTCACTCAAATGCTGAGGTACCATTACGTATGGCACCATCTATATTTATTTCTACAATAATTACTCATTTTTTTGGTGGTTCTGCAGGACGTGAAGGTGCTGCACTACAACTTGGAGGAAGTATTGGAAATTCATTAGGTAAGGCTTTTAAGTTTAATGCTAAAGATAAACATATTATGATTATGTGTGGAATGAGTGCATCTTTTTCTGCCTTATTTGGAACACCTATGGCTGCAGCTATTTTCTCAATGGAAGTTATAAGTGTTGGAATTATGCATTATTCAGCTTTATTACCATGTGTTATATCATCTTTAGTGGCACATGGAGTTGCAACATATTTTGATATTTCTCAAGAGTTATTCTTTCTTTCAAATATTCCAAGTTTTAATATTAGTTCTGCTATAAAGATTTCAATATTAGCTGTACTTTGTGCATTAATTAGTGTTGTATTTTGTATTATGCTACATAAAAGTGAATATTACTATAAAAAGTATTTTAAGAATCCTTATATACGTATATCAGTAGGTGGTGTATTTATTATTATACTTACATTAATAGTAGGAGATCAAACATATAATGGTGCAGGTATAGGTACTATTTCACAATGTATAAATGGAAGGGTTAATTACGAAGCTTTCATTTTAAAGATGTTATTTACAGTTCTTACTTTAGGTGCAGGATATAAAGGTGGGGAAATTGTTCCTTCATTTTTTATAGGAGCTAGTTTTGGATGTTTATTTGGACAACTTATAGGTTTTAATCCATCTCTTTGTACAGCAATTGGTATGACTGCTGTATTTTGTGGTGTTACTAATTGTCCTATAACTTCTTTACTTATAAGCTTTGAGTTATTTGGATATGAAGGTATGCCATATTTTCTTTTAGCTATTGCCTTTAGTT
>JAFADP010000079.1 GCA_023424785.1 Bacillota bacterium
TTGAAGAGATAAAAGAAGATAATGTTGTTAATATACCGTATTATACTTTTATATTTAAAAAGTATGAAGAAGGATATCCTTATTATGATAAGAAAATATCTATGCAGATTAATAAATATACAGGTAAATTAGAAGGATACGTGAACTTAGGTTCAGATTTAGATTTGGGAAATTTAGATATTCTTATAACTGAGGAAGAAGCTTATAAAAAAGCTTTATTAAATTTTAGTGAAGTTAATAAAAATGGTGAGAAGGCAGAGGGTACATTTAAAGCTTTAAGTGAAAATGAGGATGCTACATTAATGGAACTATGTTATATAGTAACTATTAAGGGTATTGATGAAGAAGATAAAGAAGTAAAATTTAAATACTTTATTTCAGTAAATGATGGAAGAATAATTAAGGTTGTTCGAGATAATATAAATAAAACAACTACATAAAAAAATAGCCCATCTGGGCTATTTTTTATCTATTTAATACCTTATCTAATAAGTTCCTTGATTTTTTATCTGATGCATCATTACCGGAGTTTTCGTTGTTAGTTTCATTATTATCAGATGAATCATTAGTATTACTATCATTATTCGTGTCTTTTTCTGTATTATCCTCTTTATCTTTATCCTTGTCCTTGTCTTTATCTTTATCTTTATTTTTATTGTAGTATTTATTAGTATTATTGTTTTGTTGTTCAATTTTTTTTAAGTTTTCATTGGTATAAAGATATGAATAATCTTCTGTAACTGGATTTGGATTATCTTTCTTTACTAATATACGTCCATTACCGTAAACATGATTTTCACAATATCCAGTAGGTTCTGTACCACTTATAAAGTATTCTGTATAAACTCTATTTCCTCTTGAATCCTTTGAACAAATGTTTGTAGCAAGTTTACCAGAATCTTTACAAATACTTGCTGTAACTAATGTGCTAGGTATAGTAATATCTGTAACTTCCTTGCCTTCATGAGCTTTGGCCATAATTTGCCCCCAAAGAGCAGCAGCGGTATTTGAATTAGCATATCCTATTTTCTTAGGAGTATCATATCCAATCCATACAGAAGCTGAAAGATAAGGAGTAATTCCTGTAAACCATAAGTCTGTATTATTAGTGGTAGTACCTGTTTTTCCTGATACAGGCATACTTCCCCATATAGCATTATAACCAGTAGTCTGTGCAGAACCTTTTAATATATCATACATAATATAAGCGGTCTCTTCTGTGAAAATTTGCTTAGTTTCTAAAGTTTCATTTTCTAAAATAGTTTTTCCAGTAGCATCAACTACCTTAGAGTAAAGTTTAGGTTCAGTATAAGTACCACCATTACCAAATACTCCATAAGCAGATGATAAAATATAAGTATTTCCACCATCTAAGTCATTAGGATCATTATTAAATTGTCCTAATGCAAGTGCTGATATAGAAGATGAAGAAGCAGCATTATATTTTAATCCAAATTGTTTTCCATAGAATAATCCAGTATCTAATCCTATTTTATCTTCAATTAAAACTGAACAAACATTCTTTGATCTATTAAGAGCTTCTCTTAAAGTTACATTACCTGAGTAAGACCAGTCGTCATTTTTTGGTTGATAACCTTCACCATCAGTTAAATATTTATTTGCAATAGCATCAGGTAGTGGAGCGTCATCTATAGTGGAACCAGCAGTCAATATTTTTTCATTTATAGCTGGACCATATACTGTTAAAGGTTTTGTATTAGATCCTATAGGTTTTAAACCACTGTATGCTCTATTGTTAGCATTTGCAACATGATCACCACGACCACCAACCATGGCAAGGACTTTTCCAGTGTGATAATCAACTAATGTAGCTGATGCTTGAAGTTCAGGAGTAGAAGTTCCTTCTATATAAGTTTCTTGTAATCCTATTGAACTAAGATTAATATTATTTAGAGTTTCTTGAGTATAATCTTGAAGCTCTCTATTCATGTTAGTATATATTTTAAGTCCACCTGTAACAAGTAGATTTTCAACCTCATCATCAGTATAAAGATATTTTTCTTTAAGGTCAGCTTTAACTTGTTTTAAGGTAGGATTTATATACCATTCATAATCAAGGGTGTAATCTATAGTATTCCTTTCAAAAGTTAATTCTCCATTATCTATGCTAGCAATTGCAGCATCGTATTCCTCTTTTGTAATTTTCCCCAATTCTTCCATTTTAAATAGAACAGATTTTGTTCTTGTAATATAAGGAGTAGGGTCTGCTATATTTTTTTCACTATAAGGGCTATAGTATGTAGGTGCTTGAGTTACACCTGCAATATAAGCACATTGAATTAAGTTTAAATCTTTTGCATCTTTATTAAAGTAAAAATTAGCAGCTGCATCTACACCATAGGCCATTCCACCAAGCGGTATTGTATTTAAATATTGATGAAGTATTTGATCTTTTGTTAGTTTCTTCTCTAATTGAATTGCCAAATAAATTTCTCTAATTTTTCTTTCAATAGCTGAATCTTCATTAGATAAAATAGTATTTTTTAAAAGTTGTTGAGTTATTGTTGAACCGCCATGAAAACTTCTTTGACCATGTAAAAGTTTCTTAATATCTGTAATAAGTGATCCTGCAATTCTTCTTATATCTATACCATTATGATTATAAAATCTTTGATCCTCAATGGATACAAAAGCATCTTTAAGATATTGAGGCATTTCATCATAACTTATAACATTACGTTGAATTTCTGAATTTAAGTTGTCCATAAACTCACCATTATCATCATAAAAAGAAGATGATTCACTTAGAGTTGTAACAGCACTAATATCTAATTCTGGAGTACTTTTAATAACTGCAAAGATATATCCCATTCCAATAACAAATGAAATTAAGCATATTGAAAAAAACATAATAAGAAATATTTTGAAAAATTGACCTAAGTTACTTTTCTTTTTATTCTTATTTATTTTCTTTTTATTCCTGTTTGTTTTCTTTTTACTTTTGTTATTTATGGAAGAATTTCCTTTTGAAGTTGTATGGGATTTGCTTTTTTGTTTACCATTTTTATTATCCATATATTCCTCCTAATTTTTTTGTGTATAAAGATATTATTTTATACATTATAGCATAATTATAATATGAGTGTATCAATAACTCAACTTAAAGGTGATTATGAACTATTATACAAATAAAAATAAACCAAAATTTAATCGCTATATATTAGTAATTATTGCCGTGATTTTGATTTTTAGTCTATTTATTTACTTTTTTGATAAAATAGTATTCCCCTCAGTATTGAGTGTATCTGAAACAATTGTTAAAGCAAAGACAACAGAACTTATAAGTGAAACTAGCATTGAACTTTTTAATGATGAATTTAGTTATAATGAAATGATAATTATAGATAAGGATAATGAAGGTAATATTAATTTAATTCAAGCTAATAATGTAAAACTTAATTACTTAACATCTAAGTTATCTGTTGACTGTAATAAAAAGCTGCAGGAGATGGGGGAAGTTGGAATAGATGTTCCGTTAGGTTGGATGACGAAAAGCAGTGTATTTTATAAGTTAGGACCAAAGGTGAAAGTAAAAATAGAGCCTATAGGAAATATGAATGTAACTTATGAATCTAAGTTTGAAAGTGCAGGAATAAATCAAACAAGACATAAAATATACCTTAAGGTTAAGGCAAAGGTTAGAGCAGTAGTTCCTTTTCAAAATAAAGAAATTGATGTATATTGTGAAATTCCTGTAGCTGAAACAATTATAGTAGGAAAGATTCCAAGTACAGCTATTGACTTCTCAAATAAATAGTAGAGTCTATAAGAGGATGATACAAAATATTTTGAATCATCCTCTTATCAATAAAAATATTTTATTGATCTTCCCAGTTAAATACATAAGGTATATTTCTATAATAACCGTTATAGTCTAATCCAAAGCCTACAACGAAAATATCATCAACTTCAAAACATGAATAATCTGGTTTTACATCAACCTTTCTTCTTGAAGGTTTATCTAAAAGAACACAACTTTTTACTGATGCAGCACCTAATGATTTTACGTGATTTATAATAAATTCCATTGTATATCCTGTATCAACAATATCATCTACTATTAATACGTCAAAGCCAGTAATATCATCTGGAATATCGCTAACTATTTTTACTTCTCCAGAACTTGTTTCGCTATTACCATAACTAGAAGTTGTCATAAATCCTATTTTAGTTTTTACACTTAAGGCACGAACAAGGTCAGCAGTAAATACAAAACTTCCTCTTAATAAAGAAAGTACATATAAGTTTTTTCCTTTATAGTCATTAGAAATTATAGAACCTATTTCTTCGATTTTACTTTCAATTTCTTCTTTAGAAAAAAGTATATTATGTTTTTTGTTTTCCATAAAATCCTCCAATATTTTAATTAAGTAGTATAATTTAATATAACTCAAAAAAATAGTTCTTTCAACAGATAAATTTTTACAATAGTTTACAAGTAATATTATATAGTATAAAATTAATAAAAAGTTGTCATGATATTATGTACGAGGTGATTTAATGATAAACGGAAATAGTCAAGGTGTTAAAAAGAGTTTCTTAGAGGAATTAGAAACTATATATAAAATAAAAGTTCCTAAAACAGAAATATGTACTTTAGAAATAATAGAAAAGATATCTAAAATATCTTCTATTATAGAAAGGGAAGTAAGTGTTGCAATTGATAGAAAGGGAAATGTTCAATCTGTTGCAGTAGGAGATTCAACATCTGTTGAATTACCATTATTAGATGTTAGGGAAGGAAGACTTTCAGGTGTAAGAATAATACATACTCATCCAAATGGGTATTGTAACCTTTCTGCATTAGATTTATCAGCATTATTAAAGTTAAAGCTTGATTGTGTTGTAGCAGTAGGTGTTTATAAAGAGAAAATAATAGATTATTCAGTAGGTACATTAAGAGTACAAGATAATACTTTATTATTTGATGAAAAAAGTCATATATCATTTGAAGAATTATCATCAATAGATATATTAGATAATGTTAGACATATAGAAAATCTTATAAAAGATAATGATATACAAGAAGATGATGAAGAAAAAGCTATTATAGTTGGTTCTGATACAAGGGAGAGTTTAGAAGAGTTAAGGGAATTAGCAAAAGCTTGTAATGTTCCAGTTCTAGATAGTGTATATCAAGGAAGAAGTAAAATTGATGCAGCTTTTTATATAGGAAGAGGTAAGGTTTTAGAAATAGCTTCTTTAAGACAAAGTGAAAGAGCTAATTTAATAATATTTGATGATGAGTTATCAGGGTCTCAAGTAAGAAACTTGGAAAATGCAATTGGAGCTAAAGTTATAGATAGAACAACTCTTATATTAGAGATATTTGCAAGAAGAGCAAAGAGTAAGGAAGCTAAAATACAAGTAGAGCTTGCTCAATTAAAGTATAGAAAAAGTAGACTTCAAGGGTTAGGAACAGTACTTTCAAGAACAGGTGGAGGTATTGGTACAAAAGGACCTGGAGAAAAGAAGCTTGAAACAGATAGAAGACATATAGAAGAAGCTATATATGATTTAAAAGATGAATTAAAGAAAATTAAGAAGACAAGAGAAGTTCAAAGAGAAAAAAGAAACAAAGAAAATATTCCTAAAATATCTTTAGTAGGATATACAAATGCAGGAAAATCAACTTTAAGAAATGCTCTTTGTAATATGGCATCAAAACTTGAAGGAAATCAAAAAGAAAGTGTATTTGAAGCAGATATGTTATTTGCAACATTAGATACTACTACTAGAGCAATAACATTAAGTAATAAGGGTGTAGCTACTCTTACTGACACAGTAGGTTTTGTAAGAAAGCTTCCTCATGACTTAGTTGAAGCTTTTAAGTCTACATTAGAAGAAGTAATTTATTCAGACATATTATGTCATGTTGTAGATTCTTCATGTGTTGATGCATTAGAACAAATAAAAGCTGTAGAAGAGGTTTTATCAGAACTAGGGGCAGGAGATAAAGAAACAATTTTAGTTCTTAATAAAGTAGATAGAGCTACTAAAGAGCAAATAGATGAAATAAAAGAGAATACTGATTATAGTACTATTATAGAAATCTCTGCAAAGGAAGGTATGAACTTAGGAGAACTATTAAGTTTAATAGAAGAAAAGCTACCATATAAGTATAAGCAAGTAGAATATATAATTCCATATGCTAAAGGAGATATAGTTTCTTTTCTTCATAGAAATGCAAGGATTTTAAGTGAGGAGTATAGAGACGAAGGTACTTATGTTATAGCAGAAGTAGATGATGAAGTTTATAATAAAAGTAAAGATTTTGTAATTAGTATTTTAAAGTAACAAAAGGAGGGGTATTATGACCAAATCTGTATTGGAACTACAAAAGTCATTTCAGTTATTAATAAGTAAATTAAAGAGTAATAGTAAGGTATTATCTATATTTACTTTTGGGAGCATTATTTCAGGAGATGTATGGGAAGAGTCAGATATAGATTTGTTTGTAGTGTATGAGGATGAATTTGATAAGGCTAGAAGAGTACATTCTGAGATATTAGATGTAGATGTAAATATAAGAATATTATCAAAAAGAGAATTTATAAAATCTAGTAATACATATAAAGAGAAGGATAAGATAAGAGATATTCTTAAAATGTCTAAACTTGTTTTTTCAAGAGATATTGAGATAAATGATATTTACGATAAACTAAAATATAGTGAAAAAGTACATAAAGAAGAGTGGAATTTACTTTATATTAGTAACCTAATTAAAGATCTTAAGGTTTGTAAAAAGTATTTGCAAATAGGAGGTTTAAGTACCTCCTATGAAGTACTTATAAGAAGTTTAGATAATTTTTCAAAGCTATATTTAAATTTAAATGGTTATGAAGTTACTAAAGATTCATTAACAATGGCAATTAACTTAAATAATAAATTTGCATTCATTGTTGACAAGCTGTTTCGTGAAGAATTAAGTAGAGAATCAATACAAAAAGTAATTAATTATGTTGAGGAATATATAGATAGAAATATAAAAATAGCATCTAAATTTCTACTAGATTACTTAGAGAAAAATGAAGGCTTTGTTAGTTCTTATGAAATAGAGCAAGAAGAAGGTTTTAAAATATTTAATATAAAAGTTGAGAATATATTAAAGGAATTATACAAAAGGAATTTAATATTAAAGAGTGAGAGAGACTTAAAAGATTCTACTGGATTTAGTATTTTAAATGAGAATGTATATTGTAAAAAATTTATTAATTAAGATGGGATGAATTATGAAAAATTTATATGATTTATTATTTTCTCAAGAGGTACCAAAATATATTCAAATTTCTAATCATATAAAAAAATTAATTGAAAATAGAAAAATTGAAGATGGGGAAAAACTTCCAACCATAAGAGAGTATTCAGAGTTCTTACAAGTTAATAAAGATACAATTATAAATGCTTATAAAAAGCTTGTTAATGATGGAGTAGCTTATCAGAAAATGGGAAGTGGAACATATGCAAAGAGAAAAGAAGTAACATTAAGCTTTAAAAAAGAATATTCTAATACATTTAAGAAATTAAGCAGGGAATGTAAAAAAGATATTATAGATTTTGCAGGAGAAACTAATGAAGATCTATCATTTCCATTTGAAGAGTTTAAGGATATTTTGAATAGGGTACTAGATAGAGATGGGGTAGAGGCACTAATCTCTCGATCACCATTTGGATATGATAAACTAAGAAGAACTATAAATAAGTGCTTTTGGTATAATTCTTTAAATGATGAGAACATACTAATTGTTTCAGGAGCACAACAAGGTATAGATATAGCATCAAAATCTATATTAAATATAAATGATAATGTTATAGTTGAAAAACCAACTTATAGTGGGGCATTATCAGTATTTAAGTTTAGAAGAGCAAATATATTTGAAGTTGACATGGAAGAAGATGGGGTAGATATAAAAAGTTTCGAGAAGATTCTTAAGAAAAATAAAATTTCTTGTTTTTATACTATGAGTTATTTTCAAAATCCTACAGGAGTTAGCTATAGCTTAGAGAAAAAAAGAAAAATAATAGAGCTTGCAGAAAAATATGATTTTTATATTATAGAAGATGATTATTTATCAGAGCTTATTTATGATGAAAATGTTGATTATATACCATTTAAGTGGCTAGATAAAAGTGATAGAGTCATTTATATAAAAAGTTTCTCAAAGATATTCTTGCCAGGAATAAGATTAGGATATATAGTAGCGCCAGATAACTTAAGAGAAAGTATGTCAAACTCAAAGTTTAACACAGATATTACTACATCTAGTCTTATGCAAAGAGCACTTGAATTATATATAGATAAAGGAAATTGGAAAGAAAATATATCTAATTTAAATATGAAGTATAGATGTAGGTATAATATTATGTCAAAGCTTATTGATGAAGAGCTTGGAGATAAAGTTATATATAAGAAACCAGGTGGAGGGCTTACTTTTTATTTAACTATAAAAGAAAATAAAATAAATTCTAAAGAATTGTTTTTTAGATTAAGAGAAAAAAATGTATTTATAACACCTGGAGTTTTATTTTTTAGAAATATGAAAGATGGATATAACACTTTTAGAATAGGTTTTTATCAAACAGATGAAGATAAAATTAGGAGAGGATTAAGAATAATAAGGGAGGAATTAGAACGTGGCGTATGTAACGATTAGAAGCTTTGGAGAAGATTCTTTTGAAGAAAAGAAATCTGAATTTATAGGATATGCTAAAAGAGTTGAGAGCGAAGAAGAAGCAAAGGCTTTTGTGGCAGAAATAAAAGATAAACATAAGCAAGCAAGACATAATTGTTGGGCTTATGTAATAGGTGAAAATATGGGACTTCAAAGATATTCAGATGACGGGGAACCTCAAGGCACTGCAGGTATACCAATATTAGAAGTGATGAAAAAGAGTGGTATTACAGATTGTGCAATAGTTGTAACTAGATACTTTGGAGGAATTTTACTTGGTGCTGGAGGATTAACAAGAGCATATACAAAAGGAGCTTCAATAGCATTAAAAGCAGGTGGAGTAGTAGAAAAAGTTAAAGGGGGAAAAGTATCAATAATAATAGAATATGATATGTTAGGAAAGATTCAATACTTATGTGGACAGAATAACTGGCATATAGAAGATACTGAGTACTCAGATAAGGTTATAGTTCATATACTAGCAGAAGATAGTGTTAAGGAGTTAATAGAAAAAGAGGTTATTAACTCTACAAACGGAAAGGCTGAAATAAGCTTTAGTGAGGAAGATATATACTTTAAAGAGGAAAATAGATTATATAAAATAATTTAAGTATAATTTTTAGGGGTAAATAAAAAAATACTCCTAGAGAGAAAATCTAGGAGGAATTTTTATGAGAAAAATAATAAAAATAGTATGCTTTTTTATGGCGTTTACATTATTATTGCCAATAAATATAGTAAGTGCAGAAGATGTTTATATAGGTAATACAAGCTATGCTATACGTACAAGAGAAGGGGGTTCAGCACCCTTAATAAAAATTGAAGACAATAGTGCCTATTGCTTAGAATTTCAAAAGAAAGTTCCAAATAACAGCTATTATAAGAAAATTAATTATAGTAATAAAAACATTGAGGCACTAATTTATAGTGGTTATCCTACAAATGCATACAACTTAATTGAAAAATATTTATTAACAGAGGAAGAGGCAATTTCATATACTCAAAAGGCTTTATGGTATTACTTAGAAGGATGGGATAGGGAATATATAAATGCTGTTGAAGTACCTAAAGAGGGGTATATTTTAGAGTTATTAAATATTGCAGATAATGCTATTATTCCTAAAAAGGATATTTATTTTAGTGATACAGTAAAGTTTAATGATGTTGAAGATTATGAAGAATCTAATTATATAAAATCATCGGGTGTTAGTGGAAAGTTTATAGTAAAAACAAGTGAAAATATAATATGTTTAGATAAAAATAATAATATTAGATATAACTATGATGTTGGAGAAGAATTCAAATTAAGAAGAGAAAACGAGGAAAATATAAATCCAAGTAATATAACTATAGAATATTTATATACAGAGCCAAAGTTAATTGTTTATGAAAGTGAAGATGAAAAGGTTCAAGACCTTGTAAGGGTAGAAGAATACAATACATATGTAAATAAAAATTTAACTATAGAAAATACTAATAGTGTAAATGAGGAAGTACCTCAAATACCTAAGACAGGGGAAAATAATATACATACATTAGTTATATTTTTTATAAGTGGATTAGTATTAATTCTTTTATGTAGAGGTTTTGGAAAAGAAAGTTAACTTAATTGCGTTACCTTTTATTTCTTAAAGCAATATGATATAATTTTATATGTTTAATTAAGAATAGGAGGAGAATAAACCATGTCAGGACATTCAAAATGGCATAATATACAAGCCAAAAAAGGTAAAGCGGATGCCAAGAGAGGAAAGATTTTTACTAAGATAGGTAAGGAATTAGCAATAGCTATAAAAAATGGTGGAGCTAACCCTGATACTAATGCTAAGCTTAGAGATGTTATAGCAAAAGCTAAGGCAGCAAACATGCCAAATGATAATATACAAAGAGCAATAAAGAAAGCAGAAGGAGACGTAAACTCAGTAAACTATGAAACAATAGTATATGAAGGATATGGTCCAAGTGGAGTAGCTGTAATAGTTGAAACACTTACTGATAATAAAAATAGGTCAGCAGGAAATGTTAGAAGCGCATTCACTAAAGGTGGAGGAAACATGGGAGCTACAGGATGTGTAAGCTTTATGTTCCAAGAAAAAGGTGAAATAGTAATAGAAAAAGCAGATAGAGATGAAGACGAAATGATGATGATGGCTCTTGATGCTGGTGCAGAAGATTTCAATGCAGATGAAGAGGAAGTATTCGTAGTAACAACTACTCCAGAAGATTTTGGTGCAGTTAGAGAAGCTTTAGAAGCAGAAGGAATAGAATTCTTAGAAGCAGCAGTTAAGATGATTCCAGATACATATACTGCAATAAACGAAGATGATGCAAAGAAATTCCAAAAGATGTTAGACTTACTTGATGATGATGATGATGTTCAAGAAGTTTACCACAATGCAGAATTCCCAGAAGGATGGGATGAATAATACTGTTAAAGAACAGTATTATTAAAGCTACTTTTCAAAGCAGATTAAAAATAATTTGTTTTTGAAAAGTAGCTTTTTAATTAAAAAGATAAAGTTACAATTTACTGTATGGTATAATTCACAAAGGATAAAATATATAGGAGTGAATAATGTGTTAAATGTATTAAAGTTATTTATGAAGCTTATAATAGGTTTTATATTTTGTGCAAGTTCAACAGTATTTATGTTAAATTCTAATTTAGGGTTATCACCGTGGGATGTTTTTCATGAGGGATTATCTAATATAAGTGGAATGACTATTGGACAAGCAAGTATAATAGTAAGTTTATGTGTTATTATTTTAGGAATATTACTTGGTCAAAAGCTAGGAATAGGAACTATTTTAAATATACTTATAGTTGGTAAGTTTATTGATTTAATAAATGAAAGTAACATAATTCCTGTGGCAAATAATTTATTTACAGGTATTTTAATGATGATTATTGGAATGCTTACAATGGGATATGGATGTTATTTATATATAAGTTGTGGACTTGGATGTGGTCCAAGAGATGGGGTAATGCTATCTCTAAGTGAAAAGCTGAATAAACCTATTAAGATTATAAGAGCTATTATAGAAGTAACAGTATTAGTTACAGGTTTTATTTTAGGCGGAACAGTTGGTATAGGAACTTTTATAAGTGCTTTTGGATTAGGATATTGTATTCAGTTAATATTTAAGATGTTTAAGTTTAATGCTACGAATGTAAGGCATAAATCTATATTAGAATGTTTGGATTTTAACAGTTTTTTAAGAAAATTTGAATAATTACTTTAATGTTAAAAAAGATGTTATATTTTTAGAGATATGGGATTAACAGAAATAAAAAATCCTCTTTTAAGAATAGTTACTTTGGCATTGCCTGTTATACCAGATGGTAAAATGTCTGACTTAGGATTAATAGATGTTAATAAAAAAGAAATTATTAGTGTGTTTTCACATTAGAATAAGGTGTTACAATTTTTGTAGCACCTTCTTTTTTTGCAAAAAAAGAAGATATGGTATATGAACTAAAAAAATAATAAATAGTATTGGAGATTGTATTTAATAGTACAGGCTCTTAAATTTTAAGCAAATACTTTATCTGATGTCTAGCCGTTGTAACACTCCCTTGTTCTATATAACAGGGAGCTAACAACGGACACGACCCTAGATTAACTCAGCTAAATTCAGTAGGAGATAAAAACTCCTACTGAATAAGTTTCGTTTTAT
>JAFADP010000083.1 GCA_023424785.1 Bacillota bacterium
AATGAATACCTAGTTATTAGTATAAGTTTTGAAGGCATAGGTGATAATGCATTTAATTCAGAAAAAAACTTTATAGATAAATTTTTATCTTTAATAGGACGAAAAGTAAAGTTATATAGTAAAGAAACTTATGAAAAGTTTTTAGCTTTAAACAATAATATTAATGATTTTATAGCATTATCAGATTTTATATCAGACTTTATTATGGAATTGGATAAAGAAGTTATTTTAATTATAGATGAAGTGGACAAAAGTTCAGATAATCAATTGTTTTTAAGTTTTTTAGGAATGCTTAGAAGTAAGTACTTAGAAAGAGAAGCAGGAGATGGAGTTACTTTTAAATCGGTAATACTTGCAGGAATATATGATATTAGAAATCTTAAACTTAAGTTAAAACCTAATGAAGAAAGAAAATATAATTCACCATGGAATATAGCAGTTCCTTTTAATATAGATATGAGCCTTCCTAAAGATGGAATAGAAGAAATGTTAAAAGAGTATTTTGCAGATAAAAATATAGTTTTCAATGCAGCAAAAGCATCGGAATTTATATATTTTTATACTGATGGATATCCATTTTTAGTAAGTAGATTATGTCAGATAATAGATGAATATTTAGATAGTATATGGACTGAAGAAAATATGATAAAGTCAGTAAAAATACTTCTTTCAGAAAGTAATACTTTATTTGATGATTTAATAAAAAATGTAGAAAATAATGAAGAATTAAGAGAATATGTTTCTGAGTTAATAATTAATGGTAGACATAGAAGTTTTAATATTGATAATCCTATTATTAATTTAGGTTTTATATTAGGATATTTTAAAAATGATGAAGGAAAAGTGAAGATATCTAATAGGATATTTGAAGAACGTTTATATATTAGCTTTCAGAATATTCATCTTTCAGAATATATAGATATTAACACTAATAACAATGAGAATTTATTAAATTTAACTTTTAAAAATAATAAGTAATATTATAGGGGATTTAGATATATGAATGAGAATTTAGATAAAGCACAAGAAAGGGAAAAGAGAAAAAATAAAATAAAAGAATTAAATGAACCTCCTAAATTAACTGTTTTAGAAGAGATAGGCAATGCTATAACTCATGGAGTAGGTGCAATGTTAGCATTAGCAGGTATGATTTTACTTTTAGTTAAATCAGATACTGGACTTAAAATTATGGCATCTTGTTTCTATGGAATAAGTTTATTTATTTTAATGCTTATGAGTTGTCTATATCATTCATTTAAAAGTGGATCTACTGTAAAGAGAATATGGAGAAGATTTGATTATTCTTCTATATATTTATTAATTGGTGGTACTCTTGCACCTTTATATCTTGTTTATTGGGGTAATACATTAGGAATAGTGCTTTTTTGTATTCAGTGGAGTTTAATTATCTTTGGAGTTACAACAATTTGTATATTTGGACCTGGAAGATTTAGATGGATACATTTCACCTTATATTTTACAATTGGATGGAGTGCATTAATGTTCTTTCCTAGTTGGATAAAAAACAACATACCATTAATGGCAATGATGCTAATTGGGGGAGTTCTATATACTATTGGAATGATTCCATTTGTAAAGGATAAAAAATATAGTCACTTTATTTGGCATTTTTTTGTACTTGCAGGAGCAATTTTTCATTGGTTTGGAATTTATTTATATGTTTATTTATAGGAGGAATGCAGATGGTTCGTAAATAAACAATAAGGTTAAAAAATTAACAGTGGCAAGCTAATGCTTGTCATTGATAATTTTTAGATATTATATTTTGAGAATTTTACATAGCTTAGTCATTAACATATAATATAATTATGATAAATAAAATATAGAAAGGTTGGAATATAAAATGATTAGACCAATTATGAAAGATGTATTATTCCTAGGACAG
Organism: Bacillota bacterium; assembly: GCA_023424785.1. Lineage (GTDB taxonomy): Bacteria > Bacillota > Clostridia > Clostridiales > Clostridiaceae > Clostridium. The sequence goes on from JAFADP010000083.1 coordinate 1,907, forward strand.
AAGTCAGAAGAAGCAGATAAGAATGATATATCAGTTGTTGATGATTTGATTGATACATTAAGAGCAAATATTGATGATTGTGTTGGTATGGCTGCTAATATGATAGGAGTTAAAAAGCGCATTATAGTATTTTTAGTAGGTGATACTATAGTACCTATGATAAATCCAGTTATAATAGATAAAAAGAATAGTTATGAAACAGAAGAGAGTTGTTTATCTTTAACTGGTATTAGAAAAACAGTTAGATATGAAGTAATAGAAGTAGAATACCTTAATAAAAATTTTGAAAAACAGAAAGGTACATTTACAGGGTTTACAGCACAGATTATTCAGCATGAAATTGATCATTGTAATGGTGTGATAATTTAGTTGAATTTTTATTATTTGTACTTAAAAAGGTTCACTGAGAGGTTATGAGATAAAGATGTCAGTTATAATTAGAGAATTTGAAGATAAAGATATTAAAGAAATGATACATATATGGAATAACGTAGTTGATGGTGGTAAGGAATTTCCACAGATGGAAGGACTAACAATAGATAACGCTTTTGAGTTTTTTAATGGTCAAAGCTTTTCTGGAGTTGCTGAAATTAATGGGGAAATAGTTGGATTATATATCCTTCATCCTAATAATATAGGAAGGTGTGGACACATAGCTAATTCTAGCTATGCAGTAAAATCATGTTGTAGAGGAAAAGGTATAGGAAAAGAGCTTGTTACACATTCACTAAAAAAAGCTAAAGAACTGGGCTTTGGAATTTTACAGTTTAATGCAGTTGTAAAGTCTAATACTTGTGCAATTCATCTATATGAAAAATTAGGATTTGTAAAAATTGGAGTTGTAGAAAAAGGATTTTTAAATAAGAATAATATGTATGAGGATATTGTATTATATTATTATAAATTATAAAGAAGTTTAGTGTGTATTTAATTAAGATATAATGAAATTAATCTCTCCTTTAGATTTTAAAGGAGAGATTTTAAATTTGAATATTAGAGATTTTATTAAGAAGTATTGAATAAGTATA
>JAFADP010000094.1 GCA_023424785.1 Bacillota bacterium
AAGAGTGAAGAAACTACACCTTATGAGATGTACTATGATTACAGCGAGCAAGTTCGAAATATACCACCTCATAGAATACTAGCTATTAATAGAGGTGAAAAAGAAAAGATATTAACAGTAAAAATACTAATAGATGAAGAAAAAGTTATATCTTATTTAGAAAAGAATGTATTAAAAAATAATAAAATAAGTGATGAGTACTTAAAATTAGCAATAAAAGATTCATATAAAAGACTTATATTTCCTTCAATAGAAAGAGAAATACGAAATGAGCTTACTGATAAGGGAGAAGAAGGTGCAATAATAGTGTTTAAGGAAAATTTAAAGGCATTATTAATGCAAGCGCCTATAAAAGGAAAGACAGTTATGGGATATGATCCTGGATTTAGAACAGGGTGTAAAGTAGCTATTTTAGATAGTACAGGAAAGTTTTTAGAAAATGTAGCTGTATATCCAACAGTTCCTAAAAGAGATATAGAGGGGACAAAGAAAACCCTAAAAGCATTGATAGAAAAGTATGATGTAGATGTTATATCTCTAGGTAATGGGACTGCATCTAGAGAATCAGAAGAAGTAATTTCAGAGATGATTTCAGAGATTAAAAAAGAAACAGGGAAAGAAATAGCATATGTAATTGTATCAGAAGCAGGAGCATCAGTATATTCTGCATCAGAGCTTGCTACAAAGGAGTATCCAGATTTAGATGTTACAGTAAGAGGTGCTATATCTATAGGAAGAAGATTACAGGATCCTATGGCAGAATTAGTAAAGATAGACCCTAAGGCTATAGGGGTAGGGCAATATCAACATGATGTTACTCAAAAAAGATTAGAGGAATCTTTAGCAGGAGTAGTGGAAGATTGTGTTAATAAAGTAGGCGTTGATTTAAATACAGCAACACCATCGTTATTAACATATATCTCAGGAATTAATTCAACGATTGCAAAGAATATAGTTGAATATAGAGATGAAAATTCAGGATTTAAAAGTAGAAAAGAACTTTTAAAGGTAAAAAGATTAGGGCAAAAAGTATATGAACAATGTGCTGGATTCTTAAGAGTTACTGAAAGTAAAGAACCACTAGATAATACAGCAGTTCACCCAGAATCATATTCTGAAGCTAAGAAATTAATTGAAATTTTGGGATATACAAATGATGATTTAAAGAGTAAAAACTTAAATGATATTGAAGAAAGAGTTGATAAATTAGGAATAAAAAAAATAGAGGATAAGTTAGAGATAGGAGAACTAACTTTAAAAGATATAATAAAAGAATTAAAGAAACCAGGAAGAGATCCTAGAGATGAAATGCCAAAACCTATATTAAAAACTGGAATAATAGATTTAAAAGACTTAATGCCAGGCATGGTGCTTATGGGAACTGTAAGAAATGTATCAGACTTTGGAGCATTTGTAGATATTGGAGTTCATCAAGATGGACTTGTTCATAAAAGTCAAATGGCAGATAGATTTGTAAAGCATCCTCTTGATATTGTTAAGGTTGGAGATGTAATAGAGGTAAGGATTTTAGAAGTTGATTTAAAGAGAAAGAGAATATCCTTATCAATGAAGGATATAAAAGAAAAGTAATGATAAAAAATAAAAAAACAATATAGTAAATTATGTAATAATAGAACTATTTTTAAAATTTGTTGCAAAACTTAGAAAAGGACAGTATAATAAAATTAAAGTTATAAATAAATCTTCAGGGCGGGGTGTGAGTCCCCACCGGCGGTATAGCCCGCGAGCTGATTTTCAGCATGATTCGGTGTAATTCCGAAGCCGACAGTATAGTCTGGATGGAAGAAGGTATTATTGGAATGATATTTTTTGTGATGTAAGCTTTAATGCCCTGACTATTTGTCAGGGTCTTTTTTGTTTCTAATAATACACCTATTGAAGATAATAGGAGGAATTAAAATGAACAATTCAAATGAAAGATTAAGCATAGGGATTAAGATAGCATTACTTAGTGCTATGGCAGTAATACTGATGTATTTTGACATTCCATTAATACCAGCTTTTGGGTGGCTAAAATTAGATTTTAGTGAGATACCTGTTCTTATAGGAGCATTTACTTTTGGGCCATTAGTAGGAATTATAATTGAAGGATTAAAAATTATATTATATTTATTTATTAAAGGGACTCAAACAGGTTTTGTTGGAGAATTAGCTAATTTTTTAGTAGGTATTTCATTTGTATTTCCAGCAGCATTTATTTATAGAAGAAATAATAGTAATAAATCAGCAGTATTAGGTATGATTGTTGGAACAATATGTATGGAAGTGGTAGGGATTATAGCAAATATATATCTTCTAATACCTGCATATGGAATAACTATAGATATTAAAAATTATATTATAGCAGGATTAGTACCTTTTAATGGGATAAAAGCAGTTTTAATATCTGTATTAACTTTTATGTTATATAAACACTTACCACAACAACTGCTAAATAAAAATGGTAGTACTGTGTAAAAAATACAATTTGAAAATATAAATAAATTAAAAAGACTATGATAAATTAAAAAATTATAGTCTTTTTTTATATTTAATAAAAATATATATGGATAAGTTTGTAAAAATATAGCGTTATAACTATTAAAAAATGAGAAAAGATATTATAATTAGATATGGTAAGTTTTTTAGGATGAGGAGGAAGAATAGTGAATCATAAGAAAATTATGAAGATTATAATGACGTCGGTTGTTATAAGTGGTGGGGTATTTATGTCAGAAAAGGAAGTTAAAGCACAACCTAATACTGTAAGTAGTGGAATCGTGTGCAATGTATCAACAAATTTAAGAGTTAGGTCAAACCCTGACATTAATGGAGAGGTTATTGCTAGCTTAAATAATGGACAAGAAGTAAAGATATTAGGGGAAAGTGGAAATTGGTATCAAATAGATTATAATAATCAAATAGCATATGTAAGTAAAGATTACATAAAAACAGGTTCTTCACAAGAAAACTCTTCAAGAAGTATTAGTGGAAAAGTAGTAAATGTAAGTACTAACTTAAGAGTAAGAAATGGTGCTGGAACTAATTATGAAGTTATAGGTTATCTTACTAATGGAACAAGCTTAAGTATAATTGGAGAAAGTGGATCTTGGTATATTATTAATTATAATGGTCAAAATGGATATGTAAGCAAGGAATATGTATCAGTAACAACGCAAGGTAATAATTCTTCTAGTTCTAATAATTCAAATAATACATCTATTAAAGAAGGTATTGTAGTAAACGTAAGTACTAACTTAAGAGTAAGAAGTGGTGCAGGTACTAATTATGGAGTTTTAGGATACTTAACTAATGGAAGTAAAGTTAGTATAACAGGTGAAAATGGCTCTTGGTATGCTATAAATTATAATGGAAAAACAGGATATGTTAGCAAAGAATATATTAGTATAAACAACAATGGTTCAGGATCTTCTAATACAGGAAGTCAGTCAAATATAATTGGATATGTAGTTAACGTAAGTAGTAATCTTAGAGTAAGAAGTGGTGCGGGTACAAGCTATTCAACTTTAGGATATTTAAATAATGGCTCAAAAGTTAATATTTTAGGTGAAAGTGGAGACTGGTATAAGATAAGTTATAATGGCGGACATGGATATGTAAGTAAACAATACGTAAGTGTTGAAAGTAATGGTTCATCTTCAAATACAGTAGGGTCTAATAATACATCTCAAGATTCTACTTTAAATCAATATGGACAAGTTATTAATGTAACTACTAACCTTAGAGTTAGAAGCAATCCAAGTACTGATGCGCCTGTAGTAACATATTTATTAAATGGAGCTAGAGTAAATATAATAGGAGAGAATGGGAATTGGTATAAGATAACTTATGGTAGTCATACTGGATATGTAAGTAAAGATTATATTATGATAATATCATCAGACTCTTTAGATGGTACTACAAGTGCAGCTTATGATACTATTTTAAATGCAATGAAGCAACATTTAGGAGCACCATATGTTTGGGGAGGATCTGGAGAATTATTAACAACTAGTCTTATTAATACATTAAAATCTAGATATCCAGATAAAGATTATAGTAGAGCAATGCAATATGCAGATAAGGGATATAGAGCCTTTGATTGTTCTGGACTTATGCAATGGGGATTTGCTCAAGCAGGAATACAAATATCTAGAACAACATATACACAAATTAATGAAGGTGTAGAAGTGCCTATATCAGATGTTAAGCCAGGAGATTTATTATTTTATTCTAACTTAGGGCATGTTGGAATGTATGTTGGTAATGATCAGTGGATAGAGTCACCAAATACTAATGCAAATATAAGAATAGTATCTGTGCCTTGGAGTAAAATAGGAAGAGCAAGAAGAATCTTAAATTAAATTAAATTTTAAAATAATAGACTTAGATAAAGATTTAGCTAAGTCTATTATTTTTACTAGTCACCAATTTAGCCACATAATTATAGCATCTTCATTATTGTCTGAATAGTAATTTTTTCTTTTACCAACAGATTTAAAGCCCAGTTTAGTATATAAATTTAATGCAACAGCGTTAGATTCTCTAACTTCTAATGTTAATGAATTACAATTATATGACTTACATTTTTCAATTAATGATTTTAATAATATAGTACCCATTCCTTTATTTCTATAAGTAGGGTGAATAGCTATGTTAGTGATATGTCCCTCATCTAATATAATCCATACACCAGCAAAACCAAGAATTTTATTATCTTCTTTTATTAAAAAATATTTAGCTAATGGGTTAGTTAATTCTTTTAAAAATGAGTCTTTAGTCCAAGATTCTTTGAGACTTAAAGAGCTTATGTTTAACACATCATCTACATCTTTTTCTTGCATAAGATCTATACTAACATTCATTTGCCATGCTCATCCTTTTTTCTAATTCTCTTTCAGCTTGAGGTTTTTTTAGATATAGGGGAGCAGAATTACAATCATCGAAAACTCCTCTAGATAAAAGCTGTAGTCCTAACTCTCCAAGAGAAGAAGCTCTAACTATATTTAAATGATTAGGAGCAAAGTGGGCATTAGGAAAATTGTTAGTAATATAATCTTTATGTTTATTAACTCCATCACCTACAAATATAACATCTTCATTCTTTTCTTTTAATAAGCCTAATAATTCATCTAAATCTAGGGCACAATAATCAATAAGATGTTCTAGTTCGTCATTGCCATTTCTTTTATATAAACATGTATAAACATTTTCTCTTAATGCATCCATAATAGGACATATAATACCATTAAATGAAATAACATTATAAGCTAATGCATCAAGAGAAGATACACTTATGTATGGCTTATTATTACCAAAACTCATTCCTTTAATCGTAGCCATTCCTATTCTTAATCCCGTAAAAGAACCTGGACCTTTTGATACTACATATCCATCTATATCATCTATAGACATATTACATTCTGTAAGCATATTTTGTATAAGATCCATAAGAATTGTAGAGTGCTCTCTTTTGTTATTTAATATATATTCGCCTATTACCATATCATCATTTAATAGGGCAACAGTTGCCACTTTAGATGATGAATCTACACTTAAGATATTCATTATTTTATCTCCTTTATATAATCATATTTATGTCCATAAGGAATTAATGAAATTTTTCTATAATTTTCTCCCTTAGATAAATCCTTTGATATGTGAATATGTAAATATTCTTTTGGTAAAATCTCTTCTATATAGTTTGCCCATTCTATAATAGAAACTGCATCTGAGAATATATAATCATCAAATCCAATTGCATATATTTCATCAGGATCACCAACTCTATACACATCAAAGTGATTTAACTTTAATCTTCCACTATCATATTCATTAACAATAGTGAATGTTGGGCTAGTTATATTTTCATTTATATTAAGTCCTTTAGCTATACCTTTTGTTATATGAGTTTTGCCTGTTCCTAAATCTCCTGTTAAGCATATTATATCACCAGGATTTAGAAGTTCACCTAACTTGAAGCCAAGGTTAGTAGTCTCTTCTATATTATTTACAATAAACTCCATTATCAAAACTCCTTTCTTTAATATATTTCATAATATATTCTATCAAAACAAATAAAAAATACAAATAGTTAATATTGAATAGTATAAATACAAAATAATTTAAAAAAATTTTAAAATAATAGTTGAAATTTATTTTAATGTATTATATAATAACTTTTGTCGAAGGGGTATGGCTCAATGGTAGAGTAGTGGTCTCCAAAACCATTGGTTGTGGGTTCGAGTCCTACTGCCCCTGCCATAGACTGTGAATAAAAATTATTCACAGTCTTTTTTTGTACATAGTAAAAAAGTATAACTTACTTATTAAAGTCATACTTTTTTATAGATCTGGGCGTAAAACCACTATTCTTTTAAGGTAGTGGATGTAAGCCTTTTAAAAGTGAGGGAAGGATAAGAAACCCTCGATTCAATCCTTTTTTTCACACCCGAAGGTGGTAAGCTCCCTTCGCCAATGTTACTAAAGGTTTTAACAAGCAACACTTCTCCTACCCTCAGAGATGTTTAATCACTTGCCGTAGAGTTCAAGACTTGGGAAACAT
>JAFADP010000145.1 GCA_023424785.1 Bacillota bacterium
ATATACGCTGAAGTGGCGGAACAGGCAGACGCACAGGACTTAAAATCCTGCGGTAGCGATACCGTACCGGTTCGATTCCGGTCTTCAGCACCAAAGAGATACAAAGTAATTTGTATCTCTTTTTTTGTTATAAAAAATAAATATATTAAGGAAAGTTTCATTATATTACTTTAGTAATATAATGAAATTATTTTTTTACGACAAAATGCACAAACTAATTATTTAAAATACCTTTATAAAAAACTTATGTTCATACTTAAAGATAATAACTAGAGTTTCAAATAAGAAAATATTAAAGTTTTTATTGGAAAAAAAAGGAATAATGTCTTACGAAATAAAAAATTAGTAAACATTAATTGACATAACTTTAATTATAAAAATGATATTATTTTATTAGGAATTTTATGAGGAGAATGATAAGTATGGATTATGGTGTTGAGGTACCTAGTTATAGAAGGGTAGATAGTGAAAAAGAGAAGAGAAAATTAAAGTTTGAAAATAGAATATTTGTAATGTTATTAACTATAGCTTCCGGAGCAATGCTAAGTAGAGTTGGATTTGGATTTGTAGAAGGATTATATCTATCCCCATTTGGAATAGGATATTTTTTATCAATATCTAAAAAAAGTGATATAAAAAAGGTGATTTTAATTTTTGTAGCAGTTCTAATTGGTTATTTAACTGGGGGAAGTAAAAAAATAGATATTATACTTTATATTTCTTTAGCAACAGTAATATTATTATGTAAAACTGTCTGTAATACTTTAAATAAGGAGTTTAGGAATGGAATTGCATTTTTAACTATTATTATAATATCCCTAACTGTAGGTTTATTAATTGGAGAGCAGAGCTTTGAAATAAATTTAGTTTTTTCTTTGGTAAAAGCAATAGTTATAATACCCGTATTTTATATACTTAATTATGCTATTGGATGTATGCAAGAAATAAACACCAATTATTTTTATTCTACAGAAGAATTAATTAGTATAGCTATATTAAGTTGTTTAGTTATATCTGGAATAGGTAATTTTGCTATATTTGGAGTTGAAATAAGAACAATAATAGCATTGGCTATGGTTGCTACAACAGCTTATGCATCTGGAAGTAATTCAGGTGCAATATTAGGTATAACAATGGGAATAATAATAGGAATTGCTAACAATGATTTATTAATTGCAACTACAATGTATGGTATATGTGGACTAATTGTAGGTGTATTTAAGGAAACAGGAAAGATATTTTCTGTTTTAGCTTATTTAATATCATTATTTATGATATTAACTTATGCAGGAAATATAACAATTCAATCAATTATAGAGGTTGTTGTAGCAGGTATTATTATGCTATTGATTCCTAAAAAAACTATTAAGGAAATATTAAGAGAGCTTAATAATGAAGAAAAAAGCAAGATAATAAGTGATGCTCAAGTTGAGGGAATAAAATTAGAATTTGTAGACAGGTTAGAAGCTTTAAGAGGATCTTTAACTGCAGTTGCTACATCTATTGAAAGTTTATCTGGTAATGAGAAGCTACTTATGAAGAATAAAGGAACTGCAATGATTGAAAGTTTAGCTGATAGAGTATGCCAAGGATGTGAAATGAACAATAAATGTTGGGGAAGAGAACTTCATAGTACTTTCTCTGATTTTGGGGAACTTATGTTAAGTTGCGAGAGTAAAAAAGTATATTTACCTAAAGATTTAAATTTAAAATGTGTGAAAAGAACCACATTATTAAAAAGTGCTGAAGAATTATTTTCCACATATACAGTAAATGAAGCATTGAAGTCTAGACTTATAGAGGGAAGAAGCATTGTTGCAAATCAAATAAATAATATGGCTGCTACAGTTTCTAGTATACTTGGAGATTTTAATAATAATGTTGATAGTTGTTTAGAAATAGATAAATTATTAAGAAAAACATTGGTAAAGAATCAGATAAGATATGATAATGTTTATTCATATACAGATAGAAAGGGTCGTTTAAAAATAAAAATAAAAATAGATAGTCAGGATGGGGAGAATTATTGTAGAAAGTTAATCATTCCTGTTATTAGTGAGCTAGTAAGAACTCCTTTAAGTATAGCTGAAGATGGATGCAAGATTAATCCAGAAACAGGCGAATGTTCAATTACTATAGAGGAATCTTACAAATATAATGTATCGTCATATGTATCATTTAATGTTAAGGATGGAGAAAAATATTCTGGAGATAGCTATAGTTTTGGACAAAATAAAGTTGGAGAGTATGTAACTATAGTTAGTGATGGTATGGGCTCAGGACCAGAAGCAGGTTTAGAAAGTGAAGCAGCAATAGAGTTAATAGAAAAATTTATGGAAGGAGGATTTAGTGAAGCAACTATGCTTAATGCTGTAAATGCTATAATGGGAATGAAGTTTAGTGAAGATGAAAAATTTACTACTTTAGATATGAACTCTATAGATTTATATACTGGTGAAATAGAATTTATTAAAGTTGGAGCAAGTATGAGCTTCATTAAAAGAGGAACTAAAGTTGAAGTTGTTAATAGTTCATCTGTACCTTTTGGAATAGTAGACGATATAAATATTACACCAATTAAGAAAAAGGTGAAAAATGGTGACATAATAGTTACAATAAGTGATGGAGTTATAGATGTAGATAAAGCAAATATTGGAGATTACTCTTGGATAGTAGATTATTTAGAGGGAGAACAAAATAATCCTGAGTTAATTTCTAGAGATATACTAGAATTAGCTAAGAAAAAATGCAATGGAAGAGTACTTGATGATATGACTATAGTTGTTTCAAAACTTTATTCTTGTTAAAAAGAATTAAATTATACTTGAGTAGAATATATAAGCTATAATTAGTAAAGAAACACTTTATAAAGGTGCTCCATTGGAGCACTTTTATTTGATGTTTAAAAATTTTACTTAATTATAAACTTAATACATACTATGTTTACATTGAAAAAATGTAAATGTATTATAGAGTTATATTAAAAACAATAGGAGAACACAGGTGTTAAATAAAGTAATAAATTATATAAAAGAAAATGAGCTTATACAACAAGGAGACCAAATATTGGTTGCGTTATCTGGAGGTCCAGATTCTGTCTGCTTATTACATATATTATATGAGATGAAAGATAAATTTAATTTAAATTTAGGTGCCATTCATATAAATCATATGTTAAGAGGTGAAGAAGCTGACAAGGATGAAAAATATATAATTAAGTTGTGTGATGAATTAGGAATAAAGCATTATGTAAAAAGAATAAATATAGAGTATATTGCAAAAGAAGCAAATGTATCTTTAGAAGTAGCTGGAAGGAATGAAAGATATAAAGCCTTTGAAGAAATAAGAACTGAATATGGATATAATAAGATTGCAGTAGCTCATAATGCAAATGATCAAGCTGAAACTGTATTAATGAGAATTATGAGAGGAACTGGATTAGAAGGTTTAACAGGAATAAAGGCAAAAAGAAAAGATGGAATTATTAGACCTATATTATGTTTAAATAGACAAGAAATTGAGGAGTATTGTGAAAAGAAAAAACTTAATCCTAGAATAGATGCAAGTAATTATGAAAGAATTTATAGTAGAAATAAGGTTAGATTAGACATATTACCATATATGAAGGAACATTTTAATAAAGAGATAGTTGATACACTTAATAGGATGACAATATTATTGCAAAAAGATAATGAATTTATAGAAGAATATTCCAAAAAATGTTACAATATATATTGTGAAAATTATGATGGAAAATTAAAAATATCACAAGAACTATTTAAAAAGGAAATGGATTCAATTATAACGAGAGTAATAATAAGAGCTTTTAAAGAGATTTCTAATTCTCATCAAAATTTTGAAATGAAGCATATATATGAAATTGTTAATTTAGCAAATAAGAATACAGGAAAGAAGTTAAATCTAACTAATAAAATAATATGTGAAAATTTATATGGTGATATTATTTTTAGTAAAAAAGATAAACATAAAGAAAAACTATGTGATCATTGTGAAATTAGAATAGATAAAAGTGAGATTAGTAACAAAATTATCTTTGATAATTGTATTATAAGTTTTGAAATAATTGAAAATAAAAACAAGGTAGAAATTCCTAAAAATAGCTTAATAAAGTTATTTGATTATGATAATATAGAAAAAGAGATTGTAATCAGATACAGGAAAGATGGAGATAAAATTGTACCTTTAGGTATGAAAGGAAGTAAAAAACTAAAAGATATTTTTATTGATTTAAAGATACCAAGGGAAAATAGAAATAGTATCCCTATCTTATGCTTTGATGATAAAGTCTCATGGATTGTGGGATATAAGACATCTCAACTATTTAAAGTAACAAAGGATACAAAAAAAATATTAAAAATAACAGTTGACAGAAAGGAATAAAATCATGTTACAAGACATAAAAGAGATATTGCTTAGTGAGGAAGTTATTAGTGCTAAAATAAAGGAATTAGCAGAAAGAATTAGTGATGACTATAAAGAAAGGGACTTATTAGTTGTTGGGGTTTTAAAAGGTTCTGTAATATTTACAGCAGACTTAATTAAAAATATAAAAATACCTTGTGAAATTGACTTTATGGCAGTATCAAGCTATGGAAACTCATCAGAAACCTCTGGTATAGTTAGAATACTTAAAGATTTAGATCATGAAGTTTCGGGAAAGGATATTATTATAGTAGAGGATATAGTTGATAGTGGAGTTACATTAAATTACTTATTAAATTATCTAAAGTCTAGAAAGGCTAATTCAGTTGAAATAGTATCATTATTAACTAAACCATCTAGAAGAAAAGTAGATATAGATTGTAAATATGTTGGGTTTGAAGTTCCGGATGAATTCTTAGTTGGATATGGACTTGATTATGCTGAAAAGTATAGAAACTTACCTTTTGTAGGAATATTGAAAAGAGAAGTTTATGAAAAATAATTTTAATTAATATTAAAAAATAAATACACAAAGAAAGGGGGGCCTTGAATGAAGAAGTATTCAAGCGCTACTGTATGGATAATAGCTTTAATACTATTATTTTTTGCTGCATCATTTCTTTTAAGGGGAGAACGTAGTTCTGATAGAATAGTATTTAGTGACTTCCAGCAAAAATGGATAAATAATGAAATTGAAAGTATAAGAGTAGACCCTGATAAGATGATTATAACAGGGCAAACAAGAGATGATAAAAACTTTACAGTATATGCACCAGATTCTATGGTGGAAATGCTAAATAGTCAATATGCAAAAAATGATGTTAAGATAGAGTATGTTGCACCATCTAACAACAGTGTATGGATTAGTATAATACCGAGTGTTTTAATAATATTATTATTCTTAGTATTTATTTTCTTCTTTACACAACAATCACAAGGTAGTGGTAGTGGTAAAGGAGTAATGAATTTTGGAAAAAGTAGAGCTAAAATGATGTCGCCAGATGCAAAAAGAGTAACTTTTGATGATGTTGCTGGAGCTGATGAAGAAAAAGCTGAATTAGAAGAGATTGTTGATTTCTTGAAAGCGCCATCTAGATATACTGAAATGGGTGCTAGAATACCTAAAGGTGTTTTATTGGTAGGTCCCCCTGGAACGGGTAAAACTTTACTTGCAAAAGCTATCGCAGGAGAGGCCGGGGTTCCATTCTTCAGTATTTCAGGTTCAGACTTCGTTGAAATGTTTGTTGGTGTTGGTGCATCAAGAGTTAGAGATTTATTTGAACAAGCGAAGAAAAATTCGCCTGCATTAATATTTATAGATGAAATTGATGCGGTAGGTAGACAAAGAGGCGCTGGCCTTGGCGGAGGTCATGATGAAAGAGAGCAAACTCTTAATCAATTACTAGTTGAGATGGATGGCTTTGGAGCAAATGAAGGTATAATAATGATAGCTGCTACAAATAGACCAGACATACTTGATCCAGCTTTATTAAGACCTGGTAGATTTGATAGACAAATAGTTGTTCAAAGACCAGATAGAAAAGGAAGAGAAGCTGTATTACAAGTTCATACACATAAGAAACCTTTAGAGGTTGATGTAAGTTTAGAAGTCTTAGCTAAGAGAACTCCAGGATTTAGTGGGGCTGACTTAGAAAATTTAGCAAATGAAGCTGCACTTTTAGCTGTTAGAAAAAATAAAAAAGCTATAGGAATGGAAGAATTTGAAGAGGCAATAACTAGGGTTATTGCTGGACCAGAAAAGAAGAGTAGAACTATTAGTGAACATGATAGAAAACTTACTGCTTATCATGAAGCAGGGCATGCAGTAGTAATGAAATGTTTAAAACATTCAGATCCAGTTCATGAAATAAGTATTATACCAAGAGGTATGGCTGGTGGTTATACTATGCATTTACCTACAGAAGATAGAGCTTATACTTCTAAAGAAAAGCTACAAGATGAAATGGTAGG
>JAFADP010000053.1 GCA_023424785.1 Bacillota bacterium
TTTTTATAAATATAACTATTCAACTTTAATGTTGTTTTCTCTTGCATAATAGAATAAATATTGCTGAGCAAGCCCTGCAAGCTCTCCAAACTTCTCTCTACCAAAGACTCTTATTTTATTTAATGACACGTCTGGTGCTAAGTAAAAATGAATCATTGCTCTTTTTATCCATACATCAACAGGGAAGGCTGAATGTTTACCCATTGAAAATAACATTATACAATCAGCTACCTTAGCCCCTACCCCCATAAAGTTTTGAAGTGCCTTATGACACTCATCAACAGGTAATGATTTAATATATTCTAAGTCATATTGTTGTAATTCTTCATTTAAAGTTCCATTATTTTTAGCTTCATTTGCAACATTAACTTTTGCTATAGTATCTATTATATATTTACTTCTAAAAGATGCTCCTGTTTCTTTTATTTCTTCTAAAGTTGCCTCTTTTAATTGTTCTGGAGTTGGAAATGCATAATATATATTTCCTCTATATTCAATTTTATCTCCCCATCTTTCAGATATCTTTTTAATAGTCTTCATTATTGAAGGAATACTATTTCTTGCAGATATTATGAAGCTTATTAGCATTTCAAAAGCATCTTGATTTAATATTCTTATACCATAACCAAATTCAACACTTTTCTTTAAAAGCTCATCTTTTGATAATTCTTCTTTTACCTCTTCATAATTTACATTTAAATCAAAGTAATTTTTCCATACTTCATTAAAATCCTTCATGTTAGTATTAAGAATTGTTACTGTATCCCCTTCTTGAATCACTTCTATAACTCTTCTATATGCAACAACTATGTAATTTGTATCAGTTATTCTTTCCCATCTAAAACATTGTCCACACTCTAATATTTGTTTTATATTAAAATCTTTAACATTTTCTAGTACTATTGAATTCTCTTTTTCTATTATATTTGTATAATTCATCTTTACACCTCTTTATTTATGGTAGCTTCTAAAATTTATTATTTATATTTTATTCTTTCTAAGTTTATTATTTTATATTCTACAGAAAGTTATTATTATTTAATAACTTATATTATTTATGCTATATTAATTAAGTTAAATTTTCAATATTTTTTACATATATATAATACTGCCACTTAAAATAACAATAATACAATTAAAGAGGTTGGTATTGTTAAAATATATTGTACACTGCCTTATTATAAATTTAAGATCTAATAACAGAAAAAGGATATCATAATATAATCAAGATATCCCTTTTTAATATATTATCTATTTATATTGTATAATTCTATATATTCTTGAACTAATTCCTCTAATATTTGAGATGACACCTTCATAATTTTTTCACATCTTGTTTCAACTTCAAAATATTTATCTTTTAATGAAATACAATCTAAATTTCCCATTCTTTTATTAAATTCATTTAAAAACTTACATGTCATTTCTCTTACATGTGGACTATTATGACCTCTTTCATTAGTAAACATTACTCCTAAAGCGGCTATTGCTCCTGTTGCTGCCCCACAAGTGCTTCCTATAGCCATTCCACCACCAAAAGATGACATAGTCATTAATGTTTGCTGAGAAATGTTTAAATCATATTCTTCATTTACAGCTGCAAGAATACATTCAGCACAATTTAAATCATACTTTTTATCATAATATTTCATTGTTGTTTCTAATAACATCTAATTAGTCTCTCCCTCTAAATAAAACCTTATTTACTTATAAAGTTACATATTCATTTATAATATTAAATACCTTTCTAAGTAATTGATCCATATTTTTACCCCTTAAGAATTGCATCTCTATTTCTATTCCACCTGTTAGAGTTAACTTTATTTCAGAGTCAATATCAAAATGCCCTGCTGTTTCTATTGCATAAGTTACTATTTTATTATAAGGTATTGCATAATACTCAGTTTTTTTACCAGTAATCCCTTGTTTATCACATATTAATACTTTTTTATCTGTAAATAATGCTGCATCTCTAACAGTCTTTACAGCAAATAAAGCCTGCTCATTTCTACTAACAAAAGCCATTAATGATTGTGGTATTTCTATTTCTCCATAAAAATTAAACACTCTCTTATTATTTTCTTCCATACCTAAATCCCCCCCTAATGGATATAAAAATCATAAAACTTTATGACAATTATATCATAAAACAATAAAGGGTAACTACCCGTCAGCAGTTACCCTTCTTGTTAAATTAAAACGCATTTTTCATTTTATCTTTTTAAATATATAGGTAAATATTTTAATCACTTAAAATATTTTTTATACTTTAAGTTTCAATTACATTTTTTTGTAATTTAAAATTGCAAAGTTTAAATCTTAAGCTCTACTTTTATAACTTCAATTAAGCATTATAGTTGTAGAATCCTCTTCCAGTTTTTCTACCTAACCATCCAGCTCTAACATACTTTCTTAAAGTACTGCTAGCTCTATATTTAGTATCACCTGTTTCATTATATAAAACATCCATAATTGCTAAACAAACATCTAATCCAATTAAATCTCCTAATGCTAAAGGTCCCATTGGATGATTTGCTCCAAATTTCATAGCTGTATCTATATCTTCAACTGATGCAATTCCCTCTTGAAGAATAAATGAAGCTTCATTAATCATTGGAATAAGTATTCTATTAACTACAAAACCTGGTGCTTCTGCAACTTCTACTGGTTCCTTACCAATGGCTAAAGATAACTCCCTAACAGCATCAAAAGTCTCTTGTGAAGTAGCCATACCTTTGATAATTTCAACAAGCTTCATTACTGGAGCTGGATTAAAGAAATGCATTCCTATAACCTTTTCTGGTCTACCAGTTGCTGAAGCAACTTCTGTTATTGATAAAGAAGAAGTATTTGAAGCTAAAATAGTTTCTGGCTTACAGATCTTATCTAGTTCAGCAAATATTTCTTTTTTGATTTTCATATTTTCAATTGCAGCTTCAACTACTAAGTCACAGTCTGCAGCTAAATTCATGTCAGTAGTTCCTGAAATTCTAGATAATATATCTTCCTTAGTTTCTTCAGACATTTTTCCTTTAGATACTAATTTAGATAAATTCTTATTAATTCCAGCAAGTCCTCTTTCAACAAATTCATCTTTAATATCCCTAACTATTACTTCATATCCCTTTTGGGCAAAGGCTTGAACTATTCCAGCACCCATAGTTCCTGCACCTAAAACAAAAATCTTTTCCATATCAAACTCTCCCCTTTTATAAATAGTAAGAATTTATAAGTATTAAATTTTAAATACTTATATTTAAATACTTATAGTAATTACTTTTTTATTTATCTCTTCCTCCGGGGTCAATCCAAATATTGGATTGACCCCGGAGGCACATACATTTTTTAACAGTTAACTAATTCTGCTGCTACTTCATTCATTTCTTTAATTCTATTAACCATTTCTGGAATAACCTTATTTAAATCTCCAACTATTGCATAGTCTGCAACTTTCATTATTGGAGCTGTTTCATCCTTATTAATGGCAATTATCATATCTGACTCTTGCATACCAGCAACATGTTGAATTGCTCCTGAAATACCACAAGCAACATATATTGTAGGTCTTACAGTTTTACCAGTTTGTCCAACTTGGTAATCTCTTTCAATCCAACCTTTATCTACAGCACCTCTTGATGCTCCAACAACTCCACCTAAAGCAGTTGCTAATTCTTGTAATAATTCGAAGTTTTCTTTACTTCCAACACCTCTACCACCAGCAACTATAACTTTAGCTTCTCCAATATCAACAATATCTTTGTTAGCTTTAACTAC
This sequence comes from Bacillota bacterium, assembly GCA_023424785.1. Lineage (GTDB taxonomy): Bacteria > Bacillota > Clostridia > Clostridiales > Clostridiaceae > Clostridium. The sequence continues at coordinate 3,775 of JAFADP010000053.1, forward strand.
CTCTAAAACAGTAGTTCTAATATCTGAAGCTTCTAAAGCAACTGATACATTTTCTATATTAAAGTTTGTTCTCTTTTCTGTAAGTCTTGAAAATACTCCTGGTCTTACAGTAGCCATTTGTGGTCTATGATTTGGGCATGCAATTGTCGCCATTAAGTTTCCACCAAAAGCAGGTCTTGTTGCAAGTAAATCTCCATTAGTAACATCTACTTCTAAAGATGTACAGTCAGCAGTTAATCCTGTTGATAACCTTGCCGCAACTCTTGGACCTAAATCTCTTCCTACGAAAGTAGCTCCTATAAATAATATTCCTGGTTTTCTCTCATTTACTAAGTCACAAAGGACCTTTGTATATCCATCAGTTGTATATCTTTCTAATTGTGGATGATCTGCAACTAATACTTCATCAGCACCATATTCACCTAATGTATCAGCTAAAGAACCTACATTATATCCTAATAATACTGCTGTAAGATTAACTCCTAATTCATCTGCTAATCTTCTACCCTCTCCTAATATTTCTAAAGAAACCTTTTGTAACTCGCCATTTCTTTGTTCAGCAAATACCCAAACGCCATTATATTCTGCTATATTCATCTCCAATTACCCTCCTATTATCTTAGATATAGTGTTTTTCTTTTAACTTTCCTAAAACATATGCTACTGCTTCTGGAGCTGATTCCTTAACAATTTCTCCTGCGCCCTTAGCTTCTTTAGTCATTGATTTCTTAACCTTTGTTGGTGAACCCTTTAATCCTAATTCTTCAACTGGTATATTAAT
>JAFADP010000106.1 GCA_023424785.1 Bacillota bacterium
TTTTTTCATTTATACTTTCTACTACTTCTCTTATTGTTGTTAATGCTTCTTTATATATCCTTAGTTTATTTACCACTTCTCCTATTACACCATAATTGACTTTTATATCTCTTTTCACTTTTCCCCCCTTAAGAATGCTTACTTAAATTTATTATTCTCAATGTAATTTACTTATTATCAAAAAAGTAACCTAGAATTTAAAAACTCTAGGTCACAACTTACCATTTCCTTTATTTTATTTTTCTTAATAATTTTACCATTTATTTCTTAATAAATCAACGATTGTTTATTTTTTACGATTTATCATTTCTCTTAACTCTAAATTTAAAGGTACCTTTGATATTTCTTCTTTTAACTTTTCAAATGTTAACTTTATTTCATTGTCCTTAATCATACAAATAAAAAGGCTTGGAAGTGTTCTTTAATTTGAACACTTCCAAGCCTCTTCTTATTCTATTTTTTCATAATAATAACATTGTCCACTACATTTATTAAGGAAGAATTTATTTCTAACTTCTTCTTTATACATATTATTATCATCTATATTTTCCAACATTAATATAGCCTTTTTTAAATTTTCTACATCTCTTATCATATTATCAATGGAGTTCCCTCTTCCAACTACTTTTAAATGTGTAACTCCTGCATTTTTAAGCTCCTTTAAAGAACATATGCCGCAGCCTGTACTTCCTAAAAGATATGTGTCATTATCTTCTTCATCCTCAATACTAAATTCTTCAAAGTCTTCACTTTCAAGCTCATTATAATAAGCTTCTATCCTTTTATCTACTTCTTTAAATCCACTTGATTCTTTACTTATTTTTGATAGTTCATATGGCAATTTACATATGTGCTCCATTTCATCACAGTGAAGAGAGTTGCAAAAAGCTCCTGTATAATGGCATCTTTCATTTAAAATAAATGCTTCATACTGAAGATTTTTAACTTTATTATTAGTTATACAAGATTTCATATCATAAAGAGTATTTTTTCTATGAAATATATATCTAGATATATTTAACTTATTAAAAAACTCTATAGAAAGAGAATTTATTTCTGCACACTCTCCACTTAAATGTATGCAACAGTTTATATTGTTTTCTTTTAAATAAAGTAATAATCCAACATCTGAAATAATAAAATCATTAAATCCTATACTTATTAAATCCTTTATTATATCTCCTATTATTTCATACTGCTCTTCTAAATAATATAAATAATTAAAAGCTATACTTACTGGCACCTTATATACATCTACCATTTTCTTAAGTATTTTCATATCCTCAAGAGAACTTATTTGAATATTATAGTATAAAACTTCTCTTCTATTTAAAGGAAAAAGATTTCCATACTTTTTATTCCACTCATATGGAACATATCCACAAAAAACTTCATCTGCTCCTGCCTTAACTAATGATATATAATCGTCAATGCATCCTAATCCTGCTACTATTTTCATTATAACTTTCCTCATTTATAATTGATTTAAAACAATTCTATCTATTCCACTATTTATATAATACTCTAATTCCTCTGGATTTTTTAATAAAGTATCATCAAAGCTAAATAAAGAGTTATATCTCCCAACCATTTTTAAGTGCTTTGCATAAGTAAATACATAGTCTTTACAATACTGTGGGCAGCTTTCTACAAGCTTTTGGTTTCCCCTATCCATAGTTGTACACATTGCATATAATGTACAATATTGAGATGTATTTGTTTGGTAAAAAGGAAGATGTAAACTATGCTTTCCTTGTGCTATAGATATTCTATAACCACAATTTTCATATTCATATCTATCTATATTAAGATCCTTTAAAAACTTATTAAATATTGAGCTATTAAGAGAATTTTTTCCCATAAGCCCCTTATTTTCATCATAACCTTTTTTATAAATATATCTTGGATCCTTTTTTCTCTTATTTAATAAAACTCCTAAGTTAATTTTAAAATAATCTAGTTTGTTTTCAATAAGCCTTACCATTCCCCAATCATTTATTGTAATTTCTATTCTCTTATTATTTTCTTTACACCAATTATATACTTTATTTAACACTTCTTTAGTTTTTCCTATATAATTCTCTCTCATATATGTAAAACATAATGTTACTTCAAGGTTTTCTTCTTTAGCCTTTTTAAGCATATTTATTAAAAGCTCTTCTTCTGGAAATAAATTATGACAAAACTCATTTCCAATATAAAGCCTTGAAAAATCCCCTTTAAAAAGCTTATGATTATGTATAAAATTCTCTTTTAAATATTCTTCTTTAAAAACATTAAAAGAAACATCTAAATACTTTTTATATAAAACATAATTATCTAAACTAAGAGCAAACTCTACTGAATTTATAATACTCTCATTCCAAACTTCATAATTTAGGCTATTCATCCAATGTTTCTTTTGGTATAAATAATAGTCAAAAAACTCATAATCTAATTGAGCTGGATAATTAACCATTTTCTCTGAAAATTCATTAAAATCTCCAAAAGCCTTTAACTTAATATAATTATAATACTCCTTAAAAATCTTTCTTACACCTTCAAAGTATTCCTTATTATTAATCTCAATAATATAAGTTAAGTAAAAGTCTTCTTTAATTACTTCACGAATTTTATAATCTTCTATTGTAACTTCTTCATATCTATAATCATCAAATAAATAAAATGCTATTTTAAGCTTAAAATTACTTTCTACTTTCTCTGATAAACGTAAAGTTAACTTCTTAGGAGATATTTTTAATATACGTACTTCTTTTTCATTTAATAAACAAGTTACTAACCCAGCTGGTAATAACTCAACTTCTTCTCTATCCACACTAATACCTCATATAAAATAATTAAAATAATCCTATAAAACATAAGTAACCAACTTCTAAAATATAATCCCCAAAGCCTTCTTTAATAAATTCTTTAACAGCTTCACTATTATTTCCAATAACTCTTGAAAAAACTACAATATAATCTTTTATATCTTGAATACTTATCTCTTCACTAATAATATACTTTAAAAATGAAGCATATCTTATTAATAAATACTCTAATATAATTAACTCAAAAGAAATAATTATTTCTTCCTTATCACTACTAACACAACTACTAAAAATCTTAGAAACAATGCAGTTTTGTATTAAAGTATTATACTCTTTAAATTTATCTTTAAAGTCCTCCCATCCATCTGAAAGATCTTCAATAAAAACTTCTTGTGCTAAGTCATAAATATCATTTAAAACACCTTGTAATACAGGAACTTCTTTATAATTTTGAGTAATATCTAAAAATAAATTATTAAGTTCATTTATAGATTCTTCTATATTTAAATTTACTCCCTTATACATATCTACAATGTCTTTTATGTACTCTTTATCTTTATATCTTTCTAAATTAAGATTTTCATTTTGTAAAATGCTTAATAAAATTTCAAAAGAAACAATAAGTTTATGCTCTAAGGAAAAATCCTCTTCATTAATAATATTAATTAATAATTCCCTTATTTTAATGTCTAATAAGTTATTCTTAGACTTTATATATATTTTTTCATTTATATTACTTATAATATCAACAACTTCTGGACATGCACATGATAAAGAAAGCTCTTTTCTATCTTCAAAAACATTCTCTATTCTAGGAAAAGTATGGCATGTTAAGGATAAATACTCTTCCCCATGATTTTTTACTATATTACATAAACCTTTATTATCTAAAAAAGGGCAATCTTCATGAGTTTCCTTATTAATAAAATATTCATTTTTATCACTACATTTTTTAACTTCTTTTAATAAATAACTTAAGTTATCATATTCACTCCACTTATTAAAAGTATTATTATCTATATTAACATCCCATCCTGAACAACATGTAAACTTGCATTTATTAGCTATACACTTAAAGTTATCATAGCTTGAAAATTTTAAAATATTCATATAACTTAAACTCCATCTTTTTTAATATTCTAAATTAATTATAATTAAAAGTATACTTTTTTGATATAATTGTACTACAATATATTAATATAAGGAGGGATAAAAATGAATGTAATTGTTTGTCTAGATGATAATAATGGTATGATGTTTAATAAAAGAAGACAAAGTCAAGATAAGGTTCTTAGATGTTCTATAAAAGAACTTGTTAAAGATAGCACTCTTTTTATGAATGAATATTCTTATAAGCTTTATAAAGATATTGATAATGGAAATATTAAAGTAGTTGAAAATTTTCTTGATGAATGTGATAATACTGATTTTTGTTTAGTAGAAAATAACTCATTGAGTAACTATATAGATAAAATTAATACTATAATTATCTACAAATGGAACAGACATTATCCAGCAGATTTATACTTTGATATAAATGTACAAGATAAACAATGGGAATTAATTAATAATGAAGATTTTGAAGGATCATCACATGAAGTAATAACAAAAGAAGTCTATAGGAGAATAAACTAATGAAAAAGAATTTAAACTTTAAAAAGTCAATAATTATGTTAATAGGAACATTCCTATTATTAACAGGATTAGTTGGATGTAATACTACTCCATCTACTTCAACAAATGATAATGGACAAGTTGTTGAAAATAATGAATCAAGCTCAAGTGATTCTAATAGCTATTTATCATCAAAAGATAATGTAAGTAATGCAACACTATCTAATATACCTGAGTATTCTGGAACACCTTATGTTGTTTTAAATAATAATGTACCTAATTTTTCAGAGTCAGATTATACAACAACATCATTTGAAGAATATGCACCACTAGATAATTTAGGAAGATGTGGAGTTGCTTTTGCTAATGTAGGAACAGACATAATGCCAACAGAAGAAAGAGGTTCTATTAGTTCTGTTAAACCAACTGGATGGCATTCAGTAAAGTATGATATTGTTGATGGAAAATACTTATATAATAGAGCTCACCTTATTGGATATCAATTAACAGCAGAAAATGCAAATAAAAATAATTTAATTACTGGAACAAGATACTTTAATGTTACTGGAATGTTACCATTTGAAAATATGGTTGCAGACTATGTTAAAGAAACAAATAACCACGTTTTATATAGAGTAACACCAATATTTGAAGGAAATGACCTTGTAGCAAAAGGTGTTCAAATGGAAGCAAGATCTGTAGAAGATAATGGCGAAGGAATTGAATTTAATGTATTTGTTTATAATGTTCAACCTGGAATTACTATAGACTATGCAACAGGTGGAAGCGGACTAGATGGTGAAGCTATAACAAACGAAGGAGCATCAAGCAACCAAACAGGACCATCTGAAGGAAATAGTGGAACAAGCTCTACAGGTAATACAAATACTAACGTTACAGCTAACACAAATAATACTACTGTAACAGAACAAGAAAATTCTTCACAAGCTAACAGTGGTCAAGTAATAAGAGGAAACTCAAAATCAAAAATATACCACTGTCCAGGTCAAAGAGACTATGAAAACATGGCTGATTCAGAATACTTAGTAACCTTTAATTCTGAAGATGAAGCTATTGCTGCAGGATATAGAAAAGCTAAAAGATAAAACAATAATAAATCCTATTGAAACAATTATTTGTTCAATAGGATTTATTTTTATAATGTATCTAAAACTTTAAAGCACATAATCTTTTAAATTTCATCTAAGGTAACTTTATAAGTTTATTAATCTAAATAAGGCTTACATATAATTTCATCAATTTTAGTATCTAAAATTTTGTTAGCATGAGCTGTTCTTATTATTAATGCTGTATCACATCCATGAGAAGAACCACCAATTGCTATAATAGGCTTCATATAAGGTATAAGACCTGCATCAACTGCCATTACAGCAACTTCAACACAAACCTTAGTACCTTGTCCAAACATTCTAAGAGTACTTGCCATAACTTCTACTGGAGATATTCCACCAAATTTTTGAGATAATCCTCTTTCAGCTCCACTTAATACATGAGTTGTTGTAAGAACCTTTACCCCTAAAGATATTAACTTTTCTCTTTCCTCACTTTCCATATCGTTAGTTCCTTCTTCAGGATATCCATAACAATGAGTCACACATATAACTTCAATACTATCCCCAGCCAACTTTTTTAATTTTTCTGCAGTTAAACCACTACTTGAAGCAACAACAATATGTTTTATTCCTCTCTCCTTAGCGGTTTTAACAGCTAATTCTAAAGTTTCATCAGTATTTTCTTTTCCCGGTTTAATAAAGTACATAAAAATCTCCCCCATTATTTTTATTAATTCTAATATTGCATATCCTTATTATACATTATTAGTAATATTATATGAAATTAATTAATTTACCTTAGAAGAATACCTATATAACTCATCTACAACTAAAATATCAGCTGGAACCCATTTTTGCTTATCTAACTCATTAAAGTTAATCCATTTAGCATCATTATGAGCATTTAATTTTAATGTTCCTCTATCAATTTCACAAATAAAACAATGCATAGTTAGGTGGAAATTAGAATAATCATAATCTACTGTAGTTAAGTATTCTAAGTTTTTAATATGTAATTCTAATTCTTCTTTTATTTCACGATGAAGAGCTTCTTCTTTTGACTCTCCAC
>JAFADP010000198.1 GCA_023424785.1 Bacillota bacterium
AAACTAAGGAGGAAAGATGGAAGAGAAAAATTTAAAGAAGGAGATAAGTCTTTTCATGGCTACTATGCTTGTATGTGGTAACATGATTGGTTCTGGTGTTTTTATGTTACCATCAACATTAGCATCAGTGTCAGGACCAGGAGCCACAATAATTGCATGGATTGTAACGACAATAGGTTCAATATTAATAGCAATTTCATTTGCCAATCTTGGAACTAAGTATCCATCAACAGGAGGGGCTTATTATTATACTAAGAAAGCATTTGGTGATTTTGCAGGCTTTCTAAGTGCATGGCTTTATTGGACTGGGGGATGGATTGGGAATGCAGCTATATTAGTTGCAATTACTAGTTATTCATCAGTTATAATACCTCAATTAAGTAATCCAGTAATTTCATTAATATTTTCAAGTATAGTATTATGGATATTTACATTTGTTAATATAGCAGGAGTAAAAAAAGCAGGAATGATTCAAGCTTTTGCTACAGTATTTAAAATAGGATTTTTTGCGTTATTTATTATAGTTGCATTTTTAAATTTTGATAAATCAAATATATTACCTATGTTTCCAGAAGGAAAAGGGCTTAGCACAATATCACTTGCGGCTACTTCAACTTTATGGGCATTTATTGGAGTAGAAAGTGCTACTGTTGCAGCAGGAGAAATTAAAGATCCGGAAAAAAATATAAGAAAGAGTACAATTTATGGTTTAATTATAGCAGCTATAATTTATTTAGCCATAAGTGTTGGTAGCATGGGCGCTATGAATAATTCAAGCTTAGCTCAAAGTACTGCACCTTTAACTGATATACTTACAAATGCCTTAGGAAGTGGAGTAGGAAAAATATTAACTGTTGCAGTAGTTATTTGCATTGTAGGAACAATAATTGGATGGCTATTAGCTACAGCTAGAATATCATATGCAGCTGGAGTAGATGGTGTATTTCCAAAATTTTTTGGGGAAATTAATAAAAAAACAGGAACTCCTGTTAATTCGTTAGTAATATCATCAGTATTAATTAATATATTACTAGTTATGAATTACCAAAAAGGAATGGTTAATGCATTTAATTTTATTATAATACTTGCAACATTATCATATCTTCCAGTTTATTTATTAAGTATTTCAGCAGAAATGATGATGCAATTTAAAGATGAGAAAGAGTTTAATATTATATATTTTATTAAAAAATCAATATTACCACTATTAGCATTTATATATGTAATTTGGACTATATATGGTTCAGGAGCAGAAACAGTTATGTGGGGATTTATACTAATGTTATCTGGAATCCCAATATATATATATAATTATCATAAAAATAAAATAGTTGAATAATAAGCAACCACCATTTTATGTGAGAATAATTTAAAGGTTAATTCACATTAAAAAGGTGGTTTTTTTATATTCTTAGCTAAGGGTAAAGAAAAAATATGTTGTTATCTAGATATGAGAGATAACGAAATAGATTAGGATCTTTAAGAAAAGCTCATTTTTTACTTATATAAATAATAATTATTAAGTATATGGTAAAAATAATTTAGTAGAAGTATACGGATTAATTATTAATATATAAGGAGATATTTGTATGAGTTATGTTTTAGGTTATTATTTAATGCCACATCCACCCATAATAATTCCTGACATAGGAAGAGGCGAAGAAAAAAAGATAGATAGTACAAGTAATGCATGTAATAAAATAGGTGCAGAAATAGCAAGTCTTAAGCCAGAGACCATTGTTGTTATTACACCTCATGCAACCATGTTTTCAGATGCTATAGCTATTTCAGATGAAGAGAGAATTAGTGGAGATTTAAGTCAGTTTAGATGTAGTAATATAAAAATGGATATTAAATTAGATAGAGAGTTTAATAAAAAATTAGATATAAATTGTCATGTTGAAGGAATTCCTGCTGCACCAATAAATAAAGAGTTATTATCAATGTACAACCAAAGTTTTAAATTAGATCATGGAACAATGGTTCCGCTATATTTTGTTAATAAATATTATGCTGAATACAAGTTGGTTCATATTACATATGCTGCTTTAGGACCTATGATTTTATATAGATTTGGAATGGAAATAGAAAAGGTAGCAAATGAGCTAAAAAGAAAAATAGTCATAATAGCAAGTGGTGATCTTTCTCATAGACTTAAGGAGGAAGGTCCTTATTCTTATTCACCTTATGGAGAAAAATTTGATAAAGAACTTTTAAGTAATCTTGAGAAAGGTGATGTTAAGTCTGCACTTAGCATGGATTATACTATGGTGGAGGAGGCTGCGCAGTGTGGACTAAACTCTGTAAATATTCTTTTAGGAGCAATGGAAGGTAAAGAAATTAAAGGAGATGTGTTATCTTATGAAGGACCATTTGGAGTAGGATATGGTGTAATGAAGTTTAAAAGAGAAGCAAAGGAAAATAGTGCTTTAGATATATTAATAAAATCAAAAGAAGAAAGATTTAAAAGAAAGATAAACAATAGTAATCCTTATACAAGGATTGCAAGAGAAAGTTTAAATTATTATTTTGTTCATGGTGAAAGAATGGAACATATAAAAGATGTGCCACAAGAGCTTTTAAATGAGAAACATGGTGTTTTTGTATCATTAAAGAAATTTGGAGAATTAAGAGGGTGTATAGGAACAATAGCACCTACAACTAATTCTGTAGGTGAGGAAATAATAAAAAATGCAATAGAATCAGCGCTAAATGATCCAAGATTTCCAGCTTTAAGAGAAGATGAATTAGAAGATATAGATATATCTGTAGATGTACTAATGGATGCAGTACCAGCTTCTAAAGAAGAGTTAGATCCTAAAAAGTATGGAGTAATAGTTACTAAAGGTTATAGAAGAGGATTATTATTACCTGATATTGAAGGTATTGATACAATAGAAAAGCAGTTAAGTATTGCTTGTAGTAAAGGTGATATAGACATTAATGAAGATTATAATATAGAAAAGTTTGAAGTAATAAGATATAAGGAAGGTGAATAGTGTGGACTATAAAGTTTCATTTTATGAAAATATAGATAATAAAGTTAGATGTAAAGTTTGTCCACATAACTGTTTAATTAATGAGGGGAATTTTGGTGTATGTAGAGTAAGGAGCGTTAAACACGGAAAGCTTTTTGCAACTAATTATGGTGAAGTAACTTCAGCAGCAGTTGACCCTATAGAAAAAAAGCCCTTATATCATTATAAACCTTCAAAAAATATATTATCTATTGGAAGTTTTGGATGTAACATGACATGTAGCTTTTGTCAAAATTATGAGATTTCACAAAATAGACCGGCTACAGAATTTTTAGAAATAGATAGATTAATTTCTATTATAGAAGATGTAAATAACAATGCAGGGATAGCTTTTACTTATAATGAGCCAATGATGTGGTATGAGTACATGTTTAATGCAGCTAAAAAGATAAAAGAACATAATGAGGAAATAGGTGTAGTTGTAGTTACAAATGGATATATAAATAAGGAACCTCTTAATGAGCTTCTTCCTTATATAGATGCAATGAATATTGACTTAAAAGGTTATACAAATAGATATTACAATAAAATATGTGGTGCAAATTTAGAGCCGGTATTAGAGAGTATAAAAAGATGTAATGATAATTGTCATGTTGAGATTACCACATTGCTTGTGAGTGATGAAAATGATTCATTAGAAGAGATTAGAAATATTGCAGAATTTATTTCAAGTATTAATGAAAATATACCATTACATTTAAGTAGATACTTTCCAAGATATAAGATGGAAAATAAGGCTACTAGGATAGATAGAATAATAGAAGCAAGAGATGAAGCTAAGAAGTATTTAAGATATGTATATGTAGGGAATGTAGGTGGTATATATAATAATACTTATTGTACCAATTGTGGAGAAGTAATTATCAAAAGAAATGGATATAATACAGAAGTGCATTTACATGATGGAAGATGTGATTTTTGTGGAAGAAAAACAAACATAATACAATAAGAAACAAGTAATGGTATAAGGTGTATTTGCAGGTATAAATATATATGTATATATTGATTTATAAACAATATAGTAAATATATAAATAATGGCATACTCTATATGGGTATGCTTTTATTATAATTTATTATTGTCTTTGTTGTTAAGATATGCTAGAATACATCTGAAGAAATACGAATAATTATTTTAAAAATAACAATAATTATCGTCAAATTAGAGTGAGAATATTAACAAAGTTTGATTAATACTAAAAAAACATTTCAAAATACGAACATTATATACAATAATAAAATTTTATACATTATGGATTTTGTTATATTTTTTACTTATAATGAGTTTCTTCAATAAGTTTTAATCCATTAAATTCGTCTAGATACAATCTGCAGGACGGGAAACCTGGATCGCTAGAAATAGCCGGGGTATCTAAAGCTTTATTTATTGGAGGAAAAAAATGAAACAAACAATTACCAATTTAAAACAACTTATCCGTGCAGGAAGAGCTATCATACCAGCACACACAGTAGTACTAAATGGAGACCTAGTAAATGTTATGACAAGCGAAATTTACAAGGCTGATGTTGCAATTTATGAAGATACAATTGTAGCAGTAGGAGATGTAACAGATTATATAGGTCCAGACACAAAAACTATTGACGCAACAGGAAAATATTTAGTACCAGGTCTTATCGATGGACACATCCATAGCGAATGTAGCAAGCTTAGTATAACAAGCTATGCAAAGGCAGTAGTTCCTCGTGGAACAACAAGCATGATATCAGGTCTTGATGAGTATATATCAGTATCAGGCTTAGAGGGATTACAAGAAATTTTTAAAGAAATTAAGGCTAGCCCACTTAAAGTATTTTGGGGAGCACCTTATAAAACGCCTTATACATTTCCGCAATCTACAGTTGCTTTCAATTTTACTAAAGAAGTACATGAAACAGTACAACAATGGCCAGAATGCTTTGGTGTATGGGAAACAGTACGTGAATATGTAACAGAAGAAGATGAAAATACTTTAGGAGCAATAGAAGTAGCTGCTAAAAATAATCTTCCTATATTCGGATGTGCTCCTATGGCAAGAGGTAAAGAATTAAATGGTTATCTTTGTGCTGGAATTAGACTAGATCACGAAAGTTATGATCACGAAGAAGTAGTAGAAAAAATGCGTAAAGGAATGCATATGCTAGTTCGTGAATCATCTGTAACTCATTTTCTTAAGGAAAATATAAGAGCTGTAACAGAGGTAAATCCTTACCTTGCAAGACGTGTTAGCTTCTGTACAGATGACGTAACAGCAAAAGATGTTTTAGAAAAGGGTCATTTAGATAATGTTGTACGTTTAGCAATAAAAGAGGGTGTAGAGCCAATGACTGCTATTCAAATGGCTACTATTAATAGTGCTGAAGCGTATAGAATTGATCACTTAGTAGGATCAATATCACCAGGAAGAATTGCTGATATTCTTTTAGTAGATGGCATAGAAACATTTAACGTAGAAACAGTTATTACAAATGGTAAGTTAGTTGCTCAAAATGGAAAATTAACTTATGAATTAAAAGCACCAAAGAGAAGTGCTATATTAACTAGTGAGTTAAAGTGTGCTAAAACTACAAAAGAAGATTTTGAATATAGAGTAAATATAGAAAATGGACAAGCTAAGGTTTTATCAATGGATGTTAAAGGACCTTTCGTTCGTAAGAGAAGAGATGTTGTTCTTGAAGTAAAGAATGGAGTTGTACAACCAGATACAGAGCAAGATGTATTAATGGTATCAGTTCTTGAACGTTTTGGACGTAATGGAAATAAGTCTTTAGCATTCTGTTCAGGATGGAAACTTAAGAAGGGTGCAATGGCATCATCAGCTGCTCCAGATGATAATAATATTATTGTTATGGGTGCAAATGCAGAAGATATGTCTATTGCAGTAAATCACTTAATTGAAAATGGCGGTGGACAAGTTGTTGTTGCAGATGGTGAAGTTATTAACTTCTTACCACTACCAGTTGGAGGAATTGCAAGTGATTTAGAACCAGAAGAAATTGCTCATTTAGATACTATTATTAATAAGGCTGCTAATGAGCTTGGTTGTGATTTACCAGAACCATTAATGTATATGTTCTTCTTACCTATTACGGCTATTCCAGACTATGCTATTACAGATGTAGGACCAGTAGATTGTATTGCATTAGATACATTCGATCCTATTCTTGAGCTTATTGAGAGTAAGTAGTATAGAGGTGGCATAATTATGGAAAAAAAGAATCTTAAAAAATTAATTGATATATCAGCAGGAAGAATTCCTGCTGATGTAGTTATAAAAAATTGTAAAGTTGTTGATGTATATAATGGTGCTATTATTGAAGGTGATATAGCTATATGTGACAACTTAATTGCAGGTGTAGGAAAATATGATGGAAATAAGGTAATAGATGCAAAAGGCAAGTATGCCACTCCTGGGTTTATTGATGGACATATACATATAGAGTCATCTTATGTTAGTCCTGAAGAACTTGGGAGACTTATAGTTCCTCATGGAACAACAACTATTATAGCGGATCCACATGAAATAGCTAATGTATGTGGTTTAAAAGGTATAAATTATATGTTAAAGGCATCGGAAGGAACAGCTCTTGATATTCAAATGATGTTACCTTCATGTGTTCCAGCTACACCATTTGAACATTCTGGAGCTAGAATAGATGCTAAAGATATGGTTGAGCCTATTAAAGATAACAGAATTCTTGGGTTAGGTGAATTTATGAACTTCCCAGGAGTTGTTGAAGGTCATGATGATGTATTAGATAAGTTAATTGTAGCTAAAAATCAAGGGAAAGTAATTGATGGACATAGTCCAGGATTAGTAGGAAATGCACTTAATGCTTATGCTGCTGCTAATATTCATACAGATCATGAATGCGAAACTGTTGATGATATGCTTAATAGAATTTCACGTGGTATTTATGTAATGCTTCGTCAAGGTTCTGCTTGTCATAATCTTAGAACTTTAGCAAAAGGAGTTACTCCTTTTAATAGTAAGCGTTGCATACTTTGTGCAGATGATATGCAACCAAAAACTATTTTAAGTGTTGGTCATTTAGATAACAGTTTAAGAATGTGTGTAGAAGAAGGAATTGATCCAATTATATCTGTTCAAATGGCTACTTTAAATGCAGCAGAATGTTATGGATTAAAAGATAGAGGTGCAATTGCACCAGGATTAAGAGCAGATATTGTTCTTGTAGACAATCTTAAAGATTTTAATGTAGATAATGTTTTAATAGAAGGAAAAGAAGTAGCAGCAGGTGGAGAGTATAAATTACCAATATCACTTCATGATATTTCTGAAACAAAGGGAAGCTTCCATGTTAAAGATTTCTCTAAAGAAAAATTAAGATTAACTATTAAATCAGATAAGGCACATGCTATTAAGATTTTACCAGGTGGGGTAGTTACAAGTAAAGAAGTAGTCAATATTAAACGTGATGAAAATGATGAATTTATATATAATCCTAATGAAGATATAGTTAAGGTTGCAGTAGTTGAACGTCATCAAAATACAGGTAATGTAGCTGTAGCTTTATTAAAAGGTTATGGAATAAAAGAAGGTGCTATAGCACTTTCAGTAGCACATGATTCTCATAACATCATAGTTGTAGGTGTAAGTGACGATGATATGGAGTTTGCTGTAAAAGAACTTATTAACCAAGGTGGAGGATTTGTAGTTGTAAAAAACAAATCAGTATTAGAAAGCATGCCTATGCCAATAGGTGGTCTTATGAGTGACCAGAGTGGAGAATGGGTAGATAAAAAGCTTACAGCTATTCATAATATTGCACATGAAGTTCTTGGTGTAAGTAAGGATGTAGAACCAATTATGACACTTTGTTTTATGTCTTTAGCTGTTATTCCAGAATTAAAACTTACTGATATGGGCTTATTTGATATAGCACAATTTAAATTTATACCAATTGAAGCGTAATAAAAAATTAACTAGGGGAGAAAAAATTAATGTTTAAAACTAAAGCAAATATACCTTTATTTAGCACAGGAGATATAGGTGGATTAACATATACATTAACAAACAATATAGTAAACTATCTTATTGTAATAGCAACATTATCAGGAGTTCTTGGATGGTCAGATGAATTAGTGTACGGTAGAGTTATTCCAGGAATGTCCATAGGTTTATTATTAAGTGGTATATATTATGCATTTATGGCATATAAGTTAGGAAAAAAAGAAGGAAGAACAGATGTAACAGCATTACCATCAGGTGTATCTACACCAGCTATGTTTGTTATATTATATGGTGTAATAATGCCACTTCACTATGCATTAGGAGATGCAGAACTTACATGGTCAGCAGCTGTTGCAGCATGTTTTATAGGTGGTGCAGTGGAGTTTCTTGGAGGATTTATTGGTCCTTGGATGAAAAAAAGAGTTCCTCGTGCAGCTCTTTTAGGAACAGTTGCAGGAATAGGATTTATATGGATGGCTACTCAAGGAGTATTTGATGTATTTAGTGATCCAGTTGTAGGACTTCCAATTTTACTTGTAGCTATGGTTGGAGTATTTGGAGGATACTTATTTAAAAAGAAGTTTCCACCACTTGTTTTTGCCATTGTAGGTGGAATAGTTTATGCATTAGCACTTGGACGTACACAAATAGATTTTTCAGGTGTAGGGTTCTATGTACCAAATCCAGCTACTTCTATTCAAGCATTACTTAATGGATTTTCAGTAGTACTACCTTATTTAACTATAATTATTCCTATTGAAATATATAATTTTATTGAAACAATGGATAATGTTGAAGCAGCAAATGCAGCAGGAGATAATTATAATATAAGAGAGGCACAATTTGCAGATGGTATTTGTACAATGATTTCTGCAAGCTTCGGTGGTGTTGTACCAAATACTGTTTGGCTTGGACATGCAGGACTAAAGAAATCTGGAGCAGGAATAGGTTATTCTTGGGTAGGAGGAATTTTACTAGGGCTTGCAGGATTATTCGGACTATTTACATTCTTTAGTGAATTAGTACCACCAGCAATTGCAGCAATTACTTATTTATGGTGTTCAGTTGTTATGGTATCTCAAGCATTTAAGGATTGTAAGGTAAAACATTATGCAGCTATTGGTGTAGCAATGGTACCACCAGTTGCAGATTACTTATTTACTCAAATTACAGGTTCTGTCGGAATAGCAGATATATGGACAGAAACACTACCTTCTGGAGTAGCAGGATATCAAGCAGAAGTATCACAATATTTAATTGATAATGGTGTAATGTGGAGAGGAGTTGCAGAAGTAAAATCAGGTGCAATAATAATTGGTATTATCCTTGGTACAATAACAGTATTTATTATTGATAAACGACTAGATAAAGTTGCTATAACTGCATTAGTTGCAGCAGTACTTGCATTGTTCGGATTTATACATAGTGCAGCACTAGGATTTTATTTAACATCACCATTTGTAATTGGATATTTAATTGTAGCAGCAATGAGCTTTATACTTCATTTAGGACGCGGAAAATGGTTTGACGCTCCAGATGACTTTGAATATGTGTAAAATTTTTTAGGGCATACGAAAGTATGCTCTTTTTTCATGCCTTTAGTGATTTATAAAAATTAGCTTTACTGATAAAGAAGTAATAAAATATAATTGAAAATGGTAAATAATTGTTTTAAAATTTATTATATTAAATACGATAGAAAAAAAATTTATTAATTAATATACAAAGAAAAAAGGGGAATTTGAGGATGACTACTATATTACTTTTAGAAGATGATGCTGCCTTAAGAATTGGATTAAGTTATGATTTAGAGGCAGAGGGATACAATTTGATAGTTGCAGAAACTATTGAGGAAGGAAGAGAGGTTGTTGCTAATAACAACATTGATTTAGCTATATTAGATGTAGATTTACCTGATGGAAATGGTTTTGATTTTTGCATAGAAATTAAAAAATTAAAAAGTATACCAGTAATTTTTTTAACAGCATGTGATTTAATAAAAGATGAAGTTAAGGGATTTGAGTGTGGGGCAGATGATTATGTTACAAAACCTTTTAGTAATATACTTTTAAGAAAGAGGATAGAGGCTGTTTTAAGAAGAGGCAAAGAACTTAATAAAGGTCAGATATATCAGGATAATAATTTGATTATTAACTTTGAAAAGCTCGTTGCCCATAAAACTGGAGAAAAGCTTATGTTAACACCTACAGAATTTAAATTATTAAATTTATTAGTTTCTAATAAGGGAAATGTAGTTACAAGGCAATTAATAATTGATAAAATATGGGATGATAAAGGAAATTTTGTAGATGAGCATGCTTTAACAGTTAATATAAATAGGTTAAGAAATAAGTTAGAAGATGATAATCATAAGTATATAAAAACTATTTATGGACTAGGATATACTTGGGTAGGTGAAGACTGTGATTAATATTTTTTATCTTATTATTTTGTTAATTATTATAGTTTATTATGAATATAGATTTAGACGTTTTTCGAGGATACTTGGAGTAACCTTAGATAATATGATTAGTGAAAAAGAAATTGACTTTACTTTTTGCAGGGAAACTTTAGATGACAAAATGAATCATAAGTTAATGCGTTTATATGAAATAATGAAAAACAAGTCTAATTTGGCTAAAAGTGAAAGAGATGAAATTAGATCATTAGTAGCAGATATATCTCATCAAGTAAAAACTCCTATTTCTAATATAAAAATGTATAATAATTTATTGTTAGAAAGAGAAGTTCCAAGGGAAAAACAAATAGATTTTTTAACGTTAAATAATATTCAAATTAGTAAATTAGATTTTTTAATTAGTGCTATGGTTAAAATGTCTAGAATTGAGAGTGGAGTAATAACAATTGATATAAAAAATAATTTAGTTAAGGAAATGATTGCCAGAGCAATAGGACAAGTTATTTGGAATGCAGAAGAAAAACAAATCAATATAACTGTTAATTGTGAAGATAATATTTATGCTTGTTTTGATGCTAAATGGACAGAAGAAGCTATTGTTAATATTTTAGATAACGCAGTAAAATATACCCCAATAGGTGGAATAATAAATATTACAGTAGAGATGTTAGAAAATTATGTGGCTATAAGCATTTGTGATAATGGAATAGGAATTAAGGAAGAAGAACAAGGAAAAATATTTAATAGATTTTATAGGTCTAAAAGTGTTTCACAAGAAAATGGAATTGGTGTAGGACTTTTTATAACTAGAGAAATAATACATAAAGAAAATGGATTTATAAAGATTCGATCAGAACTAAATAAGGGTAGTGAATTTAAGGTATATTTATTAAAAGAAAACCTCTCAAAATTGTGATATTTTTGAGAGGTTTTTGTTATTTTGTTTTTATAATATAAAATTAAGGATTTAGATTGAGGGGGTCAATTATGAACATATTAGAAATTAAAAATTTAAAGAAATATTATGGTGAGGGAGAAAGTTTAGTAAAGGCATTAGGAGGAGTAAACTTATCTGTTGAAAAAGGAAAGTTCTTAGCTATAGTAGGAACTTCAGGAAGTGGAAAATCTACATTATTACATATGATGGGTGGTTTAGATTCACCTACAGAGGGAGAAATAATTGTAGATGGAAAAGATATTTCTAAAATGTCAGATGAAGAATTAACTATTTTCAGAAGAAGACAAATAGGTTTTATATTTCAAAATTATAACTTAGTTCCTATGTTAAATGTGTATGAAAATATAATACTACCATTAAGATTAGATGGAAATGAAGTTGATAAGGAATATGTTAATGAAATTATATCATTTTTACATTTAGATAAAAAATTAAAATCTTATCCTAATATGTTGTCAGGAGGACAACAACAAAGAGTTGCTATTGCAAGAGCACTTGCTTCAAAGCCAGCAATTTTATTGGCTGATGAGCCAACAGGAAACTTGGATAGTAAAACAAGTCAAGAAGTTTTAGGGCTATTAAAATTAACAACTGAAAAGTTTAATCAAACCTTAGTAATGATAACTCATAATATGGAGATTGCACAATTAGCAGACAGAATAGTAAGAATTGAAGATGGAAATATATTTGAAAAGTAAATTATGCTGAGGCAAGAGATTAAATTTGGAGGTAAAAATAATGAAAAATAATAATAAACCTATGTTGCGTCAACTAGCATTAAGTAGTTTAAAAGCATCAAAAATGAGAAATATATTTATTTTAATAACTATAATATTATCAGTAAGTTTATTATCAGGGGTAGCATTAACTACTAATGCTATGAATGTGAAAAACAAACGTAATTTAGAATCAATGCAACATGTGCTTTATCATAATTTAACTAGCGAACAAGTAGAGAAGTTAAGAACAGATGAGTTAATAAGTGAATTTTTATCATGCAAAAATGGAAAAGCGTTAGAGAAGGATGGATATTTAGTAGTTCCATATTATTTAGAACAAAATGATTCAGTAATGTCAAATGCCAATATTGTTGAAGGAAGGTATCCAGAGAATTTTAATGAAGCATTAGTTGATAAAAAGCTAATGGAGGAGTTAGGGGTTAACCCTTCATTAGGAGAAACTATTAAGCTTACATTTAATGATGGTTCTACAGAGGAATTTAAGGTAGTAGGTTTTTATGAAATAGAGGGTAGAGAAAATGTATATACATTGTATTTATCTGAGGAATATGCTAATAGTGGTAGTCAATTAAAGAATATAGACTGGACTGTTGGTGCACGTATACATAATGCAGAAACTATGTCTAATGATGAGTTTTTAACAACAATTCGTGAGTTAGGGGCTAAGTATGGTATAGAACGTAAAAATGTAAATGAAAATAATATGTTTTTAGATAGTATAAGTACTAATTTAAAACAGGTAGGTATGGTATTAGTAATTGGAATAGGGATTTTAGTTGTTAGTGTATTAGTAATATATAGCGTGTTTTATATTTCAATAGCAGAAAAAACACGTCAATATGGACAATTAAGAACTCTTGGAATGACAAAAAAGCAAGTTAAGAATATGGTTCGTTTAGAGGGAACTGTATTATGTTTAATAGGAGCACCTATAGGTTTTATAATAGGAGCAATATTCTCGTATTTTATGGAGCCTAAGGGGTTTAGTTTTAGTGATGTTTGTATGTGGGCATTAATAATTTTAATAGCAGATTATTTAACAGTTCTTATTTCTATATCAAAGCCAGCTAAGGATGCTGCCAGTGTATCTCCAATGGAAGCAACAAAATTAAGTGGTTATGAAATTAAAGGAAGTAAAAAAGGTACTAAAAATCTAGAACGTAAATTAAGTCCGTTTTCTTTAAGTATAATTGCAGCTAAGGGAAATCGCAAAAAGTCAAGAATGACAATGATATCACTATGTATAGCAGGGATACTCTTTGTAATTGCAAGTACAGTAATGAATTCAATTAATGAGGAAGAATATTCAAGACAATCATGGTATAAATATGGAGAATACGTAGTAGAATTTTCAAATAATGCGGCTGATTTAAATGAGCATAGTTATACAGGATTAAAAGTAAATAATCCTTTAAATGAAGAATTAGCTAATTCTATTAAAGAAATTGATGGAGTTAAAGATGTTATTTTTGCGAAAAATATACAAGTAACTTATGATTATAAAGATATTAAGGATATAGATTCAGTTGGTGTTTTTTCAAGAAGTAATGTAGAAGAATTAAATAAGTATACAATAAGTGGTAACTTAGATTATGATAAAATGATAAAAAATAAAGAAATATATATTATTAATAATGAGGTATCAAAAGAGGTATTTGGCTTTGGCTTTGAGGTAGGAGATGAAGTAGAACTTTCTTGGTTTAATGGAGAAAAAGTTGTAAGTGATAAGTTTACAGTTGCTGGAGTATTAAATAATAAAACATTAAGATCAGAAGAAATTACAAAAATAGCCTTGGAAGCGGGGTTCTTCCTAGTACCTGAAGAACTGTTAGAAGAAATGATGATACCAGGATTTAATACAAATAATGTTATGACTATTTCTGTAGACAATTTTGAAGAAAATGGTGATAAAATAGAAGAAGAATTAAGAAGTTTAATATATAGCAATCCTACATTAAGAATGAGTACTCTAAGAGAAACGATTATAGAAAATCAATCAGTATTTAATACTTTGTTTATTACAACAATGGGATTAGCATTATTTATAATAGGATTTAGCTTTATTAATTTAATAAATACATTAATAACTAATGTAATTTCAAGGAAGAAAGAACTTGCTATGTTACAATCAATAGGTATGAGCGAAAAGCAAGTAACAAAAATGATACAAGGAGAAGGATTATATTTTTCAATTGTAAATATAATTGTTACATTAACATTAGGAAGTGGAGCAGGATTTGCGGTAGTAAAATTAATGGCATTTACTGGAGCAGGATATATGAAGTATGAATTTCCATTATGGTATATAGTAGGATATATTATACTAGTAATATTAGTTCCAATAATAATATCATCAGTATCAATCAAAATATTACGTAAAAAATCATTAATTGAAAGAATAAGAGAAATTGAATAATTTATAAGGTTAAAAGAGTAGATAATTTCTACTCTTTTAAATTTTGCTTTAATATAATATTTATTACAATTAAAGTAAAAGATATAAAATGGAGGGATAATATTAATGGGGAAAAATAAAAAGAGAATTTTTTATGGAATTGCATTTTTAGTTTTATTTGCAATAGAAGCATGTATAGCTATTTATTTTCATGATGAGTTTATTAGACCATATGTTGGAGATATGCTTGTTACTATGTTGGTGTATTGCTTTATTAGAATTTTTATACCAGAAGGTATTAAATATATGATATTATATGTGTTCATATTTGCTGTAGGAGTTGAAGTATTGCAATACTTTCAAATAGTTAAAATCCTAGGATTAGAGCATAATAATTTAGCTAAAGTTATTATAGGATCTAGTTTTGACTGGAAAGATATTATTTGTTATGGAATTGGATGTTTATTTATTGGAGGAACTAGAAAGCTAATAAAAATAAATTAATAGATTTTACTTAAAAGGAGTATCAAATATGAATAGAAATGAAGTAATGGATATTTTAAATTTTAGACATGCGTGTAAAGAATTTGATCCAAATAAGAAGATAAGTCCAGAAGACTTTAAGGTGATTTTAGAGGGTGGAAGACTTGCAGCAAGTTCTTTAGGCATAGAACCTTGGAAGTTTATCGTTATAGAAAATAAAGAATTATTAGATGAATTAGCACCTGTATGTAGTGGTGGAAGAAAGCAAATAAATACATGTAGCCAATTTGTTATATATTTAAGTAGAAAGCCAAAAGAAATAAAATCTGATTCTGAATATATAGATTATTTATATAAAGAAGTTAAACATCTTCCTAATGAGTATGCAGATATGATGAAAAACTTTATAAAGACTATGGAGCAATCTATATTTAGAGATGAAAGAGATGCCCAAAGTTATTCTAATGAGCAAACTTATATAGCATTAACAAGTATGATGTTAAGTGCAGCTATGCTTAACATAGATTCTTGTACAATAGGTGGTTTTAATAAAAAAGCTGTTGAAAAAATACTTATAGATAGAAAGCTTTTAGATTCAGATAAATTTGATATAACTGTTTGCTGTGCATTTGGATATAGAATAAATGAAGCAACACATAAGTTAAGACAACCAATGGAAGAGGTAGTTACTTGGGTTAAATAATACATTAGTATTATTTGTTTAGTTCGGTAATATAAAAGATATATTAATAGAAGTTAAATAAGAAGCTCACTTTATTATGAAAATAAAATGAGCTTCTTCAAACTATCTAATTATGCTATAAATCATATAAGATATATAAATAGCTAATAATATGTATCCTTGTTTTTTTGTAATTGAATAATCTTTTTTCATAAATAAGTATAAAAGTAATGTAACAACAACCATAAATACTACATCAATAAATGCAAAAAGGCTTATTGAAATAGGACTTATACTTGATGCTAACCCTAAAATTAGAAGTATATTAAATATATTAGAGCCAATTACATTTCCGATAGCTATCTCAGTTTCTCCTTTTCTTACAGCTATAATAGATGTAACAAATTCAGGTAAAGATGTACCAATAGCTACAATAGTTAATCCAACTAGATTAGCGCTCATACCAAATGAAGTTGCTATTGATGAAGCAGAATTTACTACCATATCTCCACCTATTACAATTCCAATTATACCAATTATACTTATTAATATAGTTTTAGGTAAGGATATTTCAGAAGATGAGGACATAGCAGTTTCTTCATCGTCTATAGGAATATTTTTAGAATATAAAGCACTCCTTACAGTATAAATTATAAATCCTGTAAAAATAATTAATAAAATAAACCCTTCTATTCTACCAATTTTTAAATTAAAGCTAAATAATAATAGTAATGCACTTATTAATATAAGAAATGGTGTATCCTTTTTAATAGTATTTGATTGAACTGGCAAATTTTTAAATATAGAAGAAACGCCTAAAACAACAAGAATATTGAATAGGTTAGACCCAACAACATTAGCAACACTCATATCGTTTTGGCCGGCTAAAGATGATGTTATACTTACAGCAGCCTCTGGAGCACTTGTTCCCATGGCAACTATAGTAAGACCTATTATCATTGATGGTACATTAAACCTTCTTGCTATAGAAGAAGCTCCTCCTACAAAAATATCAGCACCTTTTATTAAAAAAAAGAAGCCTAAAAGTAATAGTATAAATTGCATTCTAATACCTCCTAAATAAATATAAAAGTATATTATGTAAATAGTATTTAGTATACCTTTTTATAAAGTTTTTATAAAACAATTTTACTATAACATTCTGTTTAAATAGTGTAAAGATTGGTACATTTATAAAAGGCAGTATTTTTTTATGTTATGGAATATAACCATAGTATAGTAAAAAAGTGAATTAATTAATAAAAAATTATATTATAAATAATTATAAAATTTTAATGTAATTATTGTGTAAGATTTAAATATTTCTATTGTTAATAGAATTAAATGACAGTATAATAATTTTAACAACCAAAGAGTAACAAATAATTAAATAAATTAGGAGAAAAATATGAATAGGGGCAATTTGATTGATATTTTAAAAGAAAGAATTTTAGTACTTGATGGTGCTATGGGCACAAGTATTCAAGGATTTTTATTAAAAGAAGAAGATTATAGGGGCGAGTTACTTAAGGATTTTCATAAAGAACAAAAAGGAAATAATGATTTATTATCTATAACTAAGCCAGAAGTAATAAAGGAAATTCATAGATCTTTTTTAGAAGCAGGAGCAGATATAATAGAAACAAATACTTTTAATTCTACATCAATATCTCAAGAAGATTATGATTTAGTTAACTTAGTTTATGAATTAAATTATAAATCAGCATTACTTGCAAGAGAATTGGCAGATGAGTTTACTGCTAAGAATCCTAATAAACCAAGATTTGTAGCAGGATCTATTGGACCTACAAATAAAACAGCATCTTTATCACCAGATGTTGAGAATCCAGGATATAGAAATATTACTTTTGATGACCTTGTAGATGCATATAGTGAACAAATATCGGCACTTATGGATGGTGGAATAGATTGTTTATTAATAGAAACAATATTTGATACTTTAAATGCTAGAGCAGCTATATATGCGGCAAATAAGGTATATAGGGAAAGAGGTAAACATCTTCCTATAATGATTTCTGGAACATTAACAGATAAATCAGGAAGAACTCTTTCAGGACAAAAATTAGATGCATTTGCGCAATCTATTAGGAATGAAAATGTTATATCTATAGGATTAAATTGTTCGTTTGGATGTGCAGATTTAATACCATTTATTAAAGAATTATCAAGAACACAAGACATGTATATATCAGTATATCCTAATGCAGGTCTTCCTAATATTTTAGGTGAGTATGACGAACATCCAGATATAACAGCAGGATACATAGAACAATTAGCAAAAGATAAAAATGTTAATATAGTGGGTGGCTGTTGTGGAACAACTCCAGAGCATATAAGAAAAATAAGTGAAAAAGTTAATGGGTTAGAGCCAAGACAAATTCCAAACATAGAAAAGGAAAGTATTTATTGTGGGCTTGAAATGGTTAAAAGCAATAAAGAAAGTAATTTTATAAATGTTGGTGAAAGAACTAATGTTGCAGGTTCTGCTAAATTTGCAAGACTTATAAGAGAAAAGAAGTATGAAGAAGCTATAGATATTGCAAAGCATCAAGTGGAAAATGGAGCTCAAATAATAGATGTTAACTTTGATGATGGATTACTTGATAGTGAAAAAGAGATGGATTATTTCCTAAAACTTATAGCTTCTGAACCAGATGTATCTTCAAGACCTATTATGATAGATTCTTCAAGATGGAATGTAATAGAAGCTGGTCTTAAGAGTATACAAGGAAAGCCAATTGTAAATTCAATATCTCTTAAAAATGGGGAAGAAGAATTTCTTCATCATGCAGCTATAATTAAGGATTTTGGGGCAGCTGTAGTAGTAATGGCTTTTGATGAGATTGGGCAGGCAGATACTTATGAAAGAAAAATAGAAATTTGTAAGAGAGCTTATGATTTATTGGTAAATAAGTTAAATTTCCCACCACAAGATATAATATTTGATCCTAATATATTAGCTGTAGCAACAGGAATAGAAGAGCATGATAACTATGCAGTAGATTATATAAATGCTGTAAGATGGATAAAAGAAAATCTTCCATATGCTAAGGTCTCAGGAGGAGTTTCAAATCTTTCATTCTCATTTAGGGGAAATAATACTATTAGGGAGGCAATGCATTCAGTATTCTTATATCATGCTATTGAAGCAGGAATGGATATGGGGATAGTAAATCCAGGAATGATACAAATATATGATGACATTCCAAAAGATTTATTAGAACTTGTTGAAGATGTAGTATTAAATAGACGTAAGGATGCAGCAGAAAGATTACTTAGTAAGGCTGAAGACTTTAAACAAGGGAATGCTAAAGTTGAAACCAATAAAAATGAATGGAGAGAAAATTCTGTAGAAGAAAGATTAAGCTATTCATTAGTTAAAGGTATTACTGAATTTATAGATGAAGATTTAGAAGAAGCAGTTAAAAAATATTCAAAAGCACTTGAAATAATAGAAGGACCACTAATGGCTGGTATGACAAAGGTGGGAGATTTATTTGGAGACGGAAAAATGTTTCTTCCTCAGGTTGTAAAGTCAGCTAGGGTTATGAAGAAAGCAGTAGCATTTTTACTTCCTTATATAGAAAAGGAGAAGGAAGAAGGAGAAGCATCTAAAGCAGGTAAAATTCTTTTAGCTACAGTTAAAGGAGATGTTCATGATATAGGTAAAAATATCGTTGGTGTTGTACTTGCATGTAATAATTTTGAAGTTATAGATTTAGGAGTTATGACTCCATGTGAAGATATTATTGAAACAGCAATTAAGGAAAATGTAGATGTAATAGGCTTAAGTGGTCTTATAACACCTTCATTAGATGAAATGATTAATGTTGCTTCTGAAATGGAGAAAAGAGAGCTTAACATTCCTATAATAATAGGAGGGGCCACAACATCTAAAATGCATACAGCATTAAAAATAGATCCTAAATATAGTGGGCCAATAATTTATGGCCATGATGCTTCAAAAACAGTTGAAATAAGTAAGAGTCTTTTAGGAAAAAATAAAGAAGAATTTATTAAATCTATTAAGGATGACTATGAAAATATAAGAAGTAATTATAATAAAGTTGAAAGAAAAATGGTTACTTTAAAAGAAGCAAGAAAAAATAGTTTTAATATAGATTGGAATAGTAGAGAAATAAATAAGCCTAACTTTGTTGGAATAAAGGAAATAAATAATTATAAAGTTGCAGACTTAAGAAAGTATATAGATTGGACATTCTTCTTTATAGCATGGGAAATGAATAAAAAATATCCAGAGATACTTGAAGATGAAATTTATGGACAAGAAGCTAAAAAGTTATTTGATGATGCAAATAAAATGCTAGATTTTCTTGAAAAAGAAGAAGTTATAGATATAAAAGGTATATTAGGAATCTTTGAAGCAAACTCAAATGGTGATAATATTGAGCTTTATAATGAAAATGGAGAAGTATTAACTACATTTAATTTATTTAGACAACAAAAGGTTCAAAAAGATAATAAATACTTATGTTTATCAGACTTTATTGCACCTAAAGAATTAAATAAAAAAGATTATGTAGGTAGCTTTATTGTAACGGCAGGACTTGGAGCAGATGAGTATTCTAAGAAGCTAGAAGCAGAGGGAGACACATATGGTTCTATTATGATTAAGCTAGTATGTGATAGATTGGCAGAAGCTTTTGCAGAAAAACTTCATGAAGATGTTAGAAAAAGTTATTGGGGTTATGCAAAAGATGAAAATCTAAGTATGGAAGAGATGTTTAAAGATTGTTACAGAGGTATAAGGCCAGCCTTTGGATATTCATCACTTATTGACCAAAGTCAGATGAAAAGATTATTTAATATTTTAGATGTAGAAAATAAAATAGGTGTTAAGCTTACAGAAAGCCATATGATAGATCCAGTATCTTCAGTATGTGGATTATACTTTGCTTCACAAGATTCAAGATATTTTGATGCAAATATAATTAACAAGGATCAAGCTGAAGATTATGCAAAAAGATGTGGATGGACAATAGAAGAGTTGGAGAAAGCGTTGCCTAATATATTATGTTATAAGTAGATAGAAGAAGGTGTTTGATGTGACAAAAGGTCATATTAAACACCTTATTTATTTTAATAATATCATCTATACTTATTGGTAGAAGTAAAAGGGTTAAAAATATATACCATATTTATATAAATTTAACATAGTATTTACAATTAAAGGTTATAATTAATAGAATATAGTAAAAATTATTTACCATGAAATGGGGTGTATGTTAAATATGAATATAAGCGAAGAAATTAAAGGGCTGACGGATAAAGAAATACAAGATAGAAAAGAAAAAGGTCAAGTAAATATTACTGATGATAGAAATACAAAAACAAATTGGGAAATAGTTAGTGAAAATATATTTACCTTATTTAATTTATTTAATTTTCTTATAGCAGTAGCATTAACTTTAGTTGGAGCATATTCTAACTTAGCTTTTATGCTTGTTATTATTTTAAATGTTACTATTGGAATTGTACAAGAAATTAATGCAAAGAATATGGTAGAGAAATTATCAGTATTAACTATATCTAAAGTAGATGTAATAAGAAATGGGGAGTTAAGTAAAATAAATGTTGATGAAATAGTTTTAGATGATATAACTGTACTTAGTATGGGAAATCAAATATCATCTGATTCAATTGTTATAGATGGAAAAGTAGAGGTAAATGAATCTTTGCTTACAGGAGAGTCTGATATTATAGTAAAAATACCTGGAGATAAACTATTTTCAGGAAGTTATGTTGTAAGTGGAAAATGCTATGCTAAAGTTGAAAAAGTGGGAAAGGACAATTTTGCAACACAAATTGCCTTAAAATCTAAGAAACATAAAAAGCTACAATCTGAATTATTAAATTCTATGAGAAAAGTAACAAAGATTACAAGCTTTATAATAATACCAGTAGGAATTTTATTATTTGTTCAGGCTTATTTTTTTAGAGGAGACATAGTAAAAGAATCTGTAATTTCAACTTCAGCAGCATTACTTGGCATGTTGCCTAAGGGATTAGTTTTATTAATTAGTATTTCTCTTGCAACAGGAGTAATGAAATTGGCAAAGAAAAAAGTATTAGTGCAAGACCTATATAGTGTAGAGGCTTTAGCCCATGTAGACACTTTATGTTTAGATAAGACTGGTACTATTACAGAAGGAAAAATGAAAGTTTCTAATGTGGATATATTTAATAATGAATTAATGCCATTATCAGTACATAGTGCTTTAAGTGCATTTGTTAATGAAATGGGAGATAACAATGCTACCTTTGAAGCTTTAAAGGATTATTTTAAAGGTGATGATAAGTTTGAAGTAATAGATAAAGTAACTTTTTCATCAGAAAGAAAGTGGAGTTCAATTACATTTAAAGAGATAGGCTCAATTATTATTGGTGCTCCTGAGAGATTAATAGAGAAAAGTGGTTTTGTAATGCCAGAAGAAAAAATTCAACTACAAAAGGATGGAAAAAGAATTTTACTTTTAGGATATTCTAAGGAAGAGGTAAAAGATTTAGTATTACCAGAACTTAATATAATTGCAACTATAGAATTGAGTGATCCATTAAGAAAAAATGCTAAGGAAATGTTAGGATTCTTTAAAAATGAAGGAGTAGATGTAAAAGTAATTTCAGGAGATAATCCAATAACAGTATCAAGTATTGCTAAGCAAGCAGGTCTTGAAGATTATGATTCATATATAGATTTATCAACATTAAAATCTGATGATGAAATAATTGATATAGTTGATAAGTATAGTATATTTGCAAGAGTATCACCAGATCAAAAATGCTTACTAGTAAAAGCACTTCAAGAAAAGGGGCATACTGTAGCTATGACTGGAGATGGAGTAAATGATGTTATTGCATTAAGGCAAGCAGATTGTAGCATTACGCTTCCAGAAGCTAGTGATGTAGCAAAACAGGTATCTCAAATAGTACTTCTAAATTCGGATTTTAGTGTATTAAAAGATGTTTTAATGGAAGGTAGAAGAGTAGTAAATAACATTACAAGTGTTGCAAGAATTTTCTTTATTAAGACATTATACTCTGTAATGCTGTCAGTATTAAATATTATAACTTGTACTGCATTTCCATTTATACCAATACAAATAACATTAATAGATTTAGTTATTGAGGGATACACTTCATTTTTTATATCATTTGAACCAAATGGAAAAAGAATAAAAGAGCCATTTTTAAAGAGTGTATTAAGAAATGCTTTTCCATATTCATTAGCTATAATAATTAATATAATAATTCTTTATTTTGCAGCACCAGTATTAAGTATTGAAATAAATGAATTATATACAATGATGTACTATATTATTGGAGCAACTAGTATATTAGCAGTAATTAAAGTATGTAGGCCATTTAATAAACTTCGTGTATTCCTATTTAGTACAACAGCAATAGGATTTTTTGTAGCAACTATATTATTTAAGAATTTACTACATTTAAGTAGTTTAAGCATTAAACAAGTAATAATACTTTTAATACTTATATTAGTAGAGATACTTTATGAAAAAACAAGAAAAAAGATAAAGCCTTTAAATTTGGCTTAATAAAAAAATAAGTGGATAAATGAATTTATCCACTTTAATTAAGCATATTCACTTTTTTAATACATATTACTATTATCGGTTTTTAAAAAATTATATGTAATATTAAAATATTAATAATTTATTGTAGATAAAAATTAAGGAATTAATATTTAACTTGTTAAAATATATACAATGATTAATATTTATAATATTATTTTACATGTGTAAAATTATATTATAAAGGAGATAATTATGTCAGATAATAATAACAAAAAAATTATGTGGTATAGCCTTGCCTTTATGGCATTCTCAGGGGTTTGGGGATTTGGTAATGTTATCAACGGATTTTCTGAGTATAATGGGTTACAAGCAATAGGAGCATGGATATTAATATTTGCTATATATTTTATTCCATATGCTTTAATGGTAGGAGAACTAGGTTCAGCATTTAAAGAATGTGGTGGTGGAGTTAGTTCATGGATAAATGAGACTATAGGGCCAAGACTTGCATATTATGCAGGATGGACTTACTGGGTTGTACATATGCCTTACTTATCACAAAAGCCAAATAATTTTATGGTAGCTACAAGTTGGGCAATATTCCAAGATAAAAGAATTAGTAATATGAATACAACAGTATTACAAATAATATGTTTAGGAATATTTTTATTAGCATTATATATAGCATCAAAAGGATTAAATATATTAAAGAAATTAGCGACATTAGCTGGTTCATCAATGTTTATAATGTCAATATTATTTATATTATTAATGATGGCAGCACCAGCTATAACAAATGCTCCACTAAATCAAATTGATTGGTCATGGAGTAGTTTTATTCCTAAATTTGATATATTATTTATTACAAATATTTCGATTTTAGTATTTGCAGTTGGTGGATGTGAAAAAATTTCACCATACGTAAATGAAATGAAAGATCCAGCAAAAGGGTTTTCAAAAGGAATGATTGCTTTAGCAGTTATGGTTGCTGTAACAGCAATATTAGGTACTATTTCATTAGGAATGATGATAGATTCTAATAATATTCCAAGTGATTTAATGACAAATGGAGCATATTATGCATTTCAAAAGCTAGGTGAATATTACAATCTAGGTAACTTATTTGTAATAGCATATGCAGTTACAAATATGATTGGTCAATTTGCAGTATTAATTATATCTATAGATGCACCATTACGTATGCTTCTTGATAGTGGAGATAGAAATTATATACCAGAAAAATTATTCGTAAAGAATAAAGCTGGAGCGTATATAAATGGACATAAGTTAATATTAGTAATTGTATCAATATTAATAATAGTTCCTGCTTTTGGTATTGGAAGTGTTGATGAATTAGTTAAATGGCTTGTAAAATTAAACTCTGTATGTATGCCATTACGTTATTTATGGGTATTTATAGCATATATAGCTTTAAAGAAAGTTGGAGAAAAGTTTAATAGAGAATATTACTTTGTTAAGAATAGAATATTAGGTATAATTATAGGAGTATGGTGTTTTGTATTTACTGCATTTGCATGTATTGGTGGTATGTATTCAGAAGATACATTCCAATTAGTATTAAATATTTTAACACCAGTATTATTAGTACTTTTAGGATTAATATTACCTTACTTTGCAAAGAAAAATAATAAATAAAGAAAGTGAGAGAATTATGGATAAAAATTTAGAGGGTTTAAATGCAGAAGAATTATATAGAGAGCTATATGGTAAAGAATTAAATACAAAAAAGAATATTCTAGAGTATATAGAAATAACCAAAATACTTAAAAAAGATCCTGTAGATGTTGATAGAATACAAGATACATATAATTTTATTTATAACAACATAGAAAAGCTTAAAGCTAGTGTAAAACCTAATACTATAATGTATTTACAAAATCAACTTAAAGCACAACTAGGAAAATTCGTAGTTGATAAAGATCCTAAATTGGAGAATAGTTTTATTGAGTTCTTTAGAGAGGCATATCCATCAGGTGAGAGAAGAAAAGATTTTACTTGGGTTCTTATGGATATAAATAGTATAACAAATGAACAGATTTGGACTACATTAAAATATGTTAATAGAGAATGTTTAAATAATGATCTTATACTAGTTGATGAAGACATAGAAGATATTATAGAGGTTATTAAAATTTTAGTAGCTAGAAATGATGTTAAATATATTAATCAAGTTAAAAGTTTAGAAGCTTTAATGAATGAATTAAATATAAAAATAGTATGTAAGGATAATAAGTTTAAGTTAATAAAGAAGAAATAGATTTTAAAGTGTTAAGACTATTAGTCTTAACACTTTTCTTAATTCTTAATATTTCAATGGTATGTTTAAGGTAATGTCAATTTCTTTGTATCACATATTTTATTTTATGAGTAGTATAATATTAAAATTACTAAATTTGTGGTGAAATATGAGCTTTAATAGTTTAGAAGGAATTGATGAAATTTTAAGATATTTAGGATATGAGAAAAGTGATAATAGTGATGAGAATATAGATTCAAGTGATAATAATGATACAAATGATTGTAAAGACTTAAATTTAGATATATTAGGTGGATTTCAAGATATGAGTCCATTATTATTTATAACAGTAGGAGAGTTACTAGAAAATATTATTGCAGGGCAGTTACCATTTAATATAGCTAATGCTGTTGCTAATTATATTATTCTTATAGGACAAATAATTGAAGCATATGGTACTCAACAAATTTATCAAGAATTTGGACCAGGAAGATACTATAATCCAGAGTTTAAAAATATAGATAATCCTATTTGTACCAATGAAGAAAAATCAAAAGAAGATAATTCTATAAATGAAATAAAAATAGAAATAAAGAAATTAATTTGTGATCTTAGAAATCTAACTAATAGAATAGATAAGTTAGAGAAGAACATAGAGAATTAATATTTTTATTGAATATATAATGGATAATAATTTTGATGATATATTAAAGAGCTTTGGATATACAAGATGTAAAAAAAGAAAAAATGAAGCTTGTGATGACACAGATAAGAATAATTTTAGTACTAATTTTAATTATAAAACTATAGAAAATAAATGTAAGAATATGAACTCAGATATATTATTTGGATTTCAGGATATAGATCCTATGTTAATATTAGTACTAAGTGAGTTATTATCTAATGCTATATCAGGAGATTTACCATCAAGTTTATTAAATGCATATGGAAACTGGTTACAGCTTGTAGGACAAGTGATTGAGACATTTAATGCGCAACAACAATATTCAGAATCAGG
This sequence comes from Bacillota bacterium, assembly GCA_023424785.1. Taxonomy (GTDB): domain Bacteria; phylum Bacillota; class Clostridia; order Clostridiales; family Clostridiaceae; genus Clostridium. Next base: position 26,537 of record JAFADP010000198.1, read on the forward strand.
GCCGGGATTGTACTATAGTCCAGAAAATAGAAATATATTTAATCCTTATTGTCCAAACGCATATCCTGATAATGGGGTAGAAGATAGAGGGAGTAAATATAAAAAGCGTAGAAAATCCAGTAAGAAAAAAGATAATAATGAAATACAACAATTAAAGGAAGAAATAAATATCTTAAAGAAAGAAATTAAAGAGTTAAGAGAACAAATATCTTCAAAGAATTAAGATTTTGTAGAAAGTAGCATTAGTGGTACTATATGCTAATTTTTATTACTCTATAATTTCTGCATTTTTATTAGTTTCAGCTATTATATAGAAGCCTTGTAGTCTAATAGCATGAGCAATTACACTTAAAAGATAAGAATCAGCTACTTGAACATAAGCAGGAATATAGAAATTTTCATTATCATTAGAATTTCTAGAACTTTTTTCATTAACTCTATCTACTGCAACTACCCATAGTAATATATAACCTATTAATATTAGACTTTGTCCATATAATGCTGCTTCATCTGGATGTTTTCCACCAGTGTTTATTTCTAAAGCCTCTAAAATATCTAGGTTAGCAGCATCATAAAAATCTAAGTAGCCCACAATTATAAATATAATTCCAAGTTGCTCTAAATGAGCAAGACTTATATCTAAGTTTTTAATATACTCTCTAAATTCAGATAGTAAATAATTATCTGTATTCTCCATAGCATTTCTCCATAAAGTCAATTCATATTAATATATGATAAAAAAATAGTATGTTGCAAAAATAAAATTTTACAACATACTATTTTTAAATTACGTTACCTTGAATTGATGATTTTTGATTTTTTATTATTTTGTTTAAAGGAATAAGTGCTAATATTACTATACAAATTATTGCATCAGCACCTACCATTGGTCCATTAACAGCAGCTGAGTATACTAATTTGCCCATACCGTAATCTGCTGCATATTCTCCAAAGAAAACAACACCAGAAATAAAGTGGCATATAAATTTTACAAAAAATGCTACAGCAGTACCTAGTATAGGTTTATTTCTAAAATAGCCAGCTAATCCAATTGCTACAGATGGTAGTGGATAATCAAAAAGTATTTGAACAGGATGCACAAAATATGGATCAAGGAATAAATTTAGAACTCCATATGCAAATCCAGCAAGCATTCCAACTTCAGGTCCATATATAAATGCTATTATTAGTAATGGAACCATACCACCTAATGTAACACTTCCTCCCATAGGGAAATGATAAATTCTTAAAACTTGCAGTATACATGCAATTGCTATAGCAATACCTATTCTTGAAATAATCTTTGCATCTAAATCTACCTTTTTAAATCTAAATAGTATAAAGATTAGTATTGCTAATCCTATTATGCCAATTAAGGATGTTGGATTTCCAAATATAGTTTGAAATTTATCTGAAAATCCAGTGAAATAATCTTGAAATCTTTCAACCCAATCAGTAAAAATATTCATAAAAAAAACCTCCTAACAAATATGCTAGGAGATGTAAACGGCAAGATAAATTATTATATTTATAATTGCTTTCCTACGCTGGTATTAACCAGATCAGGTATAAGGGTTAATGAAAAATCATCTCTCAGCCATATAGGCACCCCTAGCATTTATATTCTTCTAATGAGTCCATTTTATTACAATTTTCGAAGAAAGTCAAATATTATTTATGAATAATGATTATTATTTAATATATGTATAAGTATTATTTTTTTAACATAACATTATAATACTGAAATTTTTAAAATATAATACAGGAGCTTATTTATGAAAATGGGAAATTCATTAATATTCACTTTAAATTAATTATGTAATATAATTAATTTAAAATGAATATTTTTAGTGAGGTTTTAATATGAAAGTTACTATAAAAGATGTAGCTAGAGAAGCAAATGTAGCTACATCTACAGTTTCAAGGGTTTTATCAAATAGCAGTAAGATTAGTGAAGCAACAAAACAAAAAGTAAATGAAGCCATAAAAAAGTTAAATTATACTCCTAATATAGTAGCAAGGGGATTAGCAAATAGAAAAACGAGAATATTAGCAGTTGTATTACCGCAAGGTGCAGATGAATTATTTGCAAATCCATTTTTTACTCAGGCTATGAAAGGAATTAGTATTTGTGCTCAAAGAGAAGATTATTATATTATGTATGCATTTAAAGACAATAAGGATGAAGGGTGGTTAAAGAAATTTACACAAAGTAATTTAGTAGATGGAATTTGTCTATTTAATGCAAGAGATAATGATGAGGATATTAATTATTTAAGAGATATTAGTTTTCCATTTGTTATAATTGGTAGACCGGAAAATGTAGAAGATGTAAATAATATAAATGATTTATTGTGGGTAGATAATGATAATTTTGAAGCTATGTACAAGCTTACACAAAGATTAATAGATATGGGACATAAAGAAGTAGGGTTTGTAGGGGCTAAAGAATACTTAAATGTGGAAAAGGATAGACTTGAAGGATATAAGCAAGGGCTATTTAGTAGAGGTATTTTGCTAAATAATGATATTATTTATGAAATGAATGATTTTGCAGAAAATGAAGGTTATTTAGCAGCAAAGGAATTATTGAAAAATAAATGTATAACAGCAATATTAGCAGCAGATGATCTTTTAGCAATAGGGATTCAAAGGTATCTACTAGAAAATAATTTAAATAATATAGCAGTTGTAGGATTTAATAATACATTTTTGGGATTATATCAAAAAACACCTTTAGCATCAGTAGATATTAATTCAGAATCATTAGGTTTTTATGCCACAAAGCTTTTAATTGATAACTTAGAAAATAAAGAAGATAAAAGAAATTTTTATATTATTGATACTAAACTTATTGAAAGAGAATCTCTATTTCTCAAATAGTAAAAAATGGTTGGATAGTTGCGTTAAGGAGAAAAATATATAAATAATATATATATTGGTATTGTAAACATTTAAACAAGGTATTATAAGATAATAGAGCGAACCAAAGATAGACATACTTAAGTCTAAGATTCAATATTAATGAATAAGGAATTGAATGTTGATAAATCTAATGTTATATTTAATATAGACGGTTACATTGTTTCAGACCATTTTGGTGTGGAAGTAGAATTAGATGAAATGTTGGAGGTATAGGTTGTAATGAAAGAATATTCAGTAGGAGTAGATATTGGAGGAACTACAGTAAAGCTAGGTGTATTCTCAATAAAAGGAGAATTACTTTTTAAGTGGGAAATACCAACTAGAACAGAAGAAAATGGTAAGTATATATTAGAAGATATTGTAGAATCATTAAAATCTAAATTAGATGAAAATCAAATAGATATTTCTAAAGTTGTTGGTATTGGAATTGGAGTACCAGGACCTGTTAGAGGCGATGGAGTTGTATTAAAATGTGTTAACCTTGGATGGGGAGTATTTAACGTAGAAGAAGAATTAAGCAAGTTAATTGGTTTACCTGTTAAGGCTGCAAATGATGCTAATATAGCTGCACTTGGAGAAGTATGGCAAGGTGGAGGAAAAGGATATAATAACATCATTATGGTTACTCTAGGAACTGGAGTAGGCGGAGGCGTTATTATAGATGGAAAAATCATTTCAGGAATTAATGGTGCTGGTGGAGAAATAGGACATATAAAAGTATGTAAAGATGAAACTGAAGTTTGTGGTTGTGGTAAAACTGGTTGCTTAGAACAATATGCTTCAGCAACAGGAGTAGTTAGAATAGCAAAGAATATGTTAAAAGAATCTAATGATGAATCAGTTCTTAGAGATATAGAAAATATTACAGCAAAAGATATTTTTGATGCAGCAAAAAATAATGATGAGATTGCATTAAAGGTAGTTGATATTTTTGCAGAGTATCTTGGAACAGCATTATCACATATTTCATGTGTATGTGATCCAGAGGTATTTGTAATTGGTGGAGGAGTATCAAGAGCAGGAAACATAATTATAGATAGCGTAAAAAGACATTATAAAGAAAATGCGTTCCATGCATCAAGAGAAACAAAATTTGAACTTGCAACTTTAGGTAATGATGCTGGAATATATGGTGGAGCTAAATTAGTTCAATAATTAAAAAATGTGCTACAAGTTAAGTCTGTAGCACATTTTTACTAATTATATTTTCTTTTAATTTTTTTAGATGTAGTTTTTTCAAATTCACTGTCTCTAACTTTTAATTTTTGTATTTGTTTATATAATGGTAGAGATTTATTTAGTGTATCAACAAAGTTTTGTAATGTGTCATCTATATTTTTAATTCTCTTTTTCTCTGCATATTCAAGATTAGGGAAAATTTCAGCTTTTATTTTTCCATCTTCAGCATATACTAAAACTTCTTTTACTAATAGATTTGAAGAAAGCTTATTTTCAAGTTCTTCTGGAGATATATTTTCGCCATTACTTAAAATAATAAGATTTTTCTTTCTTCCTGTAATATATACGTACTTGTCTTCATCAATGTAACCTAAATCACCAGTTTTTAGCCATCCATCTTCTAAGGCTTCACTAGTATTTTTATCATCTTTATAATAGCCTATCATAACACTAGGACCTTTAACCCATATTTCATCATTAACAATTTTACATTCAAAACTTGACAATAGTTTTCCAACAGAACCAATTTTATTTTCACATCCACAATTTGCAGCAATCATAGGAGAGCATTCAGACATACCATACCCTTGAATTAACTCTATACCAAGGTCTTTGAACTTTCCAATAAGGTCAGGATTTAAATAGGCTCCGCCACTAAAAATTTTTGTTACTTTTCCACCTAAGCCGTGTTTAGCCATAAGTTTAGGAAGACGATAAATTTTAAAGTATAGGGATTCTACAATCATAGGAACTAAAATCAGCATAGTTGGTTTATATAATGATAAATTCTTAGCTACGTGCATAATAGAATCATTTATACATACTGTAATACCAAGATAAATTCCAAGAAGTATTTCACATGTAAAACAGTAAGCATGATGAATAGGGAGAACAGATAAAGTAACACCAGTTCCAGGCTCTACTCCCGTATCAAAAGCAGTCATATTATCACAAAGACTTTTATGAGTTAACATAACACCTTTACTTTTACCAGTAGTTCCAGAAGTAAATAGTATAGTACAACATTTATTAACATCAATATCAACTGAAAAATCAGAATTACTTTCATCTAATAATTGTTTAAAAGAATAGGCATAATCAGAGTGTTCTAATTGAGAAATAGAAATACAGCACTCAACCTTGCTACAGTTATTTTTTATGTTTTTTGCAGTATCTTCATGAGTTTTATCAAATACAAAGACAGAAGCATCAGACCTGTTAACAGCATCATATATTTCATCTGAAGATAAATCTTTATCTAAAGGAACAATTACACTATTACTATTAACAGTACCTAAGTAAGTAAGAATCCACTCATAAGAGGTAGTTCCTATAACAGCAATATGTTTTCCAAGTAAATTTAATTTTTTTAATACATTACTAAATTTTCTAGAATCATTTCTCAAGTCAATAAAGGTTTTAGAATTTATTTTTTTATTTTCTTTATACTTATAAGCAATTTTTTCGCCGTAAGAGTTTGCACCAAAGTCTACGAGCTCTTTTAGTGATTTTATTTTTAATAGATCCATTTAATATCCTCCCAATTAGTTACTTTACTAGCACTAGATTGACATAAAGATAATATATATTTATTTTTAATAACCCATTGCTTAAATTTATAGTCTTTTTTATTTGAAATAATATTATTATTTTTATCAAATGAAAAACTTATATTGGAAAGGGGATAAGAGAGTCCCCTTCCAATAGCTTTTATATAACTTTCCTTTAATGTCCAAAAACGAAAGAATAGTTCATTATTTCTTTTTAAGTTGTTTAAGTTCTTTTCTTTGAATAGTATTTGTTCACTATATGATAGAATTTTATTAATAAAGTGAGATTTATATGGGCGAATATTTTCAATGTCTATACCAACATTATATCTATCCAAAGTACATGCAACTAATCCTTCGCAATGACTTAAATTAAAGTAAAGTGATGGCATATTTATGAAAAATGGTTTTTCATAAGAAGTTTTACATATAATAAGAGAATTGAAGTCTATTTTAAGGCTTTCTTCAACTGCTATTTTCAATAGATCATATGATGTATTGTGTAGTTGTCTATTATATTCAATTTTAGAAATAGAATTGTCTCTTACAACTTCTTTTAACCAAATCATGCTACTAATGAAGACATATAATCTATAGCATCTTTAACAGTATGAATTTTAACAACGTCAGCTTCATCAAATTCAATATTAAACTCAGCCTCTAATTCACCAAGTAAGCTCATAAAGTCATATGAGTTAAATCCTAAATCTCCTATAAACTTGCTATCTTCTGTAACTTCTATTCCATCTAATTCAACATAGTTTGAAATTATTTTAATTAACTTTTCTTTCATCATAAATACCTCCTAAAACATAAAATATTAAACTTCATCAATAATACTTTCAACAGTGTTATAAGGATTCTCGATGCCTTTAAATAATATTCTGCATAAATAATAATAAAAATGTTGTAGTTGCTCCCAAGTAAATCCTTTCTTTTGGTACTCAAAATAGAAATCCATACCATTATCTAAAGGATTGTGCATTACAGTTAAGTATATTGGACATGCTGCAACTCCATTTGAATACCAGCGAGATTTATAATTTATTTCTTTAGTAAGTTCATTCTTAGCTTTTAATGATAATGGTTGATATGTTAAGCTCATACATTCATAGCCACCACCATTTGTATCATAGTTTTGGTTATACATATTAATTATAGAAATAGGGTCTAAATTAGAATGTTTAAATATAGTATTTTGACGAGCTTGTATTATTTTAATACCATCAATAAATGTATCGTCCATATTTACTATGGTACGGCAAGGGTAAAAATAAATTCTTGTACCTCCAGATAATTTATCAAGTAATGTAGCTCTTCTAGCTACAGTAGTTTTAATACTAACATCAGATTCCTTATTATTTACTTTAGATAAGTAAGTACGAATACCCATCATTAATAAGCAAACCATTGGTAAATTATTATCTTCACAGAATTTCATTAAACGATAAGTAGGGTCTGGTTCTAAATGAAATTTTGATATACAAGCATCAACGGATCCACTTTGTATATTTGCAGCGCGAAGGTGAGGTTTGTCAAATTCACGACGTTGAGCTTCTAAACGACCAGGTCCTAAAATATCTGTATAAATAGGTTCTGATTCTTTAATATAGTTACTCCAGTATTCAAAGTCCTTATCATACAACTTTGTTCCAGGAATACACTTTAAGTCATTTTCAACAGCTTTTATATAAGATGCTCTTTCTTTTGGATAAGGATATTCAAATTTTAGTGAACAATAAATTTCTATAATGTCTCGATAGAACATAATAATTGAATATGAATCCATTGTCATATGATCTACACATAAATATAATCCACTATATCCATCAGGCATAGTAATCATAACAACCTTATTTAAAGGAGAGTTGTACCTCTCAAAAGGTTGCTCTGTCCATTTTCTCATTTCAGCTTCAGCATCATCATAAAGCCAGTTACTAAAATCTACATGTTCAATATAGCGTGTTTCTTTTTCAGCAATATATTGATATAATTCACCATCTTCTTTTTCAATAAAGCGAACTCTCATAGACTCACATCTATCATAAGCTTTATAAATTGCTTCTCTTAAAGCATTAAAATCGATATCTGTCTCTATAGTAAGGCTAGTACCAATATTTAATATTTGTTTTTTTGGACAGTATTTTAAAGTAAAGAAATGCATCTTTTGTGCAGTAGTAAGCGGATAAAGCTTTTGATTTTCAATCATTGTTTAGTTTACCTCCAATTCATCTAAAAATTTTTTTACAGTATCCTCATAAAGAGGAGTGTTACGATAGTAACTTTCTGCATGTCCAGCATCTTTTATAATTAAAAGCTCCTTTTTTGAAGCACAGACATCATAATTTTTTTTACTCATCCATGTTGGAACAAAATCATCTTTATCTCCATGAATAAATAAAATTGGAATATTAGTTTTGCTTACAGT
>JAFADP010000005.1 GCA_023424785.1 Bacillota bacterium
TTTACTTTATCTTGTTCCTTTAGATATTCTCTTATATCTTTTACATATGAATCTGCTACTTCTGAAATATGAACTAATCCTGTTTTACCTTCAACCTCAATAAATGCTCCAAAATTTGTGATGTTTACCACTGTTCCTTCCAATATGTTTCCTGCCGCTAAGGTCATGTTTAAAAGATTCCTCCTTAAATTTGAATATATGTTATTTTAGATCTAATTTTTAGAATTTGAAGTAGTCCCTTCTTGTTCTACCGACTTCTCACCATCTTTTATCATATTAAGCTTTTCTCTTGCTAATTTTTCACGATATTCATCTGATTGAGAAGTATCTACTTCTTCTGTTAGTTTTTCATTTAATTCATTGAGTTCATTAAGTTTTTCAGTTTGTTTAGTTATACTTTTCTTAATTCTACTCGCAGCATTTTGTTGTTTTATAAATCCACACAGAAAAACTACACATAGTACTAATATAACTAAGTTTTTATACTTAAATTTACTTTTCATATCTAGCACCCCAATTCAAATTCTATAAATATATTGTAAACACTATATTTATTTAATTCAAGTAATTTTTCACGTGTTAATTACTTTTATTACCCATTTTTAACAAAAATATTTTAAATGGATAAATTATATGTTTAATAAGCACTCTAATGCTTTTCATAAGTACTTTTCCTACAAATTTTTCTATGATTATTATATAAGGACTAATAAACTTAAAATAAATACATAATGCTAATAATATAAATAAGTATACGTATGCATCTAAGAATGCATGATTAGTTAATAATAAAAATGTAAATATAACAATTGAAATTAATATGCAAAATAAAATATCTTCAAAGATAGATATAATTTTAGGAACACCTTTGCCTCTTATTAATCTATAACCGTCAAATAAGACTCCAGCTAAAATACCTCCAATAAAACTATATATAATTATATCTATCTGAACATTTAGCTGTAACGGCATATTATTTAAATAACTTCTTAATTATACTTTCTTTTGTTACTTTTACATTTTTCTCATTGTATATCATAGCAGAAATTGTGCCAGAAATAATAACATCTCCACTCTGTACATCTAATTTACTCATTTTAAGTTCATTTCCCTTTATTGTTAAGTTACCTAAAGTAGTATTTAAAGATATTTTTTCATCTTGAAAGCTTATTACTTCCTCAACACCTGATAAAAAGAGTTTTTTTCTATTTTCCAATGATAAATTACATTTCTTACTCTGCTCCATTATCATTATCATTCTCCTTTTCAACTTTCTATTAGAGTATATGAGGAACAATTTTTGTTTATTCTAAATAAGTATTACTCTATTTCTTTGCCTTCTAATAATTCATACATATCTTTAGCATCATCTTTTCTAACATGATCAGCTATATTAACTATTTTTGCTTTTAATGTTCTATTTGCAAATGTTATTTCTATGATATCTCCTTCTTTTACATCTACAGATGGCTTTGCAACTTTTCCGTTAATAGATACTCTACCACCTTCACAAGCTTCCTTAGCTACAGTTCTTCTCTTTATTATTCTTGATACCTTAAGATATTTATCTAATCTCATAATTTTTCCTCCATAAATTAATAATTTACAAAAAAACCCGAGTTATCTCGGGTTTTTTAATTACTTATTAACTTTTTCTTTTAATTCTTTTCCTGCTTTGAAAACTGGAACAGTTGATGCTTCTATCTTTATTACTTCCTTAGTTCTTGGATTTCTTCCTTCTCTTGCAGCTCTTTCTCTTGTTTCGAAAGTTCCAAATCCAACTAATTGAACCTTTTCTCCATTTCCTAAAGCTTCTTCAACACTTTCAATAAAAGCTCTTAATGCTGCTTCAGCATCCTTCTTTGTAAGGCTAGCCTTTTCTGCCATGCTTGTAACTAATTCTGATTTATTCACAATTACATCCTCCTTAAAATCAAGTTATTGAATATATAACTGTTTTTTATGTACCATACCTACAGTTTATTATATATCCACTTTACATCATAGTCTATAACTTTATACTTATTTTTAAGACTATTTCTTGAAATTAGGCATGAATACTATTATATTATTCTGCATAAGAAATAAAATTCCTTCTAGATATATCTATTTTTCTAAAGTTTTTGCCTTATTCCATAATTTATTCATATTATCTATAGACATATTCTTTAAATCTATAGATAATTTTTCAGCTTCTTCTTCTATATATCTAAATCTTTTTATAAATTTTGATATACTTTTATTTAATGCTTCTTCTGCATCAACATCTAGAAATCTTGATATATTTACGCAAGAAAATAATAAGTCTCCAACCTCTTCTATAATCTTATCCTTATTTTTTTCATTACATACATCTTTTACTTCATTTAATTCTTCATTTACCTTAATTAATGCTTCTTGTATATTATCAAAATCAAATCCAACTTTCTTAACTTTCTTTTGAACCTTACTTGCTTTTAATAAAGCTGGCAGTGATTTTGCTATACCCTCTAATTCTTCAGTTAATGTATTAAAATGTTTTTCTTTCTTTTTAAGCTCATCCCAGTTTGTTAATACTTCTTCTGTTGTTTCAGCATTACCATCGCTAAAAACATGAGGATGTCTATATACCATCTTATTACATATTCCTTCAATAATATCACTTAAATTAAAGTATCCATCTTCTTTTCCTATAGCAGAATGGAAAATAACTTGTAATAATACATCACCAAGTTCTTCTATAATAGCATCATCATCATCATTTTCGATTGCTTCAACTACTTCATATCCTTCTTCAACAATTGCATTTTTAATAGATTTATGCGTTTGTTCTCTATCCCAAGGACATCCATTTTCTCCTCTCAATATATCAACTATATTGATTAAATCATATATATCCTTTTTATTATCTAAATTCTTTGGAATATATATAGATGTTAAATAGTCTATATCTTCCTGCATATCTAACTCGTATAATGGTATTTCTCTTATACTTTCTTCATTTTCTATTCCTATGGCTCTGCAATATATTATAGGAGTTTCATCATCATAATATTCACATAAATTAATTTTTACTTCTGATGCTATAAATGGATTATAAACTTGTGTTATTATAGTTCCAATTCTTCTATCTAATATTTGATTTTTTACATCAAATGCATCTATTATCTTTAATCCATTTATAGGATCTATCTGTAATCTATCCATCATAGCATCGATAAAGCTAACTGCTGGTATTATCTTATAAGGTATACCTTCTTTTTTACATAATTCTATTAAGTTTAATACAGATCTTTCTGCTACTAAAGGATGACCAGGTACTGCATAAATTAAATCTCCTTCTTTTTTGTATGTCTCTACTAGATTTTCTGCAATACTTTTATAAACTTCATCAAAGCTAGTAGATTCTTCATAAAAATTGTCATATGTCTTAAAATCAATTCCTATTTCTCTAATATAATCTACAGTAGGATGTATCTCTGTTCTAAAGTAAATATTATTGCATTTTTTTAATTCTTCCATTGATCCAATAGTTAAAGCTTGTGGATTCCCTGGCCCTAAACCCATTATTTTAATCATTAGGTTCTCTCCTTCCATTAAGTTTTATATCTTCTTCCTATAAATTCTACTCTTTACATCTTTGATAGTAAATACCTTAAATGCAAGTATAGCTATACAGTATATTATAGCACCTATAGCAACTGATATAAGACAAGATATACTATTACTTAATGTATATTTATATAAATATGTGTAACATAGTATTACTGCTATCATCATGAGTGTTGCTGCATATGTGGGTTTAATAAAATTATTATACAATTTCATCTTATATCCAAACTTCACTCTCATAATTAATATATTTAATATAGACACAACAACATATGCACATACAGATGCAATAACAGCACCATATATATTTATATAACTTATAGGTACTAATATCATAGTTAAAATTACTTTTACAATACAACCAAAAAATAAATTTATTACTGGAATTATATATGACCCTACTCCTTGTAATATTGAAGTTGTTGTTTGGGTTATTATTATAAACGGTATTGATAATGAAAGATACTTTAATATATCTATTCCTTCATATCTTCCCGGAAAAATTAACTTCATTATTGGAGCAGCCATAAAAAAGATTCCAAACATGCATGGTATAGCTATTACAGTAGATAATTTTATTGCTAACTCAATCTTATTCTCTATTTCTCTTTTTTTATTTAATATATAGCACTCTGCTATTATAGGTATTAATGATGTACATAAAGCAATAGACAAAGTTAATGGAATATTTACTATAACCGATGCCTTCCCTGTTAATTGTGCATATAATACTGTTGATTCTATTTTACTACAACCTGCGTCTAATAACTTTTGAGGAACTAATACGGAATCAATTAAGCTCATTATAGTTCCTACTGTAGATCCTAATGATATAGGTATAGCCATCTTTAATATTTTATTTAATATATCTGTATCATAATTAATTCTCTTTATGTTATATGATTTTTTAACTTTTTTATATTTTGTATATAAAAATATAGCTGCAAGTATACCACCTGCTGTAGCTCCTAAAGATGCAGCACCTGCTGAAAATTCTATTCCCTTAGGTAATAAAACATATGCTAAACCTACTCCTATTAATACTCTTCCAACCTGTTCTAAAATTTGTGATATTGCAGATGGAGTCATATTTTGAAACCCTTGAAAAAAACCTCGGAATATTGTTACTATTGAAATTATCATTGGTGCAAATGATATTCCTATAAGAGAGTAGTATGATTTATCATCCCATTGAAGAAAATTAATTATTTGTTTTGAAAATAAAAATAATATCAAAGACGTGCCTGTCCCTATGAAAATGGTAAGTACAGCAGATTCTTTAACAACTAAAAAACTACCTTTAATATCTCCGATAGCATTACTTTCTGATATCAATTTTGACATTGCAACAGGAATTCCAGAGGCTATAGCTATAAAAAACATATATAGCGGATACGTCATTTGATAATATCCCACCCCTTCATCACCTATAAGCATAATTAAAGGCCATCTAAAAAATATTCCTAAGAATCGAGTTAATATTCCTGCTATACCTAATATAAGACTTCCTTTTATCAAGGATTGTTTCTTCATAAAATGCCTCCAAACTTTACTTATTACTAGTTATTTTTATTTCAAGTTTAGAGGTCTTATTCATACATTTTTAATTAATTTACTTTTACTGTTCCATTTGTTTACCTAAAAAAGAAGCTGCTGTTTCTGCTAACTTTAACTCTAATTCTCCAAAACTTTCTCCTTCTTCTTTAGATAAAATTATTACTGATCCTATAGAATCACCTTGAGCTATTATAGGTGCTATTACTTCATATTTATATTCTGTTGAATAATCTTTATCATCGTTATGTAATGGAATTACCTTATTAAAACCTTCTCCTAATAATACAGTTCTTCTTTCATCCATAACTTCATCTAGTTCTGCACTTACTTTTCTGTCTTCATATTCTCTCTTAGCTACTCCACTAGTTGATATAAATGCATCCTTGTCTGATATTAAAATTATATGACCTATAGATTGTTGTAAACTTTCTGCATATTCTCTTGAGAAATCTGTTAATTCCTCTATTGGTGAATATTTTTTTAAAATTATTCCACCTTCTCTATCTGTAAATATTTCTAAAGGATCTCCTTCTCTTATTCTTAAAGTTCTTCTAATTTCTTTTGGTATAACTACTCTTCCTAAATCATCAATTCTTCTTACTATTCCTGTTGCCTTCATATATTATATGAACCTCCTTAAAATCAAATTTACTTTTACACTATTATTATTTGACTCACAAGAAATTTTATACACATATAGGCAAAATTATTTATATTAGGAATAAATTTTTTATAAAAAAATAAGGAGCGTAACGCTCCTTAAAAGTTTATATATTAATTTTTATAGTTTATCTTCATAAGTTTTAACTTTAAGATCTTCTTTATATTTATCTAATTTATCATTGTAAGCTTGTTGTCTCTTATTGCTTAATAAAGTTGATCTTATTTGAGCTGTTGCTTGTTCTAATGTTGCATCATATGCTTCATTACTAGCATTTTGAACATATATTAAGTGCCATCCGTAACTTGATTTTACTGGCTCTGATACTGTATCATTTGGTAAGTTCTTAAATCCTTCAACAAACTCTTCTATCATTCCACTGTTTTCATATGGAAGGTAACCTAGATATCCTCCAATTCCCTTAGTTGAATCAGTATTATACTCATCTGCATATTTCTTAAAATCATCTAAGCTAGTTATTTTAGCTTTAATTTCTTTTGCAGTTTCCTCGTCTTCAAGTAGTAAGTTATAAACATCTGCTCCTGCTTCTCTTGAAAAACTATCTTTATTTTCGTTGTAATAAGTTGATACTTCTTCATCTGTAACAACTTGATCCTTAGTTATGTCTTCTATAACCTTACTTATTATATATTGTTCCTCTATATATTTTCTAAATGTTTCTTCTGTATATCCGTAATAATCTAAAAATTCCTTAAACTCATCTTCTATTGATGCTGTATCTGTACTATTTGCTGCAATATTATCTTTATAACTTTGTATTGTTTTTTCTACTTCTTTATTTATTTCTTCATCACTTGGTACTAACTTAAGTTCTTCTGCTTTTTGTAAAAGAACTGAATTATTTACTAGAGTATCTAAGACACTTTTTCTTGTACTCTTTAAAGTATCTACAAGTTCTTCATTTTCTTCAAAGTCTTTCCCATATTGTTCTTCATAATAATCTAATTGTGATTGTATTTCTGCATCAACATCTGCTCTTGTAATCTTTTGATCTCCAACCTTAGCTAATACAACCTTTCCTAATGATGATTTTGTTCTCTTTACCATATTACACCCAGTAAATGATAATGCCATAACCCCTATTAAAGCCATTGATATATACGTTTTCACCTTTTTCACTTTTCTTCCCTCACTTTGTTTACTTATTGTTATGTAATATTTTATCTAATAATAGTATATCAATAATATTCCTATACTTCAAATGTATTATAGTATTTAAATTATTTCTTTTTTCTTAATTTATTATCCAAAATTAACTTTTTATATAAATTATAGGGCTATTAAAGCCCTATAATTTACTCTTCATCTACTATATTATCTAATAATTTCTTAAAAATATTAAGTATATCTTCTCTCTTTTCACTTTTTATCTTAAATCTAAACTCTGGGTTTTCTCCAAACTTTAATAAAATATTATCCTTATAATCTCTCAATAGTACCTTAAATATATCCTTATACTTAGGATAATCTTTAGAGAATTTAAATATAAATTCATTTTTAACTTCTTTTATTTCTTCTATAGATATAATTTTAGATCTACTTTTTATATAAGCTATATCCATAAGATTATATACACTTTCAGGAATATCTGAATATCTATCTTCAAGTTCATCCTTAATATCCATATATTCATTTATATTCTCTATAGAAGCTATCTTTTTATAAATTTGGATTTTTTGTATCTCATCTTCTATATAAGAATTTGGAATATATGCATCTATTTTTAAATCCACTGTTGTATCTATAGGTTCTTTATTAATCTCACCCTTAATTAATTTAATTGTATCTTCTAGCATTCTACAATATAAATCATATCCAACAGTAGCCATATGACCATGCTGTGCAGATCCCATCATATTTCCTGCACCTCTTATTTCTAAGTCTCTCATAGCTATCTTGAAGCCAGATCCAAGCTCTGTGAAGTCTTTTAATGCCTTTAACCTCTTTTCTGCTACTTCTGTTAATACTTTATCTTTTGTATATAGTAGATATGCATATGCTATTTTATTAGAACGCCCCACTCTTCCTCTTAATTGATATAATTGAGATAATCCCATTTTATCTGCATTATAAATAATTATTGTATTAACATTTTGAATATCTATACCAGTTTCTATTATAGTAGTACAAAGTAAAACATCATATTCCTTATTCATAAATCCTATCATTTCTTCTTCTAGCTGTCTTTCTGTCATCTGACCATGAATAGTTGTCACTTTGCTTTCAGGTACTAAGTTCTTAATATAAGCAGCCATTTTATCTATGCTTTCAACTCTATTATAAACAAAATAAACCTGCCCACCTCTTCCTATCTCTCTTAATATTGCATCTCTTATTAATTGATCATTTTCTTCCACAACATAAGTTTGTATAGGATATCTCTCTTCTGGAGGAGTTTCTATAACTGAAATATCTCTTGCACCAGTTAATGACATATGCAATGTTCTAGGTATAGGAGTAGCACTTAAAGTTAAAACATCTACACTCTTCTTTAAATTTTTAATCTTCTCTTTTTGACTAACTCCAAAACGTTGCTCTTCATCAATTATTAATAGTCCTAAATCTTTAAATTCAATATCTTTAGATACTAATCTATGAGTTCCTATTAATATATCTACATTTCCTTCTTTAACAGCCTTCAAAGTTTCTTTTTGTTGCTTAGCTGATCTAAATCTACTAACCATATCAATTGTTATAGGAAAATCTGAAAATCTGCTTAACATATTTTTATAATGTTGTTCTGCTAATATGGTTGTTGGTACTAAAAATGCTACTTGCTTACCATCCATAACTGCCTTAAAAGCAGCACGTACAGCTACTTCTGTTTTTCCATAACCAACATCTCCACATAAAAGTCTATCCATTACTTTATCAGATTCCATATCTCTTTTTATCTCTTCTATTGATGTTAATTGATCTGAAGTTTCTTCATAAGGAAATTCATCTTCAAATTGTCTTTGCCACTGGGTATCCTTAGAAAACTTATGACCCTTTACAGATGCTCTTGTTGCATAAAGCTTAACTAAATCTTCAGCTATTTCATTTATTGATTTTTTTACTTTAGCTTTAGCTTTTTGCCATTCTGCTCCACCTAGTTTATTTACTTTAGGTGTCTTTCCTTCATTTCCTATATATTTTTGTACAAGATCTAATTGGTCTACAGGTACATACAACTTGTCTCCTTTATCATACACAATATCAAGATAATCTCTTCTGTGTCCACCAACTTCAATCTCTTTTATTCCCTTATATACACCAACACCGTGGTTTGAATGTACTACATAATCTCCTGGCTTTAATTCAGCAAAACTTTTTATCTTAGAAACACCCTTCTGAATCTTTTTCTTTTTAGGAGTTTTTCTTTTAGCTTCGCCAAAAACTTCTTTATCAGAAATAATACATATTTTGTATTCCTTATTTTCAAATCCCTTAAGAGAATTTCCAAAAGTAATTACAACTTCACTTGGTGATATAGAATCTATAGTATCTTTATAAACACTTTCTATTCCTCTATCTCTTAAAGTATTTACTAATCTTTCTCCCCTTACTCTTGTTCCAGATAAAATTACTGTTCTATATCCTTCTGATTTTTTAGTAAGTATTTCATCAATTAGTAAATCTAATTGTCCCTGATAACTATTTAATGTTGCACATGGTATTTCAAACTTATTATAAAATTTTAATATATTACATTCTTTACTTAATTCTTCTATATTAATGCTAACCTTATCTTTAAGCATCTCTATTAAGTTTTCTTTATCAATTAAAAGTTCACCTTGTTTAGGAAGTATATCTCCTCTTTGAAGAAACATTGAATAATTCTCAAAAAACTCAGTATATATACTATCTAACTTTCCTAATACTCTTACTTTTTCATCCATTATATATATACAGTCACCTAAGTAATCAAATAAAGTTTCTGTATCCTTATATACTAAAGGTATATAGCTATCTACATTTTCAAAACTATTTGTATGTTCAAGTTCTTCTAGATTTTTATTTACCCATGTCTCTAGTTTTCTTGTAACATCTTTATCTTTATTGCTTTCTAATACACTATTTAAATTCTCTCTTATACTTTTTAACGCATATTCTTTTGATTCACTATCAATAATAACTTCTTTTGCTGGAAATATACTTATTCTACTAACCTTATCTATACTTCTTTGAGATTCTGTATTAAATGTTCTAATAGAATCTATCTCATCTCCAAAAAGTTCTATTCTATATGGATATATAGAATCTGGTGGAAATACATCAATTATATCACCTCTTAGTGAAAACTCACCTTTACCTTCTACCATATCAACTCTTTCATATCCACTTTCAATAAGCAATCTAGCTATTTCCTTTGAATCAACTTCTTTTCCAACAGAAAGATTTATTTTATGATTTAAAAATAGCCTTCTTGGAGTATATTTATTTGCAAAAGCATTTATAGATGTTACTAATATTCCTCTCTTCTTTGATAATAATTCCTTAATTACCTTTAATCTAGCCCATCTTAAATCACCTGATATTGCATCTATATTGTAAAAAACAACTTCCTTAGCAGGAAAGTAGTAAACATTACTTAAATATAAATTCAAATCTTCATAAATATTTTTTGCATCTAAATCACTATTGGTTATTATAGTTATAGGCTTATCTACTTCTTCATATATAGCATCACAAAAAAATGCTTTACTTGAACCAGATAAACCTGAAACATCTATAGCGCCTCTATTATTTTCTAATAATTCTTTTATTCTTAAAAACTCTTTATTATTTATAAAAGGTTCCAGCAATCCTTGTAACCTCATAAAATTCACTCCTTAATACTTATTTACTAGGAGAAAAGCTATTAAACTTGTTCATAGCTTCTTTAGGATTAACATCTAAAATAGTCTCTGTCGCCTTTGCTACTGCATCTAATGTCTTTTTAAGAATTTCTACTTCCTCCTTAGAAAACTTCCCTAAGACATGATTCACTAAATCTACTTTAGGTCCTCCTATGCCTACCTTAATTCTTGGAAATACATCAGTTCCCATATGAGCTATAAGACTTTTTATCCCATTATGTCCCCCAGCGCTTCCTTTTTCCCTTATTCTTAATCTTCCAACATCTAAACTTATATCATCATATATCACTAATATCTCTTCTGAAGTAAGCTTATAGAAGTCCATTACCTCTCTTACACTTTCTCCACTTAGATTCATATAAGTATAAGGCTTTAATAACATAACTTTATGACCATTTATAAAACCTTCACCATATTCTCCTTTAAATTTTTTCCTATTTATATCTATATTATACTTTTCCGCCATAACATCTAATGCTGCAAAACCTATGTTATGTCTAGTATTTTCATATTCCCTTCCAGGGTTGCCTAATCCAACTATAAGAAACATTTAATTTTACTCCTTTATCTGTAAGTATTATATTTAAACTTAGCATTTCACTACTTCATATTATCTTAGTATATCATATTTTTATTGTTTACTGCTTTTTTACATTTTATATATGTTATTTTTATATCTCATCTTGATACAAATTTATATCCTTTTCCCCAGACTGTAACAATTTCAATTGATTTTATTGAACTTATTTTATCTCTTAATCTTCTAATATGAACATCTACAGTACGTGAATTTACCAATTCTTCATATCCCCAAACTTCACTTAATAATTCTTCTCTAGCTACGTACCTCTCCCTATTATTTGCTAAATAATATAGCAATTCAAATTCTCTAGGAGGCATTACTATCTCTTTATCTTTATATATAACTGTATATTCATGAAAATTTAAACTTAAACCGTTAATTAATAGTACATTATTATCTTTACTTGATATATTATTATATCTTCTATTAA
This sequence comes from Bacillota bacterium, assembly GCA_023424785.1. Classification (GTDB taxonomy): domain Bacteria; phylum Bacillota; class Clostridia; order Clostridiales; family Clostridiaceae; genus Clostridium. Next base: position 11,685 of record JAFADP010000005.1, read on the forward strand.
TGGCCTTAATTCTAGCTATTAATTCATCCAAATCTATAGGCTTTCTTAAATAATCATCTACCCCTAAATCAAAAGCTAAAAGCATATCAAACTTAGAATCATTTTTTGTTATTATTATAATAGGTGCGTTAGTTATATTCCTTATAGATTTTAACACCTTTATTCCATTTATGCCAAATATAGTATAGTCAAATAAAATTAACTCTGGTCTTAACTTATCTATTTCATTCAAAATATTTTTATCGTATTTAAATTGTTTTGTTATATATCCTAACGTATTAATTCTAGTAACTAATAGATTATTTAAACTTTCATCTTCGTTTATTAAAAATGCCTTTTTTTCATGCAAATCCATAAATCCACCTTCTAATTTAACAAAAAAAGTGCTTCTATTTCTTAGAAACACTTTTTCCTTATGTATATTAAACTTCAAATAGTTTACTTATAGGTTCGTCATCGTATATTCTCTTAATAGCTTCTGCTATTAAAGGAGCAACAGAAATTGTTGTTATCTTTCTATCATCAGCACCTTCTGGTAAAGGAATTGTATTTAACATTATTAATTCTTCTATTGCAGAATCATTTATTCTCTCAAAAGCTGGTCCTGAAAGAACTCCGTGTGTGCATGCTGCATAAACTGCTGTAGCACCTAATTTCTTTAATGCATTTGCAGCATTAGTTATTGTTCCTGCTGTGTCTATCATATCATCTAATAGGATACATCTCTTACCTTCAACTTCCCCTATTATATTCATGATTTCTGATACATTTGGCTTTGGTCTTCTCTTATCAATTATAGCTATTGGTGCATTTAATCTATCAGCAAACTTTCTAGCTCTTGTAACGCTACCTAAGTCTGGTGATACAACTACGACATCATCTTGATCTGCTAAACCTTTTGCCACAAAATGTTGTGCTAAAATAGGTGCTCCTAATAAATGATCAACTGGAATGTTGAAGTATCCTTGAATTTGAGCAGCATGTAAATCCATAGTTAAAACTCTATCTGCACCAGCTGCTGTTAATAAATCAGCTACTAACTTTGAAGTTATTGGATCTCTTGATTTAGCCTTTCTATCTTGTCTTGCGTAACCATAGTATGGAATAACAGCATTTATTATACCTGCTGATGCTCTTTTAAATGCATCTATCATTATTAATAATTCCATTAAGTTGTTATTAACCGGTGAACTTGTTGATTGTACTATAAATACTTCAGCACCTCTAACAGTTTCTTTAATATTAACTGATATTTCTCCATCACTAAATGTAGAAACCTCAGCGTCCCCCATTGGGATTCCTAATATCTTAGCAATTTCATTAGCTAACTCTGGATTAGAGTTTCCCGTAAAGATTTTTATATTTCTGTTATGGACTATCATGGTTTATATAGACCTCCTTAAAAATTTAACTATTGGAATAATTTATATTATTATTTTATTAAACCCTTCTTTTCGACCCAGCCTTTAATATTTTTTTGCTTAGCTCTAGCTATGGCTAAATCTCCTTCTTCCACCTTAGAAGTAATAGTTGAACCTGCTGCGATATAAGTATTACTTTCTACTTCAACAGGTGACACTAAATTTGTATTACATCCTATGAAGCTATTGTCACCTATGATTGTTTTATTTTTATTTTTTCCATCATAGTTAACTACAACTGTACCACATCCAAAATTACAACCTGAACCTACTTCTGCATCTCCTATATAAGTTAAATGAGAAACTTTTGTATTATTTCCAATTGAAGATTTTTTAACTTCTACGAAGTCTCCAATTCTTACTTCTTCTCCAATTGTACTTGCTGGTCTAATATACGCAAATGGACCAACTGTTGTATTTCTTCCTATTTTACTTTCTAAGACAACAGATGATTGTATTTCTACCCCATCTTCTATTATACTATCTTTTATTCTTGAATTTTGTAGAATTGTACATCCTTCTCCTATTATAGTTTTTCCTTCTATAATATTATTAGGATATATGATAGTATCTTTTTCTATTATTACATCCACCCCAATGTAAGTAGTATTAGGATCTATTAATGTAACACCATTTTCTAAATGTTTTGCATTAATTCTATTTCTTAAAATTCTTTCTGCTTCTGCTAATTGAACTCTAGAGTTAACACCTATAGTGTCATCATATTCAGTAACTAATGCACCAACCTTCTTATTTTTATCTTTTAGTATACCTATTACATCAGTTAAATAATATTCACCTTGTGAATTGTTATTTGATATTTCATCTAATGCTAATACTAATTCTTTTATATTAAAACAATACATTCCTGCATTCATTTCATTTACTTTTAATTCTTCTTCATTACAATCTTTATGTTCTACTATTTTAAGAACATCTTCACCATCTCTTATTATTCTTCCATATCCTGTTGGATCATCAATATATGCTGATAATAATGTGGCTGAATTTCCTTTTGATATATGTTCTTCTATTAATTTTTCTATTGTTTCAACTCTTGTTAACGGAGCATCTCCAGTAAATATTGCTACTATTCCATCTTTATTTTTTAAGAACTCTTTTGAACACTTAACAGCATGCCCTGTACCTAATTGTTCTTCTTGTAAAGAATAAGATACATTTCTGCTTTCTGTATTCTTCTTTACTAGTTCTGCACCTGTACCAATAATTACATTTATATCATCTATTCCTGCACTTCTCATATTATCAATAACATGATTTATCATTTCTTTACCACATACTTTATGAAGAACCTTAGGAATATTTGATTTTATTCTTTTTCCTTGACCTGCAGCTAATATTACTGCACATTTATCCATAATGACACCCCCGATACGTAAGTCACTAATTTATATATCATAATTTAACTATACTATAATATTATATTGGAAAGAAATTTTTATTTCAACCTTTTATAACTTTTACAAAAAAATAAAAGGAAGAAATTCTTCCTTTTATTTTATGAATAAATAAATTTATTCTTCAATTGTATTTATTTCTTCACCTTCTAAAGCTTCTTTATAAGCATTAAGAATTGAATTTTGGATTTTTTCCCTAGTTTCTGTATTTATAGGGTGAGCTATATCCTTAAATTCACCATCTGGTGTCTTTCTACTTGGCATAGCAATAAATAATCCATTTTGTCCTTCTATAACCTTTATATCATGTACTACAAATTCATTTTCAAAGGTTACTGATACTATAGCTTTCATTTTTCCATCATTAGATATTTTTCTTATTCTGACGTCTGTGATTTGCATGTCACTACACCTCCAGTTGCTTTAATATATTATTATTTCTCCAAATCTTTGTAAATTCCTCTTTTTTTAAACAATTTTATGAGAAATTTTTACTTTTTGTATATTATTAAGCAAAAGAGGGTTTTTCTTTATTAACTAAACATAGGTGATGGATGTATTTCTATTATAGATCCTTTCTCAACAGATTCTAATTCTACTATTGATACATATTCATCTACTAATTTCTTTTTCACTTCTTTATTATCTACTAAAACACCTATTCCAACTAATTCAGTATCGAATTCTTTTAATAAGTCCTTAATTCCTTGAGCTGTTCCTCCACCCTTCATAAAGTCATCTATAAATATACTTCTACTTTGAGGTTTCATAGACTTTTTAGATAATGACATCTGTTGTAATCTTCCACTTGTTCCTGAAACATAATTAATAGTTACAGTTGGTCCTTCTGTAACTTGAGTATCTCTTCTTGCTATTATAAGTTGAACTCCTAAATTTCTAGCAACTTCATATGCTAAAGGTATACCCTTAGTTTCTACTGTTATTACATAATCTACATCTAAGTTTTTAAAGCATGATGATAATATTACACCTGCTTTCCCTATTATTCGAGGGTTATACATAACATCTGTCATATATATAAAATTACCTGCTATAACTCTATCTGTATTCTTTAACAAATCACTTAATTCTATAGCAAATTTTTTTGCTCTATCATGGCCTATACCAGAGATAAATTTAATACCACCTGCTGCTCCAGCTATAGTTTGTACTTCTCCCATATCTAGTTTATTTAAAACTTCTCTAACTATAACTACATCTTCACTTATAGTTGATTTTGCTGCATTTAATAACTCCGAAAATTTGTTTAATCCTATAGTTTTGTTTGGATTCTCCATAAGTATCTTCATAATAGCCACAACTCTACTATTTCTACTTAACTTTTCCAAATAATATCACCTTCTTAACTTTTATTATATCCGAATTATTCATAAAAAAACGTATACTAATATTCATATTTTATTCTATATCATTTACAATATCAATAGCTTTGAATTTTGTTTTTTCCAATAAAATTTATTTATATGTGTTCATTTCTTTAAAATTGTATATAATTATAAATATAACTATTAAAGGGGATGATATTTTGTCATTTGATTTTATAAAAGATAAGCATATGAAAATACACTTTATAGGTATAGGTGGTATAAGCATGAGTGGTCTTGCTGCTGTTCTTCTAAACAATGGATATACAGTTTCAGGCTCTGATGCTAAAGAATCAAAAATAATAGATAACCTTAGAAAAAAAGGAGCTACTATTTACATAGGGCATAAAGCAGATAATCTAGTTGATGTAGATTTAGTAGTATATACAGCAGCTATTCCTAACGATAACCCTGAATTAGTAAAAGCTAAAAATGAAAATATACTATTGATGGACAGAGCTGAATTCCTTGGATCAATTATGAAAGGTCATAAATATAATGTTGCGGTTGCTGGTACTCATGGTAAAACAACTTGTACATCTATGATTTCTTATATTACATTAGAAGCTAATTTAGATCCTACAATACTTGTTGGAGGAGAACTAGATGCTATAGGCGGAAATTATAGAATAGGACAAAGTGATTACTTCATTACAGAAGCATGTGAATATAAGGAATCATTTTTAAAATTCTTCCCTTATATCGGAATTATATTAAATATAGATGCTGATCATTTAGATTACTATAGAGATATAAATCACATTACAGAAACATTTGAAAAATTCTCTCACCTTATACCTGAAGATGGATATTTAATTGGATATGGTGGAGATAAGAGAGTAGCTGATATATTATCAAAAGCTAAGTGTAATACTATTACATATGGTTTTGATAATGAAAATCTTGTAGCAAAAAATATTTCTTTTAACAATAAAGGATGTGCAAGCTTTACTGTATTTGAAAATGGAAAGGAGTTATTTGAAGTTACATTAAATAATCCTGGAAAACATAATATATTAAATGCACTTTCTTCAATTGCAGTTAGTTTAATATTCAATATATCAAATGAATCTATAATATCTGGACTAAAAAAATGTTTAGGTGCTCATAAGAGATTCGAGTATAAAGGTGAATATAATAACATAACAATAATAGATGATTATGCTCATCATCCAACAGAAATAAGAGCTACATTAAATACAGCTAAAAAAATACCACACAACAAGACTTATTGTGTTTTTCAACCACATACCTATACAAGAACCAAAACATTATTTGATGAATTCACAACATCATTTAGTGATGCTGATGAATTAATCTTAATGGACATTTATGCTGCAAGAGAACCTGATACAGGACTAGTTTCTTCTGATGAACTAGGAGATGCTATAAGAAAGACTGGATTAAAATGTACTAACGTACATTCTCACGATGAAGCTGCCTCTTATATAAGAGAGCATGCAAAACCTGGAGATTTAGTTTTAACAGTTGGTGCAGGAGATGTAGTTCTTGTTGGTGAAAAGTTATTAAATTGCTAATTTTTTTGAGACTATCTTATTTTTTTAAGATAGTCTATTTTTTACTTAAAAAATCTAAATTTTATATACTATAATATTAAGCATATAATTTTATTAATAAAGTTTTTTGTTTTTTAACAAACTATACTTAGAGGTGATTACATGGATTTATTAAATAATATTCAAGCTGCTTCGGAATTTATAATGAAGCAAACAAAATATAAACCAGAAATAGGATTAATTCTTGGTTCAGGATTAGGATCTTTAGGTGACCTTATTGAAGAAGCTGATTTTTTCCCATATGAAGAAATTCCAAACTTCCCTACATCTACAGTTGAAGGTCATGCAGGAAGACTAGTTATAGGTAAACTTGAAGGAAAAGTTGTAATAGCAATGCAAGGAAGATTCCATTACTATGAAGGTTATAAAATGGATGAAGTTACTTTTCCTGTAAGGGTTATGAAATTATTAGGTGTAAAAACATTAATAGTTACTAATGCAGCTGGAGCTGTTAATGAAAGCTTCACTCCTGGAGACTTAATGGTAATAACTGACCATATAAACCTTTCTGGAAGTAATCCTTTAATAGGAAAAAATTTAGATTTATTTGGACCTAGATTCCCTGATATGTCTAGCGCTTATGATAAATCTTTAATAGAAAGTATATTAAAAGTATCTTCTAAATTAAATTTAAATATGAAGCAAGGAGTTTATGTTATGATGAGTGGACCTACTTATGAAACTCCAGCAGAAATACGAATGGTTAGAACTCTTGGTGGTGATGCAGTTGGTATGTCTACTGTTCCAGAAGTTATAATAGCACACCATTGTGGTATTAAAGTATTAGGGATTTCTTGTATGACAAATATGGCAGCAGGAATACTTGACCAACCTCTAAATCATGAAGAAGTTATTGAGACATCTAATAAAGTTAAAAATAACTTCATTAGCCTAATGAAAAATCTAATAAAAGAAATTTAAATAAATAAGAGTATTAAAATTCTTAAATTTATTAAGATATTTAATACTCTTTTAGTTATATGTATCCAAGTTCCTTAGTTATAAATATCCAAAAAAACATAGTTATTATAGAAAATAACGATGTGAATACAACAAGTTGTCCTGCCAATTCTCCATCAGCATTCATTTGTTGTGCCATTGTAAAAGAAGAAACTGCCCCTGGCGCTCCAAACATTGTAATAAGAGTTCCAAGTTCAACTCCTCTAAAACCTAATGCTATACTAATTGGAATAAATACTCCTGGAAGTAATATTAACTTTCCAACAACACCAAATATAAGCTGCTTTATATGAGAAGATATAGACTTAAATTCAAAACTACCTCCTAATATAGCTAATGCTAATGGAGTTCCTACCTTAGATAAATCAATTACTGTCTTCTCTATAACATATGGCAATTTCCAACCTAATACAAGCATTAATACTCCTAATAAAGATGATATTATAAGGGGATTAGTTACTATACCCTTAACTATCTTTTTAAAATTAATTTTACCACCTCTAAATATCTCTAAAACTATTACAGCTAAAAAATTATATGTTGGAACAATAGCAGCTATTAAAATGGATGTAACTCCAGTATTATTTTCTCCAAATAAAGAAATTGCTATTGGTAATCCAAATAATACAAAGTTACTTCTAAATATCCCTTGAATAATTACTCCTCTTCTTCTATTTTCCTTTTCAAAAATAGGTACAAATATACATAAAACTATAAAACTAATAAGTACACAACTTGACGCAAATATTATTAATTTTAGATTTAATCCTGATTGCAAATTCGTTTTATAAACATTATAGAATAATAAGATAGGTAAAAAACATTTAAATACTGTGTTATTCATAACCTTTAATGTGTGATCATCCCATAAGTTTACCTTTTTTAATAAGTACCCTAACGCTATTATTAAAAATAACGGAAATACTACATTAAAAGAAATTATCATATTATCCATAAAATCCCCCTCCATATTTATTTTATAATACTCTGTTTAAAATTTATTGTCCACTTTTATGATATAATATTGTTATACGATTAGATAAGTTTAGGAGGCATTTCACATGAAAATAGCAGTTATTTCAGATATACATGGAAACATATATGCACTAAAAAATATAATTAATGATATAGATGATGAAAAGGTTGATCTTACCATATGTCTTGGTGATTTAGTTGGATATGGTCCTCATCCTAATGAAGTGGTTGCCTTTATTAGAAGAAAAAATATTCTTTGTTTAAAAGGTAATTATGATGCATCTGTTGTAGATGGAAGTTATACATTTATAAGAGAAACATCTACAAATTCATTTTCATTACCTTGGACGGTAAATGAATTAAGAGCTGAAAATAGAAATTATTTAAGTAATCTTCCACTATCTCTAACTATGGAATTTAACAATAAAAAAGTTAAATTTGTTCATGGTAGTCCAAATGCTATTAATGAATACTTACTTGAAAATGAAGAAAATACTAATAATATAATGAATAATTTAGATGAAGATATTTTAGTATGTGCTCATACTCATATTCCTTCTATAAAAAACTTTGGAAATAAGCTATTTATAAATGATGGAAGTGTAGGAAAACCAAAAATAGGTACTCCTGATTCTACTTATTGTATTTTAAATATTACTAATGATGGAAATGTTACTGCGAAAATTAAACATGTTGCATATGAAGTTCATAAGATAGTTAAGGACATGCAAATATTAGATTTTCCTTCATCATTAATTCAAAGCTTTAAAGATGGTATAGAATAAGTCTAATATAATTATATTTGCATTTATAATAAAGATATTGTAAAATCAATATATTCTAAAATATTTTATTACTGTGATGAGAAGAGTAGAATTAAGATTTGTAGTCTTAGCGAGTAAGGGATGGTGTAAGCCTTATACTATAACTAATTTGAAGAACATCTCGGAGTTTCTAACCGAAAATTTATTACTAATCAGTAGGCTTAGACGTATTCAACACGTTATAGTTGAAAAAGTATTTTTAATACTTTATTGAGTGGCTATTTATAGCAATTTAGGTGGTACCGCGAATTTTAATCATTCGTCCTTTATTTTAATTGGATGAGTGATTTTTTTTATTGTACCAAAATAAAAAATATTAATAATATTATTAGGAGGAGATTTTTTTGAGTAAATCAATCTTAGTTAAATCACTTTATAGAAATACTGATGAATATTTATCAAAAGAAGTTACCATCTCTGGATGGATTAGAACCTTAAGAGCATCAAATGCTTTTGGCTTCATTGAAATAAATGATGGTTCATTCTTTAAAAATATACAAGTAGTTTTCGATAATAAATTAGAAAACTTTAAAGAAGTATCAAAACTTCCAATAAGCTCTTCAGTTACTGTTATAGGAACTCTTGTAGAAACTCCAGAAGCTAAACAACCATTTGAGATTCAAGCTACTGAAGTTGTTATTGAAGGTATGTCTAACTCAGATTATCCATTACAAAAGAAAAGACATACTTTTGAATATTTAAGAACAATAGCACACTTAAGACCAAGAAGTAATGCATTCTCTGCAGTATTTAGAGTGCGTTCTGTTGCTGCATATGCTATTCACAAGTTCTTCCAAGATCAAGGATTTGTTTATACACATACTCCTATCTTAACAGGAAGTGATTGTGAAGGTGCTGGAGAAATGTTTAAGGTTACTACTCTTGATTTAAAAAATCCACCACTTACTGAAAATGGTGAAATAGATTATAAGCAAGATTTCTTCGGAAAAGAAACAAACCTTACTGTTTCTGGACAATTAAATGGGGAATCTTATGCTTTAGCATTTAGAAACATTTATACTTTTGGTCCTACATTTAGAGCTGAAAATTCAAATACTACTAGACACGCTGCTGAATTCTGGATGGTAGAACCTGAAATAGCTTTTGCTGACTTAGCTGATAATATGGAACTTGCAGAAGATATGCTTAAATATGTTATAAATTATGTTATGACTGAATGTCCAGAAGAAATGGCTTTCTTTAATCAATTTATAGATAAAGGACTATTAGATAGATTAAATCATGTTATATCTTCTGAATTTGGTAAAGTTACTTATACAGAAGCTGTAGAAATATTAAAGAATTGTGGAAAGAAATTTGATTACCCAGTTGAGTGGGGTATAGATCTTCAAACAGAACATGAAAGATATTTAACTGAAGAGCACTTTAAGAAGCCAGTATTCGTAACTGATTATCCAAAAGATATTAAGGCATTCTATATGAGATTAAATGATGATAATAAAACAGTTGCTGCTTGTGATTGCTTAGTTCCTGGCATAGGAGAAATTATAGGTGGTAGTCAAAGAGAAGAAAGACTTGACATATTAAAAGCTAGAATGGCTGAATTAGGTCTTAAAGAAGAAGATTACTGGTGGTACCTAGAACTTAGAAAATACGGTGAAACTAAACATGCTGGATTTGGTTTAGGTTTTGAAAGATTAATAATGTATATTACAGGAATGAGCAATATAAGAGACGTTATTCCATTCCCAAGAACTACAGGACAATCTGACTTCTAATATATTTACTTAATATGCTGTAGATAATACTTAGTTTTATTATCTACAGTTATTTTTTTAACTAAAACTCATAAATTTATATATTTAAAATAATATTTAATTTTTATAAAAAAATACTTGTTTTATTATAATTTTCCATTTATAATAAGATTATAAATTCTAATTTCATATTTTTAATCCTTATAAACAATTAAATTACTTACATAAAATAAGCTATCAACACCTCCTTGTGTTGGTAGCTTATTTTCTAATTATTTTATCCATTTACCTTGTATGAAATTCTCCTTTTTATACTCTATTTAATTTAATTTCCTTTTTTCTCTCCTCATCTTGTATTTTTTCTAAAACAGCCTTTATATTATTCCCACTTAGAACTAAAATATCACCTTCTTTTATTATAGTAGATCCTTTTGGTACTAAAACCTCATCATTTCTTTTTATCATAACTATTAATATCTCCTCAGGTATATTGGCATCCATAATAGACTTTCCTTCAAGTCTATCTCCATGAGGTATACTCATTTCTATTAACTGTGTACTTTTTTCTTCTTTATAATCATTAAATGTTCTTAATACAGATTCATTATTATCTACTAAATCAAGCTTCTTTGCTACTGTTGGAATTAATGTTCCTTGTATTGAAACTGAAATTAAAGCAATTAAGAATATAATGTGATATATATCATTTTGAAATGCTATATTTTTAGTTACTGCGAAAATTGCAAAAACAATTGATGCTGCACCTCTAAGACCAACCCAAGATATAAACAAAATTTCTTTTATTGTTGCATTAAAGAACTTTAGCATTAAAAATGTCGTTACTGGTCTTGCAATAAAAATCATAAATATAGAAATTGTTACTCCATAAATCATTACTGATGGAATTCTTGATGGAAAAGATAATAATCCTAATATAAAGAATAATACTATTTGCATAAGCCATGATATTGCATCTAAATATTGCACAAGGCTCTTTTTATGAGGTATTTTATTATTACCAAGTATTATTCCTGATATATATACAGATAAATATCCATTTCCCCCCATAAATTCACTTAATGCATAAGCTAATATAGCAATAGCTGTAATACATATTGGATAAAAACCTTCTATTTGAAAGTTCATATTTCGTAAAAATAAAACCATTAACTTTGCTAATATAAGGCCTAGTAATAAGCCCAATAATATTTGCTTTACTAATAAAAAGGCAATATTACTACTACCATCACCTACAATTAAAGTTAGTATTGTAATTGTAAGCATATAAGCAAAAGGGTCATTACTACCACTTTCAATTTCTAATATAGATGCTAATCCACCTTTTAAATTTAGTTTTTGTGCTCTTAATATATTAAATACAGAAGCTGCATCAGTTGATGATACTATTGATCCTATAAGAAAAGATTCTAATATATCCATTCTTAATACTAAATTACAAAATAATCCTGTAAGTCCTGCTGTAATAATTACACCTATAGTAGACATTAAAATTGCTTGAAGTGCTATTGGCTTTGCCATTTTCCAATTAGTACAGAAACCTCCATAAAACATTATAAATATTAACCCTACTGAACATACTTCTTTTGCTAATTCATAGTCATCAAAATAAATTCCACCTAGACCATCTGAACCAAATATCATTCCAAAGAAAATAAATATTAATAATACTGGTATTCCTACTTTATATAATAGCTTACTAGTTGTTACACACATTATTAATATTACACCACAAAGAATTAATAAATTTATCATATATTACCTCCCCATAACAACTAAAAAGGCTATATTCTTTGCTGATTTATAATTCTATCAACAAAAAATATAACCTCATTGTTATTTTTAATTACTTTCTTCTTTAAAAAATATACTACATATTCCTATTGAACATACTAATAAGATTAATAAAGAATAACTTTATTTTCTTTTAAGCTCTTTTGAACATCTATTATTCTTTGGTTACTAGATCCTCTAAACTTTAGCCCTTCTTCCTTTTTATCTTCTTCAAATTTACCATCAACTAATACATCTATATATTTTATTAACTCATTCCATCCTTTATGATAATCTTTATTTTTTAAAATATCTTCATATGTGTATCCTGTGTAACTCCAGATATTAAGATCATGCTCTTTAAATTTTTTTGCCATATATGCAAATTTATCTGCTTGTTCAAACGGATCTCCACCACTAAAAGTTATTCCTTTAATAAATGGATTATCTAATACATCTTCTATTAATTCATCCATATCTTTTTCTTCTCCACCTGAAAAATCATGAGTATCAGGATTAAAACAGCCCTTACAATTATGTTTACATCCTTGTGCAAAAAAGACTCTTCTTATTCCTGGCCCATTAACTAAGCTTTCGTAAGCTATTCCTGATAATCTTATTTTATTGCTCACAAATACCACATCCTATTCTTGCGATTTTAGCGTTGCCTCTAACCAATCAATAAATTGTCTTGCTGATCTTGGTGAACGACCATTATGCCATTTCTCCCACTTTAAGGCCTCACTATGTAAATATTCTTCTTCTACATGTAATCCTCTATTTTTTACTATTCCATCTACTATATCTAAAAACTCTCTTTGATTTGGTGCAAAGAAACTTATTGTAATTCCAAATCTATCAGCCAAAGAAAGTTTCTCTTCTCTAGTGTCCTTTGAATGAATCTCATCCCCATCAGAAAATTTCTCTTGAACTAAATGTCTTCTATTAGTTGTTGCATATATTAATATATTACTTGGCCTATTTTCTACTCTACCTTCTAATATAGTCTTTAATGCGGAATAACTTGCTTCATTTTCTTGAAATACTAAGTCATCAACAAATATTATAAACTTTTGTTTCTTATGTCTTAGAAGTCTTATTATTCTAGTAAAATCACCTAATTGTTCTTTGTCAACTTCTATTAATCTTAATCCACTCTCATAATATTCATTTAAAATTGCTTTTACTGTTGATGACTTCCCTGTACCTCTCGAACCATATAATAAAAGATTATTAGCTGGAAGCCCTTTTAAGAAATGTTCTGTGTTCTCTATTATTTCTTCCTTTTGACTTTCATATCCTATTAAATCTGAAAGTCTTATTGTATCTGGTTCTAATACTTCTCTTAAATGTCCTTCATCATCATTTTCAAATCTTTCCCACACAAAAGCACTATAAGCTGGTGCTCTTCCTGTACCATTTTCTTTATGAAAATCAACTAAATCCTGTGCACATTCTTTCCAATCACTACTTTTCATTAATATCTCTTTAATTTTTTCAAATGCCATTGAATTTTTAGCTATGTAATTTTCATCTTCAATTCCCCAGTCCATAAGAGAATTTATTCTTTTTATTTCCTCTTCACTATCTTTACATTTACTAATTAAAATTTCTTTTATAGTTTTACTATTAACTCTTACTATATCACCTAATAAAACTAATTCATTTTTTACACCTTCAAAAACGAAATTTGGAAGTGATCCATTTATCTCTAATCCAACATTAAAAGGATTATGATCTAGTAACATCTCATCTACTATTACTTCTTTAAATGATAAATTACTACTTTTTAAAAATAATTCATATGTAAATTCATTATATGATTTTATACATTCACTTAAAGAGCTACCTTTTGATATTTTATCCACAAGTAAGTAAAATTTACCCCCAATATTTTTACTAAATACTTCTTTATAAATACATAAAGAATCTAAACTTAATTTTATATATTTCTCTCTATTCATTTTAAAGCCCCACTTTATCTTTTATATACTATAATTATACTACTCATAATACTTAATTAAAGCTTGTGTTCCTAAGTCTCCCAGACCATCTCTTTCAAGAGTTTTATACATATCTAAAACACTTTCTAATACATTTAAATTTATATCTTTTTCTTCTGCTTCTTCTGATGCAATGTTCATATCTTTAATATAATGCTTTATAAAGAATCCTGGATTAAAATCTCCTTTTAACATACGTGGAGCCATATTATCCATTTGCCAACTTCCTGCCGCTCCTTTACTAATACTATCTAGCATTGTCTGAATATCTAACCCTGTACTTTTAGCATAAGTAATAGCTTCACAAACTCCTGCAATGGCTCCTGCTAATGCAATCTGATTTGCCATTTTTGTATGTTGACCACATCCAGCTTTACCCTCATATATAATATTAGTTCCCATAGCTTCAAATATTGCTTTACAGCTTTCAAAAGCTTCTTTATCACCACCTACCATAATTGATAAAGTTCCGTTTTTAGCTCCTACATCTCCACCTGAAACTGGTGCATCTAATGCTATTAACCCCTTTCTCTTACCTTCTTCATATATCTTAACTGATAACTTAGGACTAGTAGTAGTCATATCAATTATATAAGTTCCTTTATTAGAATTATTTATTATTCCATCTTCTCCAAAATAAACTTCTTCAACATCTTTTGGATATCCTACAATAGTAATTACTGCATCTTTATCCTTTACGCATTCTCTTATATTCTCACACCAAATGGCACCTTCATTAATAACATCTAAAGCCTTTGATTTTGTTCTTGAGTATATTGATACTTCGAATCCTTTCTTCATCAAATTACGTACCATAGATTTTCCCATAACTCCAACACCTATGAATGCTATTTTATTCATATTAATTCAACCTCCAATTAATATATTTTCTTATAATTATAACTCCACTTGAAAGTAAAAACACCTAACTAAAAATATTTCAGTCAAGTGTTTTTGCAATAATTATCCTCTATAATAATTAATTAAGCATCCCTTTAATATGATTTCTCTTTCATCATCTGTAAGTTCACCTAGTTTTAATTCAAATTCTTTCATATCTTTATTTACAACATAAGCTTTTATTACATCTTGTTTTTCAGCAACTGCTTTAGCTATATCTGGAATAAAGATATAATCTCCATTATCAAAACATATCTCTTCTTCATAAATAAAAGGAAGCATACCCCAGTTAATTAAGTTTGAACGATATCTCTTTGTTGCATATTCTTTTGCAATATTTGCCCATCCACCTAATACTTTTTGACAAGATGCTGCTTGTTCACGAGCAGAACCATCTCCTGGTTTAACAGCATAGATTGTACTTCCTATACCTGTATTTTCTTTATTTATATCAAATCTTTCTTTTATTTTTTCCATTATTGGTTTTAATTCTTCTACTTCTTTAGCTGGACATTCTCCTGCAATTCTTGCCTTTTCTGCTTTTTGAATTTCTTTTGCACGTCCAACATAAGCAGGATCTTTACGTGATAATGTAAATTCTGCAAGCCCTAATGGATTTGAACGATATGATGAAGTTTCTCCTGATGGTATTAATTCATCTGTAGTAGTAACTGGATCATGAATAACAGAAACTACTTTTAATACAAGATTATTTGTTAATTCTGACATAACAGGCCAATCAACTATATTTGGTCCAAATTTAATTTCAACTGATGGATCTGCTTTTCCTATTCCATCATAAACACGATTTTCATAAATCTTTTTATCAAAGAAATATTTTGGCTTAGTAAAATTAACATCTATATCAGTAGCTGCAGTTAAGTATCCCTTATTTGCTGCTGTAGCTGCAATAGAACGAGCGTCCATTAATGCAACAGAAGCTATTTGTCCATTAGTAATCTTAGATCCTTCTCTGTTAGGGAAGTTTCTTGTAGAGTGACGAATACTTAAACCATTATTAGCAGGCACATCTCCTGCACCAAAACATGGTCCACAAAATGCTGTACGCACTGTAGCACCAGTTGCCATAAGATCTGCTATGCTACCATTCTTAACAAGTTCCATAAATACTGGTTGAGATGCTGGATAAATACTTAATGAAAATTCATCGCTACCTATTGATGTTCCTCTTAAAATATCTGTTGCATCACAAATATTTTCAAATCCTCCACCTGCACAACCTGCAATTACTCCTTGTTCTACATATAATCTACCATCACGAACCTTATCTTTTAATGTAAACTTAATCTTGTTGTCTAAACTTATTCCTGCTTTCTTTTCAACATCATCTAATATATCTAAAAGATTATTATTTAAATCTTCAATTGTATAAACATTACTTGGGTGGAATGGCATAGCTATCATTGGTTTAATTTTAGATAAATCAACATATATCATACCATCATAATAAGCAACATCTCCTGGATTTAACTCTTTGTATTCTTCTACTCTTCCATGAATATCAAAGAAATCTTTTATTTCATTATCTGTTCTCCAAATAGATGATAAACATGTAGTTTCTGTTGTCATAACATCAATACCAATTCTAAAATCAGCACTTAAGTTAGAAACTCCATCCCCTACGAATTCCATTACCTTATTATTAACATAACCATTTTTAAATACAGCTCCAATTATTGCAAGGGCAACGTCTTGAGGCCCAACCCCTTTTTGTGGAGTACCTGTTAAATAAACTCCTACAATACCTGGCATATTTATATCATAAGTCTTACATAATAATTGCTTAACTATTTCTGGTCCACCTTCCCCTATTGCCATAGTACCTAATGCACCATAACGAGTGTGACTATCAGAACCTAGTATCATTTTTCCACAACCAGCAAGCATTTCTCTCGCAAATTGATGTATAACAGCTTGGTGAGGTGGTACATAAATTCCACCATATTTTTTTGCACAAGAAAGTCCAAACATATGGTCATCTTCATTTATTGTACCTCCAACTGCACAAAGACTATTATGGCAATTTGTTAATACATACGGAACAGGGAATTTTTCAAGTCCTGATGCTCTTGCAGTTTGAATAATGCCTACAAATGTAATATCATGTGATGCTAATTTATCAAATTTTATCTTTAATTTATCCATATTATCAGAAGTATTATGTGCACTTAAAATACTATAAGCTATAGTATTCTTTGCAGCTTCCTCTTTGCTTGGGTAATTATCTCCTAATTTACTTGCTAATATAGCAGCTTGTTCACTCCCATCAGCTACTATTTCAGTTCCATTTAAAAGATACGCACCTTTTTCATATAATTTAATCATTATCTCATCCTCCATATATTAATTTATATTAATATAAACTCTATTTATCTTCATGTATAACTTTATACATTTGAACAATTTCCTTATCAAAAAGAGGTCTCTTAAGTCTAACTGATAACGCTCTTACTTGTTCTAATATATTATTAGCCTCTTCATCTGTAAGAGTTATATTGTATTCATTAAATTTATTTACTATTGCAGCTCTTCCTGAATGTTTTCCTATTACTATTTGTCTTTCAAGTCCAACTACACTTGGATCAAAAGCTTCGTAGTTTTTAGGATTCTTTATTGCTCCATCTGCATGTATACCTGATTCATGTGCAAACATATTGGTACCAACTATAGCTTTCCATATAGGTAACTCTCTTCCTGAAGCTCTAGATACATATTCACATATTTCTCTAAACATTCTTGTATCTATATCAGTCTCCATATTGTATACATACTTTAATGCCATAACTACTTCTTCTAATGCTGCATTACCAGCTCTCTCACCTAAGCCATTTACTGTTACCCCAACATGATTAGCTCCACCTCTAATACCTGCAACTGCATTAGCTGTAGCCATACCAAAATCATTATGAGTATGCATTTCTATATCAAAATCTGTATTCTTATATAAATACTCTATTTCTTTTTCTAGAGTAAATGGTTCCATTACTCCTACAGTATCACAATATCTAAATCTGTTAGCTCCTGCCTCCTTAGCTGCTTTCATGAATTGTACTAAAAACTCCTTATCAGCTCTTGAAGCATCTTCTCCATTTACTGATACATACAAGCCATTCTTCTTAGCATATTCAACAGACTTTACCATATTTTCAAGAACCCATTCTCTTGACGTATTTAACTTATTCTTGATATGTATATCTGATACTGAAATTGAAATTGCAACTGCATCTACTCCACAATCAATGGATTGTTCTATATCTGATATAACTGCTCTGTTCCATGCCATTATGCTACTCTTTAAATTTCTCTTAACAATATCTTTAATAGCTTGTTTTTCATCTCCTCCCATAGTTGGTATTCCAACTTCAAGTTGGTCTACCCCTAGATCACTTAACATTGATGCTATAGCTATTTTTTCATCATTGGCAAAAACAACTCCTGCTGTTTGTTCTCCATCTCTAAGTGTTGTATCTACTATGTAGATGTTTTTTCCATTTTTGAGATCTTTTATAGGCATGAAAATACCCCCTTTTTTATTTTAATTTGTATACTCTGCCCCAAGAATATAAGATTATATAATTTATCTCTTTTATTTTAACATATTATCCTATAAATAACAATAGATCCAATATTGCTTTTGCAAGTTTCAATCATCACTCTTTCAATATATAATATTTTTTTTATTTTTATTCCTATTTAAAAAGATTTATTGCAAGTTTTTATATAAATATTGCAATAAAAAAAGAGTGCTAATTTAGCACATCTCTTTTTATAAATAAGTATTTATATGGTTTTCTGTATGAGTTATTCTGTCTTTTCTCTCATTATACTTTCCAGGTCCAAATCTCTCATCTAAACTTAAGTAACCTGTTACTCTTGAAATGCCTTGAATATTAGCACTATTACACTTTGGACATTTACATTCATTACTAAATAATTGCTCTCCACATTCCTTACAATATCTTATATGGAAGTTTATTCCCATATATCCCATATTAGTATTAGTAAATGCGTAATTTACTATATCCATAATTATCTCCGCTGTTGGATTATCATCTACTTCAATATAACTTATATGTCCTCCACTACATAATTTGTGGTATGGAGCTTCTATATCTATTTTTCTTTTTATTGATATAGGATAATTAACAGGTATATGATAACTATTTGTATAATATTCTTTATCAGTTACTCCTGGTATTAATCCAAACATCTTTTTATCATACTTTATGAACTTTCCTGATAGACCTTCTGCTGGAGTTGCATAAGTACTCCAATTTAACTTAGTTTCTTCTGTAAACTTATCTAGTTTCTCTCTTAAAAAAGTAATAATTCTTAATCCTAATTCTCTAGATGAATCATCCTCTCCATGATGCTTTCCTGTTAATGCAACTAAGGTTTCCGCAAGTCCAATAAATCCTATTCCCCATGTACCTTGTTTTAAAATAGGTTCAATTGAATCATCTTGTTGTAAGTTCTCTGACCCTTTCATTAAATGTTGTCCTACTACAAAAGGTAAGTCCTTTACTCTTAATTTCTTTAAAACATTATATCTATGAAGCAATGATTCTTTTGCAAAATCAATTCTTTCATTAAAAATGCTAAAAAACTCATCAATATTTCCTTTTGCCTGTATTCCTATTCTAGGAAGATTTATTGTTACTGGAGCAATATTTCCTCTTCCCTTACATCCTGGTTCTCCATTAACATTCTTCATAAGATATGTTCTACATCCCATAGTAGCTGGCATATATCCTTGATCATAATACTCTTTATTAAAATCTGCATCTATGTTCATAAATGTTGGATTCATTCTTTTAGCTGCTACTTTACAAGCTAATTTATATAAATAGAAATATGGATCACCTTCATTCTTATTAATTCCATCCTTAACTCTAAATATTATGTTAGGAAAAATAGGTTGTTCTCCTTTTCCTAATCCCTTTTCATATTCTAATAAAAATATCTCACAAATTAATGCTGCATCTTTATTATTCGGAATTCCCAAATTAATAGAACTAAATGGAACCTGTGATCCTGCACGAGAATGCATAGTATTTAAATTATATACTATTCCTTGCATAGCTTGATGAATTCTTTTTATTAATCTTTTTTCAACTAATTCATCTAATATATCATCTTTAACTCCTAGTTCTATAAATTCTTGCTTTATTTCTTCTCTTGTAGGTTCAATAAATATAGACAGATCATTATCAAAATCCGGATGTGATTGTCCTCCAAACATATCGTTTTGTGTAGATTGTAATAATATACATGAAAGCTCTGCAGCACTTTCTATTCTCTTTGGAACTTTTATAGTACCATATCCAGTATTAAATCCTCTTTCTAATACCTCTTTTGTTGGTATATGAAGACAATTAGTAGTTAAATTATAACTATCTAAATCGTGATAATATAAATCTCCTACTTCATGTAACTTTGCTAGATACTTAGGCATAGTAGCAAGATTATGCCACTTATTTGATTCTGATGCAATTCTTAAAAGCTTTGAACTGAAATTATTACCTACATTGGCATTATCTCTGTCTGTTTCTACTCCAATCTTTTCAATAGCCTTCATTAAATCAGATTTTATATCTCTTATTTTTGTTCTCTCTATTCTATAATTTGAATAAGCATTTGCTATATCTGTAAATTCTTCATCTTCCAACGCTTTTTCAACTAAATTTTGTATCTCTTCAACCTGTACTTTACTCTTTTCTTCTCTATCTATATAATTTATTACTTTTTGTACAGTCTTATTTACCATTCCAAGTTCAAACTCTGATCCTACTTCATCAGCAGCACCTTTTATAGCTTGAGCTATCTTATCTTTATCAAATTCTACTTCTCTGCCATCCCTCTTAACAACATATAGCATTTTAACACCTCTCCAAACACAATATATAGTAATATTACGATTTATTATACTTCATACTTTTTTATATTTCAATTTAGTTATGTTTGCATTATTTAGATAAATTTATGCCTAATCACATTTTATCCCCTCTTTTCTTCAATTATTAAATCTTTTCATCTGTCTATTATTTTATTTATTACTAACATAAACATATAAAAAGGAGGTTTTATATATGAGAAAAAAAATTTTATTTACTTCTTTAATGTTATTTCTTCTTACTATTTTAGGATGTAACAAAAGTAATTTAGACTCTAAAGAAACCTTTAGTAATTTACCTAACGATAATAAAAGCTTAACTTCTTATTATACTGGTGAAAAAATAACAACTGATGAAAATAGTTTACCTGCTTTTATGATTGTTATAGAAAATTCTACTAACTCAAGACCTCAAAGTGGATTATCACAAGCTGATATAATTTATGAAACTTCTGCTGAAGGTGGTATTCCTAGATTTATTGCATTATTTCAATCTGAATCCCCTGAAATAATTGGACCTGTAAGAAGTGTACGATCTTACTTTTTAGACTTAGCTAAAGAAAGAAATCTACCATTTGCTCATTGTGGTGGTTCTGAAGAAGCATTAAATGAAATTAACACTAATTCTTCACTTATGAGTATAAATGAAATATCTAATGGTGATTATTTTTGGAGAGATAATACTAGAAATGCCCCTCATAATTTGTATACTTCTTCTAAAAACATTAGAAAGTTTATTTCATATAAATCATGGAATATAAAAAATAATAGTTTTTTCAAATTTGATGATAATTTTTTTAACTCCGATAATCTTACTAAAGCACTAAATGTTTTTATTAAAGTTAACAGAACATATAACACAAGTTATTTTTATGAAGACAATCTTTATACAAAGTATATGGATGGAGAAATAGCGATAGATAAGAACACTAATAAGCCTCTTACCTTTTCTAACATAATAATTCAAAAAACATCTATAAATTTAAACAAGGATAACATTCACCTTGATATACAGCTTATAGGTAGTGGTTATGGGTATGTACTCTCTAAAGGAAAAATATTAAAAGTAACATGGAAAAAAGATAATGCATACTCAAACACTATATTATATGATGAAAATGGAAATGAGGTTCCTTTATCTCCAGGCAAAACAATTTGGAATATAATAGATAATGAATCTGTAATACAAGTAGATGATATGATTTTATAGTTTTTTTATATTTAGTTGAATAACATTAGCACTTCTGATATATTATAACCATATCAATACTGATAATGTTATTACTAATGATAATATAGGTTCTTTTCATTTTAGGAGGTTAATATAAATGCAAAAAATCGCAATTTTAACAGATAGTGCTTCTGATTTAACTATGGAGACATTAGAAAAACATAATATAAAACTTGCTCCATTTAGAATAATTTACTCTACTGGTGAATACGAAGATAAGATTACAATACAAGCAGATGAAGTATATGAAAAATTAGAAAAAGAGGTTCCTACAACATCTTTACCTAGTGCTGAGACAATCAATAAGATACTTGATGAACTAGAAGAAGAAGGATATACACATGTTATATCTATTAATATCTCTAGTGAACTTTCTGGAACATCAAATGCTATAAGATTAATATTAGAAGATCGTCCAAATCTAACTTCATTTGTATATGATTCAAAGACTCTTACAGCAGCTGAAGGATATATAGCATTACAGGCTGCATTAATGGTTGAAGAAGGAAAAACATTCGAAGAAATAGTTTCAGCACTACCTAATATAAGAAAAAAATGTAATGTTTATTTTACTCTAAATACATTAGAGTATTTAAAAAAAGGTGGAAGAATAGGTAAGGTTAGTGGAACTATTGGAGAAATCCTTAACCTTAAACCAGTTATTCATGTTGGTGATGATGGAATATATAATACCTATGCAAAAGTTAGAGGAAGAAAACAATCTCTTAATAAACTAACTGGTATTATAAAAGATTATTTATCTAAAGGTAAATGTAACATATGGATAATGCATGGATGTGCACCTGATGAAGGTAAAGAATTCTTTGAATCAATAAAAAAGCTTGATAATATAAATGAAATACATTTCTCATATATTGGACCTGCCCTTGGAGTTCATACTGGTCCAGGATTAATAGGTGCTTTTATTTATGAGGTTTAATTAAAAAAATGAGTAACCTTGATTTTATGGATGCAAAGGATATTAAAGCAGAAGAAAAAAGACTTTATGAAGAATATAAAGCTAAAGTCGCAGAATTAAAAAAGGTTCAAAGAGAAAAAGACTCTGTTGGTCAAATCTTCACAAAGGGACTTCTTCCAATTTATGTACTTTATATTTTAAATATAGAGCCTACAAACGGAAATGAAATATCAAAAAAAATTGGTAAAAGAACTAATGGTTTATGGATACCAAGCACTGGAGGAATTTATCCTCTTTTAAAAAAATTAGAAAAGCAAGGTTTTATTATTGGAGAATGGGATGACCCAAATAAAAAGTTTCAAAAAATATATAGCTTAACTGATAAAGGTAGAAAAGAATTTGAAGCAAAAAAACAAATTCTTAAACCTAAAATAGAAGAAGCTTTTAAAGTTTTTCAAATAATATATTCTGATTTATATTAAGATATACTTTTTAGTATATCTTTTTATATTTTGGTAAATCATATCCTTAAGAGGTGATAACTTATGAAAGGGTTACTTATTGATAAAAATGATACTGATGGTTTTATTATACTACAAGATGATTCAATAATATCTATACCACTTTCAAATATAAAGGATAATAATGTTGGGTCTACTGTTGAATTCTCTCTTTTAAAAACTAATCACTATTTTCCTAAATTCAAAGATAATATATATTAAAAAAAATGTAGCACCTCTTATAGATGCTACATTTTTTTAATATAATCCTTCAAAAATTAATGAGAATAAAGGATTTTCTCTCACATATTCTTCTGCCTTACCTTCTTCTAAAGCCTCTGTGAAGTCTAAATCTATTGGTAGCTCTCCAATTAAAGGTAATCCTAAATACTCTGCATGTTCTTCTGATGACTTCTTGCTAAATACATTTATTTTCTTATCGCAATCAGAACATCTTATATATGCCATATTTTCAACTACTCCTCTAACCTTTATTCCTATTTTTTCTGCCATTATTACTACCTTCTTAACAATCATAGAAACCATATCTTGTGGAGTTGATACTATAACCATTTCTTTTATAGGGAATTCTTGCATAACTGTTAATGCAATATCTCCTGTTCCTGGTGGCATGTCTATTAATAAATAATCTAAGTCTCCCCACTCACTATCTAAATATAGTTGTTGTAATACTCCTGTTATAACAGGTCCTCTCCATATAACAGGTTGATCCTCAACTTGTGTAACTAAATTCATTGACATAACCTTTATTCCACTGTCAGTTTCTACTGGTTCAAATTTAAAGCTACTCTCATTTACAGGTATCATTTTTGCTCTTTTTTCATTTATACCAAAGAATCTTGGCATAGATGGACCTGTTATATCTGCATCTAATACTCCTACAGAATAACCTTTCTTTCTTAACATTGTAGCAATTACACCTGTTATAGTAGATTTTCCAACTCCTCCTTTACCACTTATTACTCCAATAATATTCTTAACATTTCCATACTTAGGTAACATCTTCATTGAAATATTAGTTGTTGAACATGTTGTTATACCTTTAGAAGCACATGCTTCTTTACTTGAACAATTTGAACAATTACTCATTATATTTTTCTCCTTTTCGTTTTACCAATTATCTGGCTTTGTATTTACTTCTCCTATATTAATGCTCCAGTCTTTTCCTTCATAGGTTCCTTGAACATAATAAGTACCATATACTTTATTCTTTTTATCATCTACAGTAATTGTAGTTTTAAATAACTTGCTAGTATATCCTCTATTTTTAACTGTAATAACAGTATCAAAGTTTTCAATGTTATTATTAACTAATTCTGTACCACTAATTACCTTATCTAGATCTTTTTTAAACTTTTCCAAGTTTACAGATAATACATACTTTAAGCAATCTACATCCCCTGCTATATTTACTCCAATTTTATTACCCTTACCTAATCTTTCTTTTTCAGCTTTTAATACTTCTAATATAGAATTATAATATATATTCTGAAAATCTCTAGGTTTTCTAACAAATGATAAATTATCTATTATAGTGTCATCTAGATTCTTAGAGATTAAGTATGAGTTTTTTTCGTCATAAAAATTACCTATATCATTTTCACTAAATCCAACAACATACTTATATGATTTTACATCTTCTCCTATGTAAATATCAAATATGTAATCTGCATCTAATTCAGTCTTTTCTTCTGTAATTTTCCCAGATGATAATATATTATATATATCATTTACTGCATTTTTATCTGTTACAACAAATCTAAACCCTGCATCTCTAGTGCTTTGTATTATAATCTTATTTACCTTATTTTCTTTAATATATTCAAAATCATTATTTTTAAGTCCTAACTTAACCATTCCATTATCAATTAGTTGACATCCCGAAAATAATGAAGCTACTAATACAACAAAAGTAATTATTAAAAATTTACTTTTCTTCACTAGCTCTATTCTCCTTTCCTCTATTAACAACATAAAAAATTATTATTCCAAATATTAATGTAAAAATAGCTATAAATTGAGATGTTGATAGTATTCCTACATTTCCTCTTGGATCATTTCTTAAAAATTCTACAAAGAATCTGCCAATACTATATAGAATAATATATAAAGAGAACGTTTTTCCTTTAACTTTACTTCTCTTAAAATAATATAATAAGAAAACTCCTAAAATGAAGTCAAATATAGATGAATATATCTGCGTTGGATGAAGATGAACTCCTGATGGTGCAAATGATAATTCATTATTTGGAAAAACTACTCCTATTGGCAGTGAAGTTTCTGCTCCATAACAACATCCTGCTAAAAAACATCCTATTCTTCCAAATCCTTGAGCTATTGCTACTGCTGGAACAACTGAATCTAATAAATCTAAAGTATTCCAATTCTTTCTCTTACAATAAGCATATATAGCCAAAGCACCAAAAATTATAGCTCCATATACTACAAATCCATTTCCAAAATCAAGTAATATAGATGGATTTTTTATTATATCTTTTATTTCTGTTACTATAAATAATATTTTTCCACCTAAAACTCCCATTATTACAGTAATTAAAATAAGATTAAATATACTGTCTTCATCATAGCCTTTTGCTTTTGAATTACTGGTAAATATGTAAGAAGCCACCAATATACCTATCATAATCATTAGGCCATAACCATATACGTGAAATTTTCCAAATTCAAATAATACCGGTTTCATACTCCCTCCTTAGTATAAAATAATACATAATATATTAGGAGAAGCTTATTAGCTTCTCCTAATATATTTAAATTATAATACTTTAGTATACTATTGGCAAATTTTAATTTACTCTATTGCTTTGTTGGAATAACTACAGTAGATTTCTTATAATCATAGAACATAAACCAACAACCTTCAGGACTACTGCTATCTTTTGTCCATGTTACAAAGCCAGTTTTTCCTGCATAAGGTTGTTCATCCTCATCTCTACCTCCTGGGACTCCGTATACTATATAATCTACATATCCTAGTGAATTACACTTGAATCCAATCATAAAGTATCCGTACTTCTTTATATAAGGAAAATAACTTAGCATTGGATAATAAATTATGTTGTATTTATTGTAATCAGAAACATTACACATATCATCTAATGAATTAATTTTCACCTTATACCACTTACAATATTTTATTTCTTTAAATGCTCCCTTACATTCTTCAAAACCTTTTGATATATTTTCAAAGAATTTTCCTAATGAGCCTTTTAATTCAAAGTCTTTATGATCATTTCTATAAGCTGGTAAATCTCTATAATCATTTCTATAAGTTTGTGTTATTTTTTCTACCTCTCTCATTCTTTGAGGTTTTTCATAATTATTATTTTCTTTATTATTAACACTTGGTGATGTTTCATAATTATAAGTATGTTCTTGCTTATCTATATTATCTTCAATTGATTTATTATTTAATTCTTCTAAAATATCTTCTTTATTATTTTCAACTAATTCTATTTCTATTTCACTATTTCTTCTTTTATCAATAGTACTTTCATATTCATCAAAAGTTATAGGTGACTCTCCTCTCTTAAGACAAGGATCTTCACAAGCTATGCCTTTAATTCTTGTGTCGCGGCACTCCTCACATTCACCTTCATGCTCTTCATATTTAGCATACTCTTTATGTTTATCATGCTCTTCATGTTTATCACACTCATCATGATGGTGTTCTTCATGATCATCATGTTTTTCATATTTACAAGAATCACAAATATTATCCTTACTATATTGCTCTTTTTCTTTATATTCCTTCTTATCTTCTTTCTTTATATCTTTAGTAAGTTTTTTCTCTTCCTTATCTATTACATTTTTATACGAGTCACTACATTTTGATATTTTAAGTTCTTTCCAATCATCATTCACAGACTCACCATTTATGAATCCATACATTATAAATCTTGGTTTTCCGTCACTATATTTACATAGTCCAGCGCCTGATATCTTATCATAGGCTAAATCCATTCCCCCAATATCACCAATATAATACTCTCTCAAAGATTCTCCCTTTCCTACTTTATCTACTTTCAAGGAGCCTAAATCCACTATCTTTTTCATATCTTTTTTATAGCAGATAAGTATCATATAATAATCATCATCTTTTTTTAGATTTTGAGCATAAAATGATATTGTACACTTTTCATTTCTTGCTTCTATTTTTGCATATCCTGATAGAGGTTTATCACCTTCTCCTAAGCACTCTTTTTTGTCCTCCTGAAGTATTATAAAATTCCTATACAATTTATTATGTGACAAGCTCCTATTTCCTCCACATATATTATTTCAATAAATTATATGCTTTGGTAATAATATTATGAATTTTTCTAGTTACTTTTGTTCTTCACATCATATATAGCATCAGATAAATTTGCAAACTCTTCTAATGTTAAAGTTTCTCCTCTTCTTTTAGGGTCTATATTTGAAGCTTCAAATGCCTTTTCTAAACAATCTTTTGATATACCTAAGAACTTAACACCATTCCATAAAGTTTTTCTTCTCATATTAAAAGAACTTCTTATAATATCAAACATTAACTTTTCATCTTTAGGTTTTACTCTAGTTTCATTTAACCTATCTAATCTTATTACAATTGAATCTACTTTTGGTTGAGGTATAAAACATCCAGGCGCAACTCTTCTTACTATCTTTGTATCACAATAATATTGAACTAATAAAGATAATGCTCCATAATCCTTAGTACTAGGTTCAGCATCTATTCTTTCAGCAACCTCTTTTTGTATCATTATAGTTAATGATTTAAATTTATAATTTTCTTTTAGCAATCTTGCTATTATAGGAGTTGTTACATAGTATGGTAAATTAGCTACAAGCTTAACACTTTTTTCATCTCCTATTATTTCATTAAAATCTACTTTAAGAGCATCATTATGTATTAAACTAAAATTAGGCTGATCTCCTAACTCTTCTTGTAATATAGGAATTAAATCATTATCAAGTTCAACTGCTACAACTCTCTTAGCTTTAGTTAAAAGCTGAGCTGTTAAAGAACCAACTCCTGGTCCAATTTCTATAACTAAATCCTCTTCTGTAACCTCTGCTCCATTCACAATATCCTTAAGAACTGATTCATCAGTTAAGAAATTCTGTCCTAAACTCTTAGAAAATTTGAAATTATATTTTTTTACTAACTCTTGAGTATTGTAATTTCTTATATCCATAAATTATTCTCCTAATTGCTCATTTATTTTTTTTATAGCTTCTATAAATTCTTCCTTACTTATACCATAATTATTTAATCTAGAAAGAGTTTGTGCTCCATTGCCATAACCTATTCCTAATTCCTTTCCTAATATAAGTCTTCTTTTTTTAGAATCTACACTTCCCATTAACTTAAAGTGATATAGATCTTGCATATTATAAAAGTCTACTTTCTCTTCTAATGTTACTTTTGCATTTTCTAATGCTTTTATTATTACTTCAGGTGAAGCATTTTCTACTCCGATATCTCCATCTTTTATTCCATCTTCTTGAGCTATATAAGCATGTTTAACGCCTTTTACTCTTTTAGATATTATACTTCTGATTTTTTCTCCTGCAAAATCTGGATCAGTAAAAACAATAACACCCTTTCTTTTTTGTGCTTCTTTTATTCTTTCTATAACCTTTGCATTTATTCCAAAACCACCAACAGCTATCATTTCAGCATCTACTGCTTGTTTAACTGCAGTAATATCATCTCTACCCTCTACTACTATAACTTCTTTTATCAAAACAATACTTCCTTTCACATTATACTTATTGAAAACTATCCATTAAGTTATTATACCAAATTTATTGCAAAAAATAAGAGATAACATTTCTGTAATCTCTTATTATAAATCCTTACCATTCACCAGGACCAGCTATTATTACTACTTCTTTATTTCTTAGGCCCCAATTGCAAGCTTCTCTATAAGTATCAAAATATAAATCAATTTTATTTCCTTTAATGGATGTTCCAATATCAGCTGCAACTGCATATCCATAGTCTTCAATCCATACCTTACTTCCTAATGGTATTACAGTTGGATCTACGGCTATTGTGCTTATACCATTTGGATCACGATTAAGAGCTCTACCTGAATAGGTACTATCTCCTGGGTTTTTCTTTGAGTAAGCTGTTGTGGTAGCTGTAAATTTCGACTTTCCATATACCTCTCCACCTCTATTTAATACTCCCTGCATCGTTCCCATTGCAATTATCTCTGATTGAGCTTCCTTTATAACTTTTGTAGCAATTTGTTCTCTCTCAACTTCTGTGCCATCATGCTTAACCACTTTATAAGTTACTTCTTGCTCACCATTTACTCCTTGTTGCTTCACAACTTCAGGCTGTGTAGCATACATACTGTTATCTTCAACCTTTTTAGTTTCATATGCAATAGTCTGTATTTCAACTATTTCATCTACTTCAACATCTATAATTTTTATACTCATATTCTTTTCAATTTTAGATGTTACATCTGGATATACTATATCATCATCTTTATAGTCTATACCAAATTTTTTCAAAGTTTCTTTTTCTTCTTTTAGCATGTCCTCTATTGTTTCTTCTGCTGTTAATAGCTCTTGCTCTTGACCTGCCATTACAACTTTTACAGACACTGCTCTTTTAATATCAATCTTTTGATTTTCTGTTATCTCGGTATCTAACGATGGTGAAATTTTGTCTTTATCTAGAACTTCTATTCCCTGATCCTCGAGTGCCTCCTTAACAGTCCCTTTATATGTGACAAATACCTTTTCTTTTCCGTCTATACTTACACTTACTGTCTTTCTCATAATGATAATTGTCAATGCAGATATAATAATTAATACTAATATTATTCCACTTATTATCTTTGCCTTAGGACCATTAGAAAAACTCTTTTTTAAAATATTTTTAAATTTTTCTATCATATATTTCCCTCCTTTGGCAAGAGCGTTAAGGTAAGTATACACTACTTTAAATAAACTTGTCAAATTTAATTCCATTTTCTGTATTGTAATTTCTAATTAATGTAAGTTTTATTTTATTTAATTTAATATTATTTAATAATTCCTTCCTGGAAACGATATTCATTTTTTATTTTTTGCTATTTTCTAATAAAAATATTTTTATTATTTCCCAAAAATACTATTGTATTTTAAATAAATTTTGCAAGTTTTTATTCAATCTTAGATTTAATTCTTTACTATCTACTTCTTTTATATCAGCTATTTTTTCTATTATATACTTAATATAATCAGATCTATTTCTTTTACCTCTGTTAGGCTCAGGTGACATATATGGACAATCTGTTTCTACTAATAATTTATCTACTGGAACTTCCTTAACTACTTGTACAACTTTTTTTGCATTTTTAAATGTAACAACACCTGTTATTCCTATATAATATCCAAGCTTTAAACATTCCTTTGCAAACTCTACACTTCCTGAAAAACAATGAACTACACCTATTACATCAGGGAACTCTTTCATTATATCTAATGTATCTTCATGAGCATCTCTATCATGTATTATTACTGGTAACTTTAAATCCTGAGCTAACTTCATTTGCTTTCTAAATACATCTTTTTGAACTTCTCTTGATGGATTTTCATCCCAATAATAATCTAGTCCTATTTCTCCTATAGCTTTAAGTTTTAAATTTTTCTTAACTAACTCTTTAAATTCATCTATCATTTCATCTTTAAATTCATCTGCATTTTCTGGATGTATACCTACTGCTCCATAAATAAAATCCCATGTATTTATTAACTTACAAGTTTTTTTAATACTTTCATAAGATGAGGAGCAGTTCATAATTCCAACCACTCCATTGCTTTTTAATTCTTTCATTATTTCACTTCTATCTAAATTAAATGAATCATCATCATAATGAGCATGACTATCAAATATTTTATATTCTGTATTCATATATAATCACTTCCTAATTTTAATTTCTTATATATTATACACCAATATCCAAATATTTATATATTCTTTAATTTATTAAGATGCTTATCATTATCCTCTACTATCTTCTCTAGCTCTTTCTTTATACTTGGCTCTAGATTTTCATGTTCTGCAATAAACTTATTGCCTTGTTCTATTCCCATATTTATAGCATTTATTGCGGCATCTATAACTTCCTTATCTGTATCCACCTTAATTAATTTTACCTTCTCCCAAGTCTCACTAATAGCTCCTATTAAACCTAATGTATCAGCTGCATTTCCTCCTAATTTCTCTATTCTATGTGTAATAGCTTCTTCATGTCTTTTAAATGACTCAATTATAAGTCTTAAGTCATCCTTTAACTTGGGTGATTGTGCTTTTTCTAAATAATCCTTAAATGTAATTCCTCCCATATGAATTCCTTTAAGAAACTTATTTAACTCATGTACTAATTTTTCATTTTCCATATTTCTCACCTCAACTTTAGTTTTTGAATATTTATAAATTTTATTCAAGTAAAAAAGAAAGAGCTATCTTAAATCTCTTTAAAATAACTCTTCTAAAATACTTATATTATCTTACAATACTTCCTGTTGGTAGATCTCCTGGATTAACTAATGATAATACGCTATCATCATCTGTAGCTGCTGCAAGAATCATACCTTGAGATAATTCACCTCTTAACTTAACAGGCTTTAAGTTAGCAACAAGTACTACATTCTTTCCTATTAAATCTTCTGGTTTATAATATTTAGAAATTCCTGATATAACCTGTCTTTCTTCTCCACCTAAGTCTACTTTTAGCTTAAGTAATTTCTTTGCACCCTTAACAGGTTCACATTCCTTAACTTTAACAACTCTTAAATCTATCTTCTCAAAATCATCTATTGTTATTTCTTCTTTTATTGGTGTAATTGCTGGTTGTGCTTGTGCCTTTTGAGCTGCTGAAATAGCTTCTAGCTCTGCAAGCTTAGCTTCTACATCTATTCTTGGGAATAAGCTATCACCTTTTGCAACCTTTGTTCCTACTATTGTTCCATCAAAAGATGATACTGATGCCCAATCTATATTTGATGCATTGATTTGTTCATTTATCTTCTTTGAAGTATCAGGTAAGAATGCTGATAATAATACAGATGATATTCTTAAAGATTCTATTAGGTTATATAGTACAGTTCCTAATCTTTCTTTTTTAGATTCATCCTTAGCTAATATCCAAGGAGTTGTTTCATCTATATACTTATTAGCTCTTCCAACTAAATCAAATATTGCTTCTAATGCTTCTGGTATTCTTAGGTTATTTATATCATCTTCAACCTTCTTTGGAGTTGCTAAAGCTAAATTAATAAGCTCGTTGTCTATTTCTTCCTTAGCTGTTGGTGCAGGAATTTCTCCTCCAAAATACTTTTCTACCATTGCAACTGATCTTGATAATAAATTACCTAAATCATTACATAAGTCTGAATTTATCTTGTTTATAAATATTTCATTATTAAATAATCCATCTGCTCCAAATGGTATTTCTCTTAATAAGTAGTATCTAACTGGATCTACTCCAAAACTTTCAACTAATGTTACTGGATCTACTACATTACCTTTAGATTTTGACATTTTACCACCATCTACAAGTAACCATCCATGACCAAATACTTGCTTTGGTAATGGTAAATCTAAAGCCATCAGCATAATTGGCCAATAAATAGTATGGAATCTTAAAATATCCTTACCTATTAAATGAACATCTGCTGGCCAATACTTCTTAAATTTATCTGTATTATCACTTCCATAACCTAAAGCAGTTATATAGTTTGATAATGCATCTATCCAAACATAAACAACATGTTTTTCATCAAAAGTTACTGGAATACCCCAGTCAAAGCTTGTTCTTGATACACAAAGATCTTGTAATCCTGGCTTTAAGAAGTTATTAAGCATTTCATTCTTTCTTGATTCTGGCTGAATAAATTCTGGATTTTCTTCTATATACTTTATTAATCTATCTGCATATTTACTCATTTTAAAGAAGTATGCTTCTTCCTTAGATTTTTCTACTGGTCTTCCACAATCAGGACACTTACCATCTACAAGTTGAGTCTCTGTCCAGAAAGATTCACATGGAGTACAATAAAGTCCTTCATATGAACTCTTATATATATCTCCTTGATCATAAAGCTTCTTAAATATATCTTGAACAGCTTTTATATGATAATCATCAGTTGTTCTTATAAACTTATCATAGCTTATATTCATCATTTTCCAAAGATCTTTAATTCCAGCTACTACTTCATCTACATGTTCCTTTGGAGTTATTCCTTTTTCTTCTGCTATTCTTTGAATTTTTTGACCATGTTCATCTGTTCCTGTTAAGAACATTACATCATATCCTGTTAATCTTTTAAATCTAGCAATTGCATCAGCTGCAACAGTAGTATAGGTATTACCTATATGTAATTTTGTTGATGGATAATAAATTGGTGTAGTTATATAATATGGTTTTTTACATTCATTACACATAACTTTCATTCCTCCTTTATATAAAAAAAGTCTCTATATAGGCATTATTACCTATATAGAGACGTAATAAACTTTTTTACGTGTTACCACTCTACTTTATTCTTGCTTCACAACAAAAACCTCTATAAGTGACTATCATCACCTTACAATATAACGGTTGCTCCCGTAATCCTCTAACTATAACAGCTCAAGGATTCTGCTCCAAGACCATCTTCATAAAACTTATTGACGCTAACTTTCACCTAATATTAGCTCTCTTTAGACCTTCTATCTTACTACTCTTCTCTTCACTGCATTTAACTTTATGATAAATCAAATAAATTCATATGTCAAATATCTTTAATAAAGATACTTAACATCTTCTCCAATCTTACCTGATATACCACTGAGTTCTTTAATACATATACTCTCATATTTTCTTTTCTAACTGATTCTGTTGTTAAAGTTCCATTACAATAAATTTAATTTTTTATAACAAAAAGAGGTTTAAAAATACTTCAAACCTCTTTTTGTTGCTAAATTTAATTTTTTTCTACATTAACAGGTTTACCAACAAAATATGTTGCTAAAACCACTACTAATATTGCTAATGGAAGTACTATATATATTGGAATTCCAAACCCTGCAGGTATATATCCAAATAATACTGTTATTACTCCAACAAATAAAGCATACCACATTTGTGTTTTAACATGATCTATGTGATCGCATCCTGCTCCCATTGAAGAAAGTATTGTTGTATCTGATATAGGTGAACAATGGTCTCCAAAAATTGCACCTGTTAAAACTGCACTTATACTAACAATAACATATGACATATCTGAATTAATTGCATATGATAAAGGTATAGCTAGTGGCATTAATATTGTCATTGTTCCATATGCAGTACCTGTTGAGAATGATATTACTGCTCCAAAAACAAAAATTATACTTGGTAATAAAAATGCTGGTACAGAATTAGAAAGCTTAGATACTAAGAAATCTGCTGTTCCTAAATCACCAATTACTCCACCTAATGACCATGCTAGTATTAATATTACTCCTGTAATTATTAATCCTTTCATACCATTTATCCATATATTAATACCTTCTGATATAGTAAATATTTTCTTACATACACCTAAGGCTATAGCAACTATACTTGCAAGTAATGCTGCTTGGAATAATGCTACTGATGCATCAGCTGCACTAAATGCTTCTTTTATTGCAGAAAATGAGAATAATGACCCTATGGAATTTCCAAATATAGCTTTAAGAGCTTCATCTTCACCTGCCATTATAGATGAATAACCACTATAATAAAAACTTATTAATGCACCTACAATTAAAGTTCCTATAGGAATTATAGCATTCCATATACTTAATTTTACGCCCTTTTTAGCTTCAAACTCGTCAGCTACTTCCTTATCTAACTCTATATCTTTTAATATTTGTTCTCCTTTTCTTGCTCTAACTTCAGCCTTTCTCATAGGACCAAACTCTCTTAAAAGAAAAATTGTAGCTAAAACAAAAACAATTATTAATATATTATAAAATCTATATGGTATTGTTTGTAAAAATACTCCAAAACCATCAACATTTTTTCCTATTTTCTCGAATCCATCATTAATTAATGAAACTTCAAGTCCTATCCACGTTGATATAATTGCAAGTCCTGCTATTGGTGCTGCAGTAGCATCAATAATAAATGATAATCTTTCTCTAGAAACCTTCATTTTATCAGCTACAGGTCTCATTATAGGACCTATAATAAGTGCATTTGCATAATCATCAAAAAATACAATTAATCCTAAAAGCCATGTTATAAATTGAGTACTTCTTGGTGTTTTTGCTTTTTTTGCAAGGGCTTCAGCTACTGCTCTTGCTCCACCCATCTTTGATACAAGTTCTATTACTCCCCCTATTACTAGAACCTGAAGTATAATACCTGCATTCCAAGGATCTGCTAATGCATTAAGCATTCTCTGAACAACATCTAAAAATGAATGAACAATTGATCCAAATAAATTATAATCTGATAATTGAATCATAAAACATCCTGATAATACCCCAACAAATAATGAAATAACAACATTTTTTGTTATAAACGCTAAAACTATAGCTACTAGTGGTGGTATAATAGTAAACCACTGAAATCTCTCTGCATTTGATAGTACTTCACCATTCTCAGCTGCAAATACAACAGTAGATGAAAGCATCATCATAATGAAAGTCATTAAAAAAATTAAACTTCTTTTATTTTTCATCTATTTTTCTCCCATTCTTTATTATATTAAAAATAAAAAGCCTTGAGGTAACACTCAAGGCTTTATAATCAAAAATAAAACATCCTGAATGATAGCTCTCCACAAAAATCATGTGACAATCTTAAACATATTTTGCATAAGACCAGTAATACAGCATTAAAGCTTTATCTGTATACTTCGGCGACAGTACCTTTCATATTGCTTCATCCTGCTTAAGTCCACAATAATACTCTTTAATATCGCACCTCTATCTATTCTTTATTAACTTCTTTTAATTATTGTTAATTATACATTGTAGAATATAACATATCAAGTTTTTTTTATTTTTTTATATTTTTTACTATTTTCTTTTCGATTTGCTACCTTTATTCATATCCCATAATAATATAATGGCTAATATACTTGAAATTATGTATCCTATAATTCCTATAATTGATAATCCATTATACGTTGGCTCAACCTTATTACTTATTATTAAAGATGATGCCATAACTAAGGCTGCTGCTATAATTCCTCCCGTAAGTCTATTAACAATATTATCTAACTTAGATTCTATTTCATCTAACTCTTTAATTTTTATATTTAAATTTGTATTATCATTAATAAGCTTATTTAATACTTCAATAGTTTTAGTAGGTATTTTCATTGTATCTCTAGCAAATTGATATGTTGATATAATTAACTCTTCCGTATCTAACTCTTTCAGTATTGCAAGTTTATTTTTTGATTTAATAAATTCAGTTACTATAGAAATTATTTCAAACTCAGGATCTACTTCAGCTACTACTCCCTCTAAAATTACTAACCCTCTAATTAATGCTACTAACTCACTAGGAAATTGTATATTATTTCTTCTAACTATCTGAAAAACTTCTTGAAGAAGTATCCCTATCTTTATATTTTTTAAACTAGTATTTAAGTATGTGTCAAATAAATAGTCTATATCTTCGTATAAATCACTCTTATTAATTTTACCTTTTTTAATTCCTACTGCTAAAATAAAGTCAACTAATCTATCCTTATCCTTTGTAGCTATTGCAAGCATGGCTTTATTAAGCCAACTTTTCATATTCTCATTTAATACTCCTACAATACCAAAATCCAAAAAACATATTTTCCCATCAGAAATAAGTAGATTACCTGGATGTGGGTCTCCATGAAAAAAACCATCTTCAAAGATTTGCTTACAGTAAGCCAATGCTAACTTTCTTGCTACATCTTTATTATCATATCCTTCTTTAAGCATCTTATTTACATTATTTATTTTAAATCCATATATCTTTTCCAAAACCAATGTTTTCTTACTTAAAAATTCTGATATCATATCTGGAGCATATATTGAGGCAACATCTTTATTTTTTTCTTTAAATGCTAATATATTATTCCCTTCAATGGTAAAATCCAGCTCTCTTTCTATTGATACTTCTAATTCTTCTAGAACTTCTAAAGGGTTAACTATAGTTATATTTATTTTTGTAAATTTAACTATTCTCTTTAAAATAGCTATATCTAACTTCATTTTTTCATATATATTAGGTCTTTGAATTTTTACAACTACACTTGTTCCATTACTTAAAATAGCTTCATAAACTTGAGCTATAGAAGCAGATGCTAAGGGTTCATTATTAAAATATATAAAACTTTCTTCAATTGTTTTATTTAATGAATTTTCAAAAACCTCTCTAATAGAGCTTATATCTTCTATTAGCGCTGAATCCTGCAATTTCTTTAACTCTTTTGTATACTCTTCTGGTAATATATCTGTTCTTGTACTAAGTATTTGACCAATTTTAATAAAAGTTGGTCCTAATGTCTCTATTGCCTTCCTGAAATTTTTAGGTGAGTTCTTACTATTATGTATGGTGCTATCAACCATATAACCAAATCCATAATAAGCAAAGACCTTAACTATTTCTTGGAACCTTTCTCTAGACCTTTTTACCATAGTATTACCTATTCTATTCTCTCATAAATTTTTCAATATCTTCTACTGTTTTTATCATATCTTTAGTTAACACTTCAACTCCATTTTCTGTAACTAAAACATCATCTTCAATTCTTATCCCTATACCTTCTTCTTCTATATATATACCAGGTTCAACTGTCCATACCATGCCTTCTTTAAATGTAGCATTTCTATTTTCGTAGCTTATATCATGAGTATCTAATCCTAAACTATGACCAATACTATGCCAGTAGTACTTTGTTACATCTTTTTTATCACTAATAAGTCCTAGTTTTATACACTCCTCTGCAATCCACTCTCTTGACATTTCATTAATATCTTTATACTCTAACCCCGGCTTTATTGTGTTTATAACTCTTTCATTAACTCTTAATACTGCATTATAAACTTCTTTTTGTCTTTCAGTGAACTTTCCATTTACAGGGAATGTTCTTGTTATATCAGCATTATAATAGTTGTATTGAGCTCCTAAGTCAAATAATATTAAATCTCCATCCTTAATTTCACAATTATTTTCAACATAATGAAGTATTGTTGCATTTTTTCCTGATGCAGCTATTGTATCAAAAGCATATTCTTTAACACCCCTACGCTTACATTCAAACTCGAAATATGCTTGTAACTCATACTCTTTCATTCCAGGTTTTGAATTTTTCATAAGGCTTTTTACACCTGCAATTGTTATTTCTATTGCTTTCTTCATTTCATCTATTTCTTCTTTAGATTTTACTAATCTAAGAGGAATTATTTTAGGATATATATTCTTTATTGTTACAAAAGGATATCTCTTTATTATCTCTTCTGCAAACTTTCCTGATACTCCTTGTAATGAATCAAATGAATCTCTCTCCATATCTAAATATAAATTTAATTCTGATAATCCACTAAATAATTTATTTAAGAAAGGTTTAAATTCACCTAAGTAACTTACATCTTCTATTCCACTTAATTCAATAGCTTCTTCCTTTCTTATGCTTTTTCCTACCCATCTTTCATTATCTTCATCTATTTCTTTTATAAATAACTTTTCACTTACTTTTTCATTTATTTTTGTCATTATCATAATATGCTCTTCTTCACATATTCCTGTAAAGTAATAAAAGTTTCTATTTGGTGTAAACATATATTTTTGATCTGCACTCTTTTTTAAAGCTTTACCGGCAAATAATATTACTATTGAATTATTCTCCATACTATCAATTAGATTTTTTCTATTCTTACAATAAAATTCTTTATTCATACTTTCACATCCTCATATCACATAAATATTTTTATTTTATGTTTATTTTATATCATTATACATTCTTATTCAAAAAATAGTGTAGCAAGCAAAAGCTTTACTACACTACCCTAATAATTATTTAATCACTATCTTGTACTTTCTCTCTTAATTAACTCATAGTTTAATACATAGTGACCATTTTCTAATTCTCTCTTATTAAGAATCTTTATTAACATTCTCACTGCAACAGATCCCATATCATAACTTGGTTGTGATATAGTTGTTAGTTTTGGATAGAATATTCCACCTAAAACATTATTATTAAATCCGATAACACTTACATCTTCTGGTACTCTAATACCTTTTTCTCTTAATGCATCTATAGCTCCCATAGCAATCTCATCAGAGGCACAAACTATTCCATCAAACTCTTTACCTGCTTCTGTAAACCTTTGTATTGCTTCATAACCTGCTTTTACAGTAAGATTCTTAAAGTAAGTTAAGTCTTTATCAAAACTTAATCCTGCTTCACTTAAAGCACTTTTATATCCTATATATCTTTCACCCCATGCATTCATAGTAGTTTCATTTACACCTATAAACGCTAATTTTTTAATTCCGCTTTCTATTAAATATTTAGTTCCTTCATAAGATGCTGATACATTATCAATAGATACACTTGGAAATTTTCCTTCTTTATCTTTTGTTTCAACTAATACAGTCTTTAAATCAAGTTCATTTATTAAGTCTAAAATTTCTTCATTTAGAGAACTACTTATGTAAATTACTCCATCAACCATTTTTTCCTTAAGAACTTTTAAGTACTCTTTTTCTTTTTCTATATCGAAGTCTGAGTTACATAATATAATATTATAATTATATATATTTGCAACATCTTCAGCACCTCTAACTATATCTGGATAAAACTGACTTGCTATATCAGGTATTAATATTCCTATCGTACTTGTCTTTTGTGTCTTTAAGCTTCTCGCTACTATATTAGGTCTATATCCTAATTTGCTTATGGCATCTAATACTTTCTTTTTTGTATCTTCATTTACAACATCGATATCATTTAACACTCTAGAAACGGTAGCAATAGAAACCCCTGCTTCTCTCGCTACATCTTTAATGGAAGTTGCCATAGTTATCCCTCCTATTTATTTTCTTTTAATTATTTAATTATACATATATATTTTCATAAAAACAAGAATGTTTAGTAATTATTTAAAACAATAAATAATTATAATAGGGCTAGTATTTATCCACATACTAGCCCTATTACTTCTACTTATTTATTTCTACATCTAAGTTTAACTTTTCACCATTTATAATAGTTTCTGTGTATTCTCTATCACTATCAACTACTATATTTACTGTTAAAGTTTCTTTCTTAATTGAATCTTTGAATTTTTCTATTACATTAATTAACATATCATTTCCTGATACATATAAGTTAATCTTATCTGCAACTTCAAATCCCTTTTCTTTTCTCATATTTTGAACCTTAGAGATTATTTCTCTTAAGTGACCTTCTTCTCTTAATTCATCAGTTATATGTGTATCAAGTACTACACCAATTTCACCTTCACCTGCAAATGCATATCCTTCAAGACCTTGCATTGTAACAAGAAGATTTTCTGAATTTAACTCAATTTCTGTACCATCAACATTTATTATTTCTGTAGCACCACTTCTTATCTTTTGAGCTAATTCCATTTGATTTCTTGCTGCTATCTCTTTTCTTATTCCTGGAATCATCTTACCATAAGCTCTTCCAAGTACAGGTAAGTTAGGTTTTATTTCAAAGTTAACATACTTAGATAAATCTGCTCCAAATTTAATATTTTTAATATTTAATTCGTTAGTTACTATATCACCATAGTATTCTGGAATAGAATCTGTAGAAACTAAAATTTCTGAAAGTGGCTGTCTATTCTTAATGTTAGCACCATTTCTAGCACTTCTACCAAGCTTAACTATTGTATAAGCTAAATCCATTTCTTTTTCTAAGTCTTTATTTATAGCACTTTCATCAACTTCTGGCCACATAGTTAAGTGAATACTTTCTTCTGCTGATGAATCTAAATTAAATACTAAGTTTTGATATATCTCTTCAGTTATAAATGGAACAAATGGTGCTGCAACCTTTGATAAAGTTACTAAAACTCTATATAAAGTTACATATGCTCCTATCTTATCATCAGTTAATTGTTCTGACCAATATCTTGATCTATTTCTTCTTACGTACCAGTTAGATAATTCATCTGTAAATTCTTCTATTTGAAGAGCTGCTCCTGTTATATCATAAGAATCTAACTTTGAATCTACATCCTTAACTAATGTATTTAGCTTAGACATAATCCACTTATCCATTACATTTTCTGACTTGAACTCTTTATATTCTAATGGATTAAAGTTATCTATATCTGCATATAAAACATAGAATGAATATACATTCCATAATGTACTTAAGAACTTTCTTTGAGCTTCTCCAACATCATCTATAGAGAATCTAGTTGGTAACCATGGTGCACTTGCAGTGTAGAAATGCCATCTTGTAGCATCTGCACCTTGAGAATTTAATACATCCATAGGTTCTACTACATTACCTTTAGATTTAGACATCTTTAAACCTTTCTTATCAAGAACGTGACCTAAAACTATACAATTTTCAAATGGATTTGTATCAAAAATTGCAGTTGATATTGCAAGTAATGTATAGAACCATCCTCTAGTTTGGTCAACAGCTTCTGATATAAATTGAGCTGGGAAGTTTTGCTCAAATAATTCCTTATTTTCAAATGGATAATGTAATTGTGCAAATGGCATTGAACCTGAGTCAAACCAGCAGTCTATAACTTCCTTAGTTCTATGCATTTCCTTACCACACTTTTCACACTTTAAGTTAACATTATCTATATATGGCTTGTGAAGCTCTATATCTTCAGGCACATTTATACCTTTAGTTTTTAACTCTTCTATGCTTCCTATACATTCTTTATGTCCGCATTCACATTCCCAAATTGGAAGTGGAGTTCCCCAATATCTATCTCTTGATATACCCCAGTCTATAACATTTTCTAAGAACTTACCAAATCTACCTGTTCTTATGTTATCTGGATACCAGTTTATTTTATTATTATTTTCTAAAAGCTTATCTCTAAGCTTAGTCATTGCAACAAACCAACCTTCTTTTGGATAGTAAA
Organism: Bacillota bacterium; assembly: GCA_023424785.1. Taxonomy (GTDB): domain Bacteria; phylum Bacillota; class Clostridia; order Clostridiales; family Clostridiaceae; genus Clostridium. The sequence continues at coordinate 54,338 of JAFADP010000005.1, forward strand.
GAAGTGGTGTATCACATCTCCAACAGTGTGGATATGAGTGTAAATGTCTTTCTGATTTAAATAACTTATTATTTTCTTCTAACCACTTACAAATGCTTTCATCACATTTTTTAACGAACTTTCCAGCCCATGGTGTAACTTCTTCTACAAACTTACCTTCTTTATCAACTAAGTTAACGAAAGTAATTCCATTAGCTTTTGCTACTAAACTATCATCTTCACCATATGCAGGTGCTATATGAACTATACCAGTACCATCTGATAAAGTTACATAATCACCGTGGATTACTTCAAACGCTTTTCCTTCAACCTTAGCAAAAGGCATTAATTGTTCATACTTAGTTCCTAATAGTTCACTACCATTAAATTCTCTTACTATTTCATATTCTTCTCCAAGAACCTTATCTGCTAAATCTTTAGCTAATACGTAAACTTCATCTCCAACCTTAGCTTCAATATATGTATAAGCTTTGTTAACACATAATGCTAAGTTTGATGGTAATGTCCATGGTGTTGTTGTCCAAGCTAAAATATATTTATTTTCTTCACCTACAACTTTAAATTTTGCAATACAAGTTAAATCTTTAACATCTTTATATCCTTGTGCTACTTCGTGAGAAGAAAGAGCAGTTCCACATCTTGGGCAATATGGCATAACTTTATGTCCTTCATAAAGAAGTCCCTTATCCCACATTTGTTTTAAAGCCCACCAAACTGATTCAATATATGGATTATGATATGTTACATATGGATCATCCATATCAACCCAATATCCTATTTTATCAGTCATCTTTTCCCACATAGATACATATGTGAATACACTGTCCTTACATTCTTTAACAAACTTTTCTACACCATATGCTTCTATTTGTTCTTTTCCTGAAATACCTAATTTCTTTTCTATTTCAAGTTCTACTGGTAGTCCGTGAGTATCCCAACCAGCTTTTCTTATAACTTTATATCCCTTCATAACTTTATATCTTGGGATTATGTCTTTCATTACTCTTGTTAAGATATGTCCCACATGTGGCTTTCCATTAGCTGTTGGAGGACCATCGTAAAAAGTAAAATATTCACCATCTTGATTCATATCAAAATTCTTTTTGATAACATGTCTTTCTTTCCAAAGGTTTGCTACATCACTTTCCATGCCAACAAAACCATTTGGTAATTCAACCTTTTTGTACATTTAATATGACTCCCTTCATACTTTTTTATAAAATAAAAAAACTCCATCCGCTAAGGACGAAGTTAAAATTCGCTATACCACCTATTGCAATAAAATCTAAATAAACTTAGACTATTAATTCAAGTACAATCATACTCTATCCCTTAACGCAGGCCAACGTGATAACTTACTAAGTAAACTTTTCAGTCTCCAACTCCTAGGTGATTTTCGTTAAAATTCTATGTGACTTTACACCAACCAGTCACTCTCTTAAAGTAGAAAATTTAACTACTTTTCCTAATCATAGTCTTTGATTTTTATTATATAGTATATATTAAATATTTGTCAATTCTTCATTTAATAATAAAATTATTACTTCTAATACTAAATAACTTTATAAGCTCTTTTCTTATATAAATTATGACCATATTATATATTTATATACTCCCTTATTTAATAATAATTATTATTTAATATTGACTTCTTTTAATGTTAATGGTTTAATATATTTGAAGTTAGAAATAACTATCCAATTTAACTAACCATTTGTTGGAGGTTCATTATGGAAAATAATATCACTGAACTGATACTTGACAAAAACACAAAAGTTTGTGTTTGTAAGGCTATTTCAAGACATACAATTAAAGAAAGTATTAAAGCTGGTGCTAAAACTTTAGAAGAAGTTCAAAAAGCCACAGGAGCTGGAACAGGTTCTTGTAAAGGCTGTAGATGCAACCATGTAATACAAAACTTAATTGACTCAGATTCAAACAATTAAAAAAAATCCCTATTAATACTTATATACGAAAAAGACCAAACTGTTTCCCTTAATCAGTTTGGTCTTTTTATTATCTAATTAAAAGCATTATATATAGCTCTTATTCCTTTTTCGAAATCATCATTTTCTATTCCAACAAGAATATTCATTTCTGATGATCCTTGATCTATCATTCTTATATTAACATCAGCTTCTGCTAATGCAGTAAATACAGTTCCTGCTACACCCTTTTTCTTAGCCATCCCCTTACCAACAGTTGCAATTAACGCCATGTTTGGATGTACTAATATAGAATCTGGATTGCAAGCTCTCTTTATTTCTTCAACTATTTTTTCTCTTTTATTCTTAAGTTCACTGTCAGAAATAACAACACATACAGTATCTATTCCTGATGGCATATTTTCAAAAGAAACTCCATTCATTTCTAAGACACCAAGAACTTTTCTACAGAATCCCATTTCAGAATTCATCATGGCTTTCTCTATTGATATAACTGTAAAGTCTTTTTTACCAGCAATACCTGTTAAAGTCTTACTATCATCATCACTTGTTTGAGAAACTATAAATGTTCCTTTATCTTCAGGTTTATTTGTATTCTTTATATTTATAGGTATTCCCGCTTCTCTTACAGGGAATATAGCATCTTCATGAAGTACTGATGCTCCCATATAAGCAAGTTCTCTTAATTCTTTATATGTAATTTCATCAATAGACTTTGGATTTTCCACTATTCTAGGATCTGCCATTAAAAATCCTGATACATCTGTCCAATTTTCGTATAAATCAGCATTTATACTTGCAGCAACAAGAGCTCCAGTTACATCTGAACCGCCTCTTGAAAAAGTTATTATGTTTCCATCCTTATCTGCTCCATAAAAACCTGGAATTACTGCTTTAGTAGTCTTGTCCAATTTTTCTTTTAAAGCTAATTTTGTGGATTCAATATCTAATGAACCATCTTTAGTAAATAAAATTACATCTTTTGCATCTATAAATTTATAACCTAAATATTCAGCTAAGATTAGTCCATTTAAATACTCTCCTCTACTAGCAGCATAATCTTTAGAAGCCCCATTCTCAAGATCTGTTTTAACTATTTCTAGGTATTTTTCAATATTAAAGCTTAATCCTAAATCTTTAACTATTTCTGTATATCTATCATGTACATACTTAAATACATCATCTAATGATATACCTATTTCAACATGTGATTGACACATATATAGTAAATCAGTTATTTTAGTATCTTTACTATTTCTTTTTCCTGGTGCAGAAGGAACTACATACTTTCTTGAATCATCTGCCGTTAAAATATTTTTAACTTTTTCAAATTGGCATGCATTTGCTAATGAACTTCCACCAAATTTTGTTACTACTGTTTTCATTTATTATTGCCCCCATTTTATTTTTTATTATTCACTAAAATCCATTCTATCAATTTTTCAGATATTTTCAATAGTATTTTACATTTATTTCATTGTTTTTAATAACAATGGTACTTTTTTATTAACATATTAATTAGGTATCATTTATCAAACTATAAGTTTCCATTTTTGTAATTCATGAAATTACTTCTACATTTATAATATTTAAATTTCTACTTATATACCTATTCATTTATTATTGTTATAATTATATAAGAATTTTTATTTAAAGGAGTTAATTATGATAAGTAAATTTTATTTACATCAAGGCAAAAATAAAAAAGCAGAGAATGGTCGTCCTTGGATATATATTGATGAGATAAATGAATATGATGGTGATTATGAAAATGGTGATATTGTTGAAGTATATAACCATAAAAACTATTTCATAGGTAAAGGTTACATAAATGATAGAAGTAAAATAACTATCAGAATTATGACTAGAAATCAAAATGAAGAAATAAATAAAGAATTCTTTAGAAAAAGGCTTTTATCTGCATGGGAATATAGAAAAACAGTTATAGATACCTCTTCTTGTAGATTAGTTTTTGGAGAAGCTGATTTACTTCCTGGATTAACAATTGATAAATATGAAGATTACTATGTAATTCAAATATCTACTTTAGGAATGGATAAATATAGAGATATAATTACTGAAATATTACTTGAAGATTTCAATGCAAAAGGAATATATGAAAGAAGTGATATTAAAACTAGAGAGATTGAAGGATTAGAGCAAAAGAAAGGATTCTTAACAGCTCCTTTTGATACTAATATTCAAATAGTTGAAAATGGAGTTAAGTACATAGTTGACTTAGAAAATGGTCAAAAGACTGGTTTCTTCTTAGACCAAAAAGAAAATAGAGCTGCTATACATAGAATTTGTAAAGATAAAGATGTACTTGACTGCTTTACTCATACTGGATCATTTGCATTAAATGCAGGAATAGCTGGTGCTAAGTCTGTTCTTGGAATAGATGTTTCACAACATGCTGTAGATTGCGCTACAAGAAATGCTCAACTTAATAATCTACAAGATACTGTTAAATTTGAATGTCATAATGCATTTGATGTTCTTCCATTGTGGTCAAGAGAAGGTAGACAGTTTGATGTTGTTATACTAGACCCACCAGCATTCACAAAGTCAAGAAATACTATTAATGGAGCTAAAAGAGGATATAAAGAAATTAACCTTAGAGGATTAAAAATGGTTAAGCCAGGTGGTTATTTTATAACTTGCTCTTGTTCACATTATATGAGTGAAGAACTATTAAGATCTACAATTAGTGAAGCTGCTCATGATGCTCATAGAATTTTAAGACAGGTGGAATTTAGAACTCAATCATCAGATCACCCAATACTTTGGAATTCTGATGAAAGCTATTATCTAAAGTTCTTTGTTTTCCAAGTAGTATAAAATATAGGAGATTTCTAACTTTAGAAATCTCCTAATTTATTAGTTCTAACCCTTATATAACTCAAATCTATATTTTTGTTTAGTTATGTTATCCTCTCTATTAACATCTATTTCTTCTAAAAACATATCTATAGGTCTAACAAACATTCCATATGGTGGATATAATGCTTGATATGATACAAGAATTTCTCTAGTTTCTGTATGCTCTACAACACTATGAACATAATATAACTTTCCTTTAAAATGTCTATATGGTCGTTGAGCTTCTATTTTTCTATCCATTTTAACCTCTCTTACTTAACTATTACTAAATCTTTATATTCTGGTACTATATTTGTTATATTTTTTTGAATACAATATTCTATGTCATTTTCAAGGTTCAATCCCAACATAACATTATAATGTCTAGCTTCCTTAATATAGCTTATAATATCATCATTTTCTTTATATATCTTTAAAGCTGTATTAGCTATATCTGTTAATTCAATGGATTTTTTATTTTTCATCATTTCATTTATTATAAAGCCTGAACATATAAAATCATCCATAGAAAATTGTCCATTTGTCCCTGCATTAACTATTACAACATCTTTATTTATTTCAATTAACTTTCTAGCAACAGCTCCTGCATTTATCATTGCTCCTATAAATATTCTATCTGCTGATGTACAACTTGTAAGTGTTCTTGTTCCATTTGTAGTAGTAATAATTATAGTTTTATCTTCTACTAGTTCTTTTGTATATTCAAGTGGAGAATTTGATAAATCAAATCCATCTATCTTTACCGCTCTTCTCTCTCCACCTAAAATACATTCATTTCTATTTAATAAATTTCTTTTTTCAAAAGCTTCTTCTACTGTTAATAAAGGAATAACTTCTTTGCATCCATTCATAAATGCAGTTGTTATAACAGATGTTGCTCTTAACATATCTATTACAACAACAATTTTATCTTTTATTAAATCTTCTCTTATATAATCTGCCGAAATAATAATATCTAATTTCATTATACCCTCACCTATTTAAAATTTTTTCCTTGATATATGTCATTATCTTCTAGTGACTTATCTATTGCATTTAATACTTCCCATTTCTTTAGACTCCACATTGGCCCTATAAGTAAATCTCTCGGTGCATCCCCAGTTAATCTATGAACTACCATATCTTGAGGAAGCATAGCTATAGACTTACATATTAAATCTATATAATCTTCTTGAGATAAGAATTTTAAATTTCCACTCTCATATTCCTTTACTAAACGAGTCCCCTTCATTAAGTGTAATAAATGAAGCTTAATTCCAGTAGATCCACTATGAGCTATATAATCAACAGTCTTTAGCATATCTTCTTTTGTTTCACCAGGAAGTCCAAATATACAATGTGTAACAAAATCTATACCTCTCTTCTTAAGTCCTTCTATCGCTTTGTCATATACCTCCAAATCATATCCTCTATTAAAACTTCTTGCAACTTCATCATTTATTGTTTGAAGTCCTAACTCTACCCATACATATAGCTTTTTATTTATTTCCTGTAATAAATCTAATACATCTTCATCTAGACAATCTGGTCTTGTTGCTATTGCAAGTGCTACAACGCCTTCTTCCTTAATAGCCTCCTCATACTTTTCTCTTAATACCTCTACTGGTGCATAAGTATTAGTATATGCTTGAAAATAGGCTATATATTTTCCGTCCTTCCACTTCTTAGCCATCATATCTTTTATCTCAATAAATTGCTTATGTATTGAAAAGTCTCTATCTCCAGAAAAGTCACCTGACCCTCTTGCACTACAAAATGTACATCCACCTTTACTTACCTTTCCATCTCTATTAGGACATGTAAAGCCAGCGTCTAATGATATTTTAAATACCTTTTCTCCAAATTTATTTCTTAGAAAATAGTTTAAACTATGATATCTTTTTCCATTCCAGTCTTTAATCATCTTTTTCTCCTTTTTAATCTTCGTATATTCATATAATACAACTATTGTTTAGTAGTTATCAATAAAAGTAAAATTTATAAAATTAATTTTTTATATGTAAAAAAAATCTACATATATTTCTTAATAATATGCAGAATAAATATTATACTAATCATTTATTAAAATAATTATTTTAAGGAGTCTTTCATGAAAAGGATTATTCCTAACAAAAGAAAAATAGCATTTAATAGAAAAAGGAGATGTAGAAATTTAATCTTATTACTACTTATATCTATAGTTATTTCAGAAACTTCTTACTTTTTAACATTTAAACTTAATAGATTAATTTGTAATGAACCTAATGTCGATTACATATCTAAAGACTATAATAAAAGTAAGATATCTAAATCTGAAAGTAATGATTCTAACCTTCAAAGTACTGAAGTTATTAATACTGTTAATTCCTTTATGGATGATGCAGAATTTGTTTATAAATATCTATTCCAACAAACACAAGGAATAATGCCTGATGGAGCTAATGGTGATAAGATAGCATATTTAACATTTGATGATGGTCCCTCAGAGACTGTAACTCCTCTTATACTAGATATACTTAAAGAAAAAGAGGTTAAAGGAACCTTCTTTATCATTGGAAAGCAAATTAATTCAAGTCCCACATCAATAGAATTATTAAAAAGAATTCTTAACGAAGGTCACTCTATAGGTAATCATACTTTTTCACATGACTATAGTTTTTTATACCCTAACCAGTTTGCTAATATTAATAATATACTATCTGATATAGAAAAGACAAATATAGAGTTAAAACAAGTTCTTGGTGATGACTTTAAAACTCGTATTATTAGATTACCTGGTGGTAATATGTCATGGCATAATACTCAAGATATTGATAAAGTACTTAATAAAAACGGCTATTACTCAATAGATTGGAATGTAGTAAATGGTGATGCAGAAGGTAAAACTAAAAATGCAGATGAGTTGTTAGAACAAGTAAAGTTATCAATTAGAAACAGAGAAAAAGCAATTATACTAATGCATGATACATATGGAAAAGAAGAAACTGCTAAGGCTTTACCTAAAATAATAGATTTCTTAAGAGAGCAAGGATATGAATTTCATGTTATTAAATAAGAGTGGATATATCAATAAAGATTATCCACTCTTATTTATCTATTTATCTTTAATTATTTCCATCTTATTTAAATCAAGTATATAATTCTCAACCTTCTTATCTTCTTTAGATTCAATTTCAATTAAAGCCCCTTTATCATTTACACACTTAAGCCTTATAGAATATTTTGACTCTGGAAACTTTTCTTCTATCCCAAACTCATTTAATAATTCACCTGTAGAATTTCTATAAACTCTTATATAACTACCTTTTTCATTATTAATTTGAACGATTAATTGTCCATCATCACTAGAAAATAACATTTCTTTTATATCGCTTCCATCTATTAAGTCGTACCCTATAACCTTATCTGCAATAGGTGTTTCTAATGCTTTTTCAAGTTTTAAATCAGTATCATTATTATTCTTATTCTCATTATTTTGACTTGATTCTTCCTGACCTAACGTACTTTGGGATTCTTTAATAGTTGCTAATAAAATACAGCTCTTTTCATTATTTGATGTTACTATTCCTATCTTATCCCCATTAAATCCTATTGCCACTCTACTAAATTTAACATTATCTATAGATTTTTTATTTAATACTACATCTGAGCCTTTTGAATATACTTCATTAGGTAAATCTTTAATTCTTAATAGAAGATTATTATTACCAATCTCTTCATTTGTTATTCTTAAATTACCTTCTTTTTCATAAACCTCATTATTACTTTTTGCTTTTATTTCATCAATTAAATAGCTATTACCATCCTTTATTATTTTTATACTCATTTCATCTAGATCAGCTCTTAAATTTTCCTCATCTTTTCTTATTACCATATAATCTATTTTTGCAAAATCTGCTCCTTCTATAGTTTTCTCAGTTCTATATGCACCTACTTTATTTTCTCCTATGTGTTTATAATCTTCTTGTTTCTTAACATTATCAGTACATATCTTATCTATATCAGATATACTTCCATAAGTTAAAGATTGCATAAATTTATTTCCTACTTCTTTTGCTTTATAAACATCAAAAAAATCTTCATTATTTTTAGTACTATTACATCCAATTAATAAAATAAGCATTAGGACTACTATATAAAAAACTAACTTCCTCTTCATAAATAATTCTCCTTTTCAGTATTAATATATTTAGTTTTCCTTAGTGAATAATCTCTTATACTTATTACTAGAATAAATATACTTTTTACATTATATAATGTTAATAGAATAAATACTTAAAGGGATGTTTATATGAAAAAAGAAACCTTAAAAATCTTTCAAGTAGCTGTTGTTTTCATAGGAACAATAGTAGGAGCTGGATTAGCCTCTGGAAAAGAAATAACACAGTTTTTCACTGCATTTGGATATAAAAGTTTCTTAGGAATTATATTTTGTGGTATTTTCTATATAATTATAGGAACTATAATATCTAAAATTAGTATAGCTCATAATTTAAATTCATATAGTGATATGATGAATACTATAAGTCCTAATATATTATCTAAGGTTACTGGAGTAATTACTACATTATATCTAATATCAAGTGCTTCTATAATACTTGCTGGAACTGGATCTCTCCTTAACCAGTTTTTTGGTATACCAAAGTTTTTAGGTTCATGCATTCTTTTATGTTGTGCAGTTATTTTCTTACTTAAAGGAACAAATGGATTAATACAAGTTAACTCCTTTATTGTACCTTGTTTAATAACCATAATATCAATAATATCAATTCTATATATAATATTCTGTAGAGACATGCTTTCCATTAATAATATTATGAGTATTGAACCTAAAAAAAATGGAATATTAATATCAACATTATTATATGCTGGTTATAATACTCTTTGCTCTTCTGGAGTATTAGTTCCTCTTAGCACAGAAATGAAAAGTTCTAAAGTAATGACTAAAGGTTTAATACTTGGATCAATTGGTTTAACCCTTCTTTGTCTTATGATTAATTTAATGCTTACTGTAAATCAACCCTATATATACAATTATGAAATTCCACTTTTATTTATAGCTCAACGATTTGGTCCACTAGTTCAAAGTTTCTTACTTATAATAATCTGGTTTGAAATGTTCTCTACTGAAGTATCTGATGTTTATTCTATAAGTAAAACAATAGAACAAACTTTTCACATTGATTTTAAAAAAGGAATTTTTATAGTTTTAGCTTGTGCTCTTCCTATTTCTCAAATAGGTTTTTCTAATTTAATATCTACTCTTTATCCCCTTTTTGGAATACTAAGCCTAATATTTATAACACAATGCTTTTTATTCTATTTTAAACATAAAGAATCTTAAATTTTACTTTTACCTTAAAGTATTGATATAAATATCTCATAGATTTATAATTTAAGGAGATTTTACTCTATGAGGTGTTTTATGAAATATTCTAATATGCTAGAAAATTGCATTTTATGTAAAAGAAAATGTGGAGTAAATAGACTTAATGGTGAGTTAGGCTTTTGTAGAGCTTCACATAAATTAAAGGTTGCACGTGCAGAATTACATATGTGGGAGGAGCCTCCTATATCTTGTAATAACGGCTCTGGAACAGTATTTTTTTCTCACTGCAACTTAAACTGTGTATTTTGTCAAAATCATGATATAAGCCAAGAATTTAATGGTGCATATATTACAATAGAAAGATTAAGTGAAATATTTTTAGAACTTCAAAATAAAAATGCAAATAATATTAACTTAGTAACTCCAACACATTATGTACCTCAAATAATAGAGGCAATAGAAGTAGCAAAATTAAAAGGATTAAATATACCTATTTTATATAATACTAATAGTTATGATTCATTAGATACTATAAAATCATTAGATGGATATATAGATGTATACTTACCTGACTTTAAATACTTTAATGATAAGTATTCAGTTAAATACTCAAAAGCATCTAATTATCTAGAAAATATAATTCCCATACTTAAAGAAATGGTAAGACAAACTGGGAAAGTACAATTTGATGATAAAGGAAGAATTAAAAAAGGTGTGATTATAAGACATCTTATGTTACCAGGCTTATTATTTGACTCTAAAAAAGTTATTGATATTATATATAACACATTTAAAGATGATGTTTATATTAGTATAATGAATCAATATACACCTATGTTCAACTCATCTTTATATCCAGAAATAAATAAAACATTAAATCCAAAGCACTATGATTCATTAATAGATTATGCTGCATCTATAGGTATAGTAAATGGATTTATACAGGATGAGGGCTCAAATACTACTGAGTTTATTCCTAATTTTAATTTACAAGGGGTATTATAAAAATAATACCCCTATTTTTATAACATCCTACTATTAAATCTTGATATATTAAATAAATCTTCATTTCCTCTTAATTCAGCAATTCTAGTTACACCTACATAAACATCAGAAATCTTATACCAAGTAGCATAATCTACTATTCCTGTAATAGGTAGGTTAAATACTTCTTGGAATACTCTTACTGCTTCTGCAGTTGTATTTCCAAAAACTCCATCTTCAGCTAACTTAGGTATTAGTGGATAGTTCTTAGATATTCTATTTAAAAATTCTTGAAGCATTCTTACAGATTCTCCGGATGAACCTACAGTTAAATCATATCCTGGATAAGATGCGGGACTTCCCTTTACTGCTTCTGCAGTATCTAGCTCTATATCATTTCCGTAATAATATGTTAATATTTCATATGGAACTTTTCCTTGGTCTCCTAAATACTTACTTCCCCATTGACTTAACCATTGAGGACAAGTTACATTCTTTCCATCACAATATTGTGCAAGTAATGGTTGTTTTCTTCCAAACCTTTTAATATAAGTAGAAAATATCTCGTCTACTACTGAACTTATATTATCATAAATATTTCTTCCGTAATTAAAGGCATGATCATATGCAGTAGAACTTGTTATATCAAAGTTCTTTCCCTTTCCTCTGTACCATTCTGTATAGATTCTATTAAGAGTAAATGATATTATACAAAAAACATTAGCTCTTATAGTGCTATCTGGCCAAGTTGAGTATATTTCACTACTTGCAACATTTTTTATATACTCTTTATATGGAACAGTATAATTAGGTGCAGATGCATCATTCGGACTACCTTGATGTACTATAATATATTCTGGTATAACAGGTTGTTGAAGAACTACTCCACTAGATGGTAGAGGTAATGGTTTATCTGGATTTTCAGGTATTTTAGCTGGATAATTACCAAATAACGTATTAGGTAATACTATTATGGTCTCTGCTCTGGTAGCTCTACTTCCACCCTCAGTTAAATTAACCCTCTGATAAGCAGTTCTTTCCGGAAAAATTTGAGCTTCTCTTATTATTACAGGTTGAAATCCAGCCCTTTCAACCGTTATGTTATATAAACTATAAGGCATATTATTTGATGGCTGTTGAGAATATTCTAAAGGTGGTGCTTTTAAGTCTACAGTAGAAGTAGTTCCCTCTGTATTAGTTTCTAGTTGTGCCGATGTAGTTCCTACAGCTTCTCCTTGTGATGGTTCTACTGTTACCTTACACTTATCTACTGGTATATAGCTATCTCCATTAAAACATTGAACCTCTAATCTCCCTATAAATTCCATTAATTACTCCTTTTCATTTCTTGCTGTTAATATATGATTTTAAATATATTATTGTGAGTTTTTCTTAGGAGCTCTAATAAACAAACTGCCTATATTATACTCATTTATATTAACATTTATATTTCCTCTAGATTCATAATATTCACCTCTTATTGCATCAAATATTTCACTAACATTTATCATTCCATATCCCCATTCCCTATTAGGATAAACATCTCCAGCTCTCATCTTTGCTCCTCTAATAATATATGATATTAATTGTTCTGCAGTTATATCCACCTTATTACCATCAACTATTCCCCACTGAAATATAAGAATACATATACCAGCTGCTATAGATGTAGCTACTGAAGATCCTGTAGCAACTCCTATTCCCCCTCCTGGTTTTATTACCTTTGCATTAATTCCTCCAGCTGCAATATCTGGTTTTATTGTTCCATCCCTTAAAAATCCTCTGCCAGATGAACCAACTACCGAATTATTATTTTGGTTATAATATGCTACAGATACAGACGTTCTTGCCCCAGATGGGATTGTCAATGTTGTATATGGACTTGGATTAATAAATCTTGTATCTTTCTCTAATAAACTTCTCTGAGGTAACCATGCCCAATACCTCCCATCAACTATATAATCTCCATGTAATGTAAATCTCCATATACCCTCCCTTAATCCCTTTGCTCTGATTGTTATTAATTCATCTCCATTAACTGGTTCTGGTATAGAATAATTAATTGCCATAATAGTTCCTTCATAAGTAAACTTTATATCTTCTTTTCCTCCTAACTTAGTTGATATTTTTTCAATAACTTCTCCTGATGGTGACGTTACTGAAACTGAAACTACATCAGGTTTACTAATCCATACTTGAAAATTAATATTCTTTTGATTTTTATCTACTTTTAACTCTATAACATTAGTAGCACCAGTACTATCAATTTTTCCCTCTGTGTGTGTATCTGTATCACCTTCATTTCCGGTACCGGATACAAATACTACACCAACCTGTCTTGATAATCCAGTTATAAAACCATCTAATGTTCCTAATCCGCCATGAGCTCCAATATTACTTCCAAAAGATATTAATATAACTATTGGTCTTTTTAACTCTATAGCTAATAATGATAAATATCTAAATGCTGATAATATATCAATAGTATCATATCTATTATTCTCTTGATTTGTAACTCCTGCTTCACTTATAACTAACCCATTAGCTTCCCTTAACTTAACTACTGCAATATCACAATTTGGTGCAATTCCAATCAAGTCATTATTTTTTCCCCTTGCAGCTGCTAAACCTGAAACCATTGTTCCATGGCCATTAAGATCTCTGCTAGGAACTACACTATAAGGATCTCCACCTGACTTTTCAAGCTTTATTGCCTCATTTATTTGTTCTTCTGTATATTCAGTTCCAAGTTTTAAACCATATACTTCTTTTTCTGAATTTATAGTCTGATCCCATATTCTCAGAATTCTTGTAGTATCATCCTCCTTTTGAAATTCTGTATTTAGATAATCTATTCCTGTATCAACTACCCCTAAAATAACACCCCTACCATTTAAATTAAGGTAAGGATTGTTATGATAAAATGTTGCATCACTTGCTTCCAATGGTGATATATCATTTAAAGTAAATATTTCTGGTGTTATATCATTAACTAAGCTTTTTATATAATTAAATATTATCGGTATCTTATTTATTGGTAAATATACTATTCCATATAATTCACTTAATGTAACAGCTGAAACTCCCTCAATATTATTTAACTGTAAAAACTTATCCCTATCTGCATACTCAGCTATAAAACCTACAACTTCTGTACTTTCAATATTATATTCAAAAAATAAATTGAAAATATTATCTTGCCTAAAGATATTTTTTCTTGTACTTACTATATTTAATGTTTTATAAAGCTCATTCATACTGTTATATAAACATACCTCCCCATATCCCCAACTTGTATCAGGATATACTATATCTCTTCTTTCTTTTTTAGATCCTATTATTAAAAAGTATTTTAGTCTCTCACCATAAAGATATGGATCATTTCCTCTTAAAATTCCCCATTCCATCATTAATGCACTTATTCCTGATACATGAGGTGCTGCCATAGATGTTCCACTTTTTATGTCGAATGATCTATTAGGTATTGGTGCTGATATTCCTTCTCCAGGAGCCACTAAGTCCGGCTTAGCTTCTAAATATAATTCATACTGCCTTCCTCTTCCACTAAATGAAGATATAGATTTTGTTAAATAATTATAACTTCCAACAGATATTACATTTGGAACTGTTGCTGGTATTCCCAAAGTTCCATCTAAAGTAGGTTGAAGAAATTTTGTCCTCTTATTTAACCCTTCTGATATAGGTAACCACATATCAAAAATACCTTCATACTCATTATTTACTCTTAATTCAATTGTCCATGTGCCAGATAATATATAATTTCCGTCTGATATAAGAGATATTCCTATCTCTCCACTTATATCAAATGGCCTTGGACCTGTATCATATATTTGATACCTATTTCCAGATATAACTCCTTCATAAAATCCTTCGGACACTGATATCTCAGAAGTTGAGACTCCAGATGGTGTTGTAAGTATTAATGAAATATTAGGCAAAATTGATTTATATAAATTAATAACTACTGCTGTTTCATCTTCTGCCACCTCAAATTTTATTATATTAACTTTATTAAGATCCCTACTTACGTGATGTGCTGCATCACCTTCATTTCCTGCTGCAATTACTATTGTTACTCTATCTAAACTAGATACTGTACTTATATATTGCTCTAAAAGACTTGTTCCATTATGAGCGCCATCATTTGTACTCATACTTATATTTATAGCTAAAGGCATCTTTAATTCAATTGACTTATCAATTAGAAACTTTATTCCTTTCATTAAGTTTGTACTTAGTGTAAATAATCCTCTCCCACTTTTAACCATCATTATAGAACTTCTAGGTGCAACTCCATAATATCTTGGATTTATATTTCCACCTGCACAAGCTATCCCTACTACATGAGTTCCATGTTCTACATTGTCATAGGATGGTACTATAGAATAAGGATCTCTATTCTTTAATGCTTCATTTATTTGAGCCTTATTATATATTGCTCCATTTAAGCTTAAATCATAAATATACTCCACCCTTGTTGTTCCATCTTCATTTAAAAATGCTGGATGAGTATAATCTATTCCCGTATCTATAAATCCAATTACAACTCCTTCTCCTTGTAAATTAAACTCACTTCTAGCTCTATCTATGCATGCTGCTTTATTACTGCTTGAATCAGATAGATATAAACTTTTAGGGAATTCTATATATTGTACATAAGGACTTTTTGCAAGAGATATTACTTCATTAATCTTTATAGTTATTATCCCAAAACCATATCCTAAATCCTGTAAGGTTCCTCCTAAGCTATCCACTAATGCTCTGACCTCATTTAATTGTTCACCATATAAAACTACAACTTCTATATCTTCATTTTCATTGGCACTAAATAACGATGATATATTTAGCTTTCCTAAAACTTCTTTTGGAACATTTTTTAATAGATTAAAAGTGTTACCTATACTTTCTATAGTCATCACTCCAAATTACATTAATAACTTAATATATGAAAAAAACAGGTGATATATGAAAATTCACATATCACCTGTTACCTATTATAAATTTATCTCTATTCTTTCTAACTTAGCTATAATTCTTACACTATTTAGCTCCACAGTTTCAGTTCTTACAGAACCTTCATTACTTACTAATAAAGCTTTCGAATTTCCTAAAACTTTAATTTGTCTTATTACTCTTTTACCATTATACTCTACTAAAAATATTCCATTATTACTAGCTTCCTTAACTAAATGAGCAAATGCTAAGTCATCTTTCATAATTCTATAACCCATCATATCATTATCTTGTATTTTTAAATACAAAACTTTATCTAAAGGATATCCTTCTACCTTACCTGAGTAATTCGGAAGTTCCTTTGACCCATAAATATTCTTTAAGTTATAATCATAAATATTTATTTTCTTTAAAACAGAGGAAAAAGCATCAGTCCAAACTTCAGATGTTTCATTCTTTTTATTCATAGCTATTGGTCTATTTTGAGCTCTCTCAAGCTTCTTTTCCTCAGCTAATACTTCATCTGTAACTACCATACTTATATCATTTAACTCTACATTAAGAATTTTTGAAGCTCTTTCTATGAAACTTTCCTGAACAACTCTTCTTCCTAATTCAACTTCATTTATAAATTTATCAGAAACTCCAAGTTTCTTTCCAAGAGCTTTTTGGGTAAGTCCTGACTTTAAACGTGCCTTTTTTATATTCTCCCCTACTCTACTCATTATTATCTCTCCCTTTTTTCTCCGTTAGCAAATGCTCTTTCTTCAATTAAATGCTCTAGAAGATATTTAAATGTCCAATTAATTGATATTGGTGTAACTACTGCTAACATTCCTCCATTAATAACATTTCTAACAGCTTTTATTGTGGTTCTCATTTCATTATTTCCATAACCATTAAACAAAATTACCTTTTCATCTGGTAATTCTAAGTTTTCATCTCTATTATCTACTTTGCCAAGAATATCTTTTAGTTTCATGTTAGCCATATCATTAGTTATATTTAAAACTTTAAATTTAGCTTTCTCTAACTTGTTTATTTCATCATCTGAAAGACCATAAACTAAGATACACTTATTTTTTTGCATAATATTACTCCTCTATTATCTCTGGCTCTTTATATGATTCACCAAATGTTTCAACTGTCATGCTCTTTATTACTTGATCTTCATAAGGTCTGTCTGAGTAATCAGTTTTAGTATTTACTATTTTATCTGCAACATCCATACCTTCAATTACTTTTCCAAAAGAAGCATATTGATTATCTAAATGTGGAGCATCTTCTACCATTATAAAGAATTGGCTTCCTGCTGAATCTGGATGCATAGCTCTAGCCATAGATAATACTCCTCTAGTATGTTTTAAATCATTCTTAAATCCATTACGTCCAAATTCGCCTTTTATACTATATCCTGGACCTCCCATACCATTACCATTTGGGCATCCACCTTGTATCATAAATCCTGGAATTACTCTATGAAATATTAATCCATCATAAAATCCCCTATTTATTAAATCAATAAAGTTATTTACTGTATTTGGAGCTGTTTGTGGATATAATTCTGCTTTAATAATTCCTCCATCTTCCATAGTTATTGTTACAATTGGATTTTTCATAAATATATTTCCCCTTTCGTCTAAATCATTTTATTATTCATTTTTATACATATTGTTTTTATTATATCCCATTTATTAATTTTTATAAAGAAAAAAAGAGATACATATTTCTCTATATATCCCTTGCCAATAAACTATTACTTATATCAATCATTCTATCTTCATTTAAAGAATTATATATTACAATTTTCCCCTTATCATTATTATCATTAATAAGGTTTTTCTCTATTAGTCTTCTCCTAAGTTCTTTTGATGTTCCAAACCCTCCATCTATAACAGGAATATCAAATCCTACTGTTTCTTGAATAATACTTCTTACAAAAGGATAATGTGTACATCCTAATACTATAGACCCTATCTTGTGATTCTTATATTCTTCGAACTTTTCCTTTAAATATTGCCTTAAATCATCACCATCTAAATTTCCCGATTCAATAAATTCTACAAGTCCTGCACATGGCATGGGGATTATTTCTCTCTCATTTTTATATTTATTCATTAATCTATCAAACTTTTTTTCTCTTAAAGTCATAGGGGTTGCCATTATTATAATAGATCCTTCTCTATCTAACTCAACAGCTGGTTTTAAAGCTGGCTCAATGCCAACTATAGGTATTTCAGGATAATCTAATCTTAAAGAAGCTACTGCTGCACTAGTGGCTGTATTACATGCTACAACAACAGCTTTTGCCCCTTTGTTTATTAAAAATTCAAAGGCATCATATGTTAACTTTCGTACTTCTTCAACTTTTTTTATACCATATGGTGCATTCTTAGAGTCTCCAAAATATATATAATTTTCATTAGGCATAAGCTTAATTGATTCCCTCAAAACACTTAATCCACCAACTCCTGAATCAAAAAAACCTATTGGCATACTTTTGCTATCCAATATATATCACTCCATTTTTTCCTTTCTTTAATATATATTTTATTACTTTAATAAAAATAAATCTATACTAAGTATTGCATATAATAATTTAATTTTAATATGTTAACACAAATAAAATTATTATAATAGAGCTTTATAATTTGATTACATATATTTTAAAGTTACTAATATTATCTATGCTAAGACTTGTTTTCTCATTCCATAATTATATTTTAAAGGTGTATTTTCTATAATGTATTCAGCTTCTTTATAACTTTTAGCTTTAAATACTATTGTCCATCCATCTTTAGTATGTTTTCCTGCACACATTATATATCTATCATCATAAGAATCTTTTAAACCATCTTTATCTATTATTAAACTTCTAACTTCACCTATATTTTTAACATTTAATTTAACAAAAACATCACTTGTATTCATATTATTACCCCTCCAATGCGAACATATGTTTATGTTCTTATTTTACAGAACTTTTGTTCGTGTGTCAATAGAATTCTGTATTTAATAATATTATTATTATTGAACTTTTATTCATTAAGTAAAATAACTTAACAATAAAAAGTTAAGGCTTTATATACCTTAACTCTTTATTTTATTTAATATTATTTAATTTTATATATCATTTCTTCTCTAACTACATTACCATTTGAATCTTTTACATCTACATATAACTTATTTGTACCTACTATTGAAGGCACCCATACTGCCATATTAGATGTTGAATAATCTTGAATCTTTGTCCAATTTCCCTTTGAATCTTGTACTATAAACTTATATTTTAGAGTTCCTGTCCCTGTTGCGTTAGCTAATAATACTATTGGTGTTCCAGTTGTTTGTGGTGATGCTTTATCTGTTATAAATCCAGTTATTACTGGCACACTTACTTTTTCTTTTACATTGCATACTAATTCTTTTCTTGTTACATTTCCACTTGAATCTCTTACATCTACATATAATTTATTTGTTCCTGCTACCGAAGGTATCCATACTGCCATATTAGATGTTGAATAATCTTGAATCTTTGTCCAATTTCCCTTTGAGTCTTGTACTATAAATTTGTATTGTAACGCTCCACTTCCTGTTGCATTAGCTAATAATACTACTGGTGTTCCAATTGTTTGTGATTCATTATCTACTTTGAAACTATTAACTACTGGTGCACTTACTTTTTCTGAAACTTTATATGACATTTCTTTTCTTACTACATTTCCATTTGAATCTTTTACATCTACATATAATGTTTTTTCTCCAGTTGCTCCTGTTTTCCATACTGCTGTATTAGATGTTGAGTAATCCTTAATGATATACCAATTTCCTTTTGAATCCTTAATTAAGAATTTATATTGTAATGTTCCACTTCCTGTTGCTTTTGCTGTTAATGTAACATTTGTTCCTGTTACTTGTGGTGATACCTTATCAGCAGTAAAGCTACTTATTGTTGGCGGATTAACCTTATCTAAAACCTCATATGATATTGACTCTCTAGTTACAAGACCATTTGAATCTTTTACATCTACATATAATGTTTTTGTTCCTGTTGCTCCTGTTTTCCATGAATAAGTATTTATTGAGGAATAATCTTTTAATACATACCAATTTCCTTTTGAATCCTTAACTAAGAATTTATATTGTAATGTTCCTTCACCTGTTGCATTAACAGTAAGCTTAACTGTTGTTCCACTTACTTGTGGTGATGCTTTATCTGTTGTAAAGCTATTAACTACTGGCGGATTTTTTTCATCTTCTTCATAAATATAAGTTACAGTAATATCTGAACGTATATAAGTTCCACGTGCATTTGATGGTGTTGTTTTTAAAGTATAACCTGATATTGTCTTTGGTGTTGTTGAATATGAACTTCCAACCTTTCCACTTAATGTTGAAGATGTTGCTATTGTATTACCTTTTGTATCAACATAATTTACTATTACTTTTCCTGTTATATTATCTGGATCTGAACCTAATACAGTACCATTTTTAACCCAAACTTCACCTTCTGCAATATATCCACCACTACCAACTCCTGATGGTTCTTGAGAACCTGCATTATTTGTAAATATTATTTGTGCAGCTTCGGTTTCTGGAACTTCTAAACTCCACCAACCATTTCCATCATTATTCATTGCTTTTCCTGGCCATGCCCCAGTAAATAGTTTTGCTGTACCTGATGATTCATCATATGCATATAAGTATACATTTGACCAGTTATTTGCGTTGTAGTAGTTAACTGTTAAACATTTAACTTCTTTTTCTACATAGTAGTAAACTACTTCTATGTTTCCACTTGTATAAGTTCCATTTGCATTTGATGGTGTTTCTAATAAATCATATCCTTTTATAGTTTTAGCTGTTGTACTATAACTTGTACCTTGTTTTCCACTCTTTGTTTCTGATGTTGCAATTTCTGTATTTGTTGCTTTATCAATATACTTAATTGTTACTGTTCCTCTTGGAGTAGTATCTTTTTTATAAGTATAAGTTACTGTTATTGTTCCATCTATAAACCTTCCTGAAGCATTTGATGGAGTTGAAACTAAGTTATATTCATCGCTACTCATTGCAGATGTAGTATAACTTGTACCTTCTTTTCCTGTCTTAGTTTCAGTTTTTATTAAATTTCCACTTTCATCAACGTGATTAATAACAACTGTTCCTGTTTTACCTATTACAGTATTATCAAAACTATTCTTTTCTACTAAAATCATAGAAGAACGACCTGATACTTGAACTGAGCCACTTGCAGTTCCAAGAGATTGAACTCCTGCTTTATCATCTTTAGCTACAATTACCCAGTTTCCAGAAGGTAAATTTATAGTTGAAGAATTTGGAGATACATTAAATAAACAAACTACCTTACTCCATTCTCCAGATACATTGTTAGTTAAACTATATGCAATTTGTTGAGACCCTGGAGTAGTTAACCATTGAATTCTGTTTCCAGCAGATGTAGTTGGATCTCTAAATGCCGAAAAGTTCTTTCTTATTTCTATTAATCCCTTATAATAACTAACTAAATCACTATAGTTTTTTGCTCTTGACCAATCAAGCTTATTTATTGAAGCACTTGATTGATAACTATTATGATCTCCATACTTAGTTCTTGCAAATTCTTCTCCAGCTTGGAAGAATGAAGCTCCTTGTGATGTTAAAACTAATGATGCAGCTACTCTATTCATTGCTACAACATCATCATATCTTTGTCCATTTTGACTTTTACTAGTAGACATACATAAAATATCATATAATGCATGATTATCATGACAAGATGTATATGTTATAACTTGAGATGGTTGCTTAGACCAAATATTATTATTAATATTGCCGTAATCTCCACACTGAGCTTTTATACCTGCTATTACTTCTGTCTGTCTTGCTCCATTACCAGTAACCCAACCTGCGTTACTTAATTTTCCGTCCCATGTATTACCCTTTATAGCATCCCTAGCATTGTCACTAAATACAGCTATATTATTATCTAATGATTTAACATTACTCTTGTTTGCATATCCTGGTATATTATTTTTTGATCCATCACCACACCAAGGTTCTCCCCAAATTTTTATACTTGGGTCTATCTTATTTAATGCTGCTCTTATTTCATTCATTGTTTGAATATCATGTATTCCCATAAGGTCAAATCTAAATCCATCTAAGTGATATTCAGTTGCCCAATAAACAATAGAATCAATCATATACTTTCTATACATTGGCTTAGTACTATCTGTTGAATTACCACAACCAGACCAATCTGTAGATGTATAGTAATATCCTGGTACTGTTCTTTCTAATGGTGAATATTGTTGTTTTTGAAATTCATTTTGACTTCCACCTTGTCCAAATGGAGCATAAGTATGGTTATAAACAACATCCATTACAACTCCAATTCCTGCATCATGAAGTGCTTTTACCATTTCTTTTAATTCTTTAACTCTTGAATTACCGTCATAAGGATTAGTTGAATATGAACCTTCTGGTACGTTATAGTTTTTAGGATCATATCCCCAATTAAATGTTTCACCACCTGAATTTCTTTCATCTACTGATGCATAATCATACATTGGTAGTATTTGAACATGAGTTACTCCTAATTCCTTTAGGTAATCTATACCAGTCTTTGTAACTCCATCTCCCATATAAGTTGTACCTTCTTCTGTAAATGCAAGAAACTTACCTCTATTTGCTTCGCTTATTCCAGAGTTTGAATCATAAGAGAAATCTTTAACATGTACCTCCCAAACTATTGCATCAGTTTGATTTGGAGAGTCAACTCTTTTATCATTTTCCCATCCTTCTGGGTCAGTACTATCTAAATCAATAACCATTGATCTATCTCCATTTATACCAGTAGTTCTACCATATACATCTGGAGTTTCTCTTCCATCTACTAAATAAGTATAATACGTATTCTTTAAATCCCCACTTATTGTTATAGACCAAACACCACTTCCTGAATAAGTCATATCTTTAGTTTCTATTACTGATGCTCCAGCTTCAGCATCACTACCTGTTGTGTAAC
The DNA here is from genome assembly GCA_023424785.1 of Bacillota bacterium. GTDB lineage: Bacteria > Bacillota > Clostridia > Clostridiales > Clostridiaceae > Clostridium. The sequence continues at coordinate 77,460 of JAFADP010000005.1, forward strand.
GCTTTATTTGTACTTTATTTGCTGTTGGTGCCCATACCTTAAATGTAGATTTTGTTGGAGTATAAGTACATCCTAAATCATTTCCATTATAAGTATCTGATGTTGAAGAAACTGCTGCTTTAGCATCAATACTACTTTGCTCTTGAATAGGCATATAAATCATAGTCGATGTTAAAGCAACTGTTAAAATAGTAGATAATATCTTTTTTAATCTCAAATTCCTCTCCCCCTTAACAATATATATGTAATCGTTACATATATATAATTATATATGTTATTACATATTTTTCAATAATATTCAATAAAAATATTAAAACTTTACATTTATATGGGATATAAGGATATATTTAAAATTAGTTTTTTATTAAAATAAAAAGAAGACTTTAAAAGACTACTAATCTTTTAAAATCTTCTTACTAAAAGTTTATTAAATTTCTGATATATTATATACTTCTAATTCTTTATTATCTTCTAATCCATCACACTTTACATCTACTATTGCTCTAAATGTATCTAGTGCTGTTATAACTCCTATATTTCTTTCTACAGCAGCTCTTCTCATTAAGAATCCATCTGTAGTTGAATCATTTGCTTTTGTTGGAGTATTTACAATTAAATCTACTTCTTTATTCTTTATAACATCTATTATATTAGGATGATCTTCTTTTAGTCTTCTAACTACTTTAGCATCTACTCCACCATCTCTTAGAAGTTCACATGTACCTTCTGTTGCAATAAACTTATATCCCATATTAGCAAGTCTTTTAGCCATTGGAAGGAATTCAGCTTTATCATGTTTATTGATTGTTGCTAATATTTTACCCTTTCCTGGGAACATTCCAGCTGCTACAAATCCTTTGTATAGAGCTTCATTAATAGTTTTTCCTACACCAAGAACTTCTCCTGTTGATCTCATTTCTGGTCCTAGACAAACTTCAACGTTTGGTAACTTTTGAGTTGAGAATACTGGAACTTTTACTGCTACTAACTCAGGTTCTTTGTATATATCAACACCATATCCTAAATCCTTAAGCTTGCTTCCAAGCATTACTTTAGTAGCTAAATCTACTATTGGTACTCCACTTACCTTACTTATATAAGGAACTGTTCTTGAAGCTCTTGGATTAACTTCTATTACATAAAGTCTTCCTTCATATTCAATAAACTGAATATTTATCATTCCCTTTATACCAATTTCAAGGGCAAGTTTCTTAGTATATTCTAATACATCAGCTTTTATCTTATCTGATATATTTTGACTTGGATACATAGTAACACTATCTCCAGAGTGAACTCCTGCTCTTTCTAAGTGTTCCATTATTCCTGGAATTAAAACATCTTCTCCATCTGAAATAGCATCTACTTCTATTTCTCTACCCATTAAATACTTATCTATTAGTATAGGATTTTTCTTATCCTTTGCAAATGCGTTTTCTAAGTAGTAAATTAACTCTTCTTCATCATGAGTTATTTCCATACCTTGACCACCAATTACATATGAAGGTCTAACAAGTACAGGGAATCCTAAAGCTCTTGCTTCTGCTAATCCTTCTTCTACAGACCAGATACCTTTACCCTTAGGTCTAGATATTCCTAACTTTTCTAATAATTCATCAAACTTTTCTCTATCTTCAGCCATATCAATTTGATCTGCTGTTGTTCCTAAAGTTGGTATATTCTTTTCTTTTAAGAAGTTTGCAAGTTTAATAGCTGTTTGACCACCAAATTGAAGTATTACTCCATCTGGATTTTCTTTTTCTATTATGCTTAATACATCTTCTTCAGTAAGTGGTTCAAAGTATAACTTATCTGAAATATTAAAGTCTGTACTTACTGTTTCTGGATTATTATTTATAATTATAGTTTCTATTCCTAATCTCTTTAATGCTAATACACAGTGTACTGAAGCATAGTCAAACTCTATACCTTGACCTATTCTTATAGGACCTGATCCTAAAACTACAACCTTCTTCTTATCAGTAGTAACTTTTACTTCATCATATTGTTCATATGTTGAATAATAGTATGGTGATAATGCTTCAAATTCTCCACCACAAGTATCAACCATCTTATATGAAGGTTTTATATTCCATATGTCTCTTAATCTATTTATATCTTCTGGAGAAACCTTTAACATATCTGCTATAGCCTTATCAGAGAATCCCTTTCTCTTTAAGTTATATAGCCACTCTTTATCTAAATCTTCTATCTTACTTAATTTTAATCTTTGTTCTTCTTCAACTATCCATTTGAACTTTTCTATGAAGAAAGTATCTATACCAGTAATCTTAGCTACCTTATCTACTCTATAGTCTCTTCTTAACATTTCTGCAAGAGCAAATAATCTTTCATCATCTGGTCTCATAACTCTTTCTTTTAATTCTTGCATGCTTAATTCTTTAAATTTCTTATGATCTAAAGAATACTTACCTATTTCTAAGCTTCTTATACCTTTAAGTAAAGCTGCTTCTAAGTTAGCTCCTATAGCCATTACTTCTCCAGTAGCCATCATCTTAGTTCCAAGTTCTCTATCTGCTCCAAAGAACTTGTCAAATGGCCACTTTGGAATTTTACAAACTACATAATCTAATGTTGGTTCGAAGCATGCATATGTTTTTTGAGTAACTGCATTCTTTATTTCATCTAATCCGTAACCTAATGCTATCTTAGCTGCAAGCTTAGCTATTGGATATCCAGTTGCCTTTGAAGCTAGTGCTGAAGATCTTGAAACTCTAGGATTTATTTCTATAACTGCATATTCAAATGAATTTGGATTTAAAGCAAATTGTACGTTACATCCACCTTCAATACCTACTGCATTTATTATGTTTATTGATGCAGTTCTAAGCATTTGATATTCTTTGTCTGATAATGTTTGAGATGGTGCTACTACTATACTATCTCCAGTATGTATTCCTACTGGGTCAATGTTTTCCATATTACAAACTGTTATACAGTTTCCATATGAATCTCTCATTACTTCGTATTCAACTTCTTTCCATCCCTTAACAGACTTTTCAAGAAGAACTTGCCCTATAGTACTTAATTGTAATCCTGACTCAAGAATAGTTCTTAATTCTTGTTCATCATTAGCTATACCACCACCAGTTCCTCCTAGTGTATAAGCTGGTCTTACTATAACTGGATAGCCTATCTTATTTGCATATGCAACTCCAGCTTCTAATTCTGTTATAATTTCAGATTGTATAACAGGTTCATTTATTCTATTCATCATATCTCTGAATAGCTCTCTATCTTCTCCTTCCTTGATAGATGCTATTGATGTACCTATAACTTTAACATTATACTTATCTAATATTCCATTATCATGTAAGTCAACTGTAATGTTAAGACCTGTTTGACCACCCATTCCTGCAATTATACTATCTGGTCTTTCTTTAGCTATTACCTTTTCTACAAATTCTAAAGTTAGTGGTTCTATGTAAATTTTATCTGCTATTTCTTTATCAGTCATTATTGTAGCTGGGTTAGAGTTTACTAATACAACTTCAATTCCTTCTTCTTTAAGTGCTTGACATGCTTGAGTTCCTGAATAATCAAACTCAGCTGCTTGCCCTATTACTATTGGACCTGATCCTATAACTAAAACTTTCTTAATATCTTTTCTTAATGGCATATTTCTTACCTCCTATAGTGCATATTCCATAAATTTGTCAAATATATATTCGCTATCCTTTGGTCCAGCTGAAGCTTCTGGATGGAATTGAACTGAGAATATTGGTAATGTCTTATGCTTCATTCCTTCTATAGTTCCGTCATTTATATTTATGTGTGTTGCTACAACATCTTCAGGTAATGTTTCTGTAACATATCCGTGATTTTGAGAAGTTATTGTAACTTTATTTGTTTCTAAATCCTTAACTGGGTGGTTACATCCTCTATGTCCGAACTTTAATTTTGTTGTAGTTCCACCTAATGCTAATGTTAATAATTGATGTCCTAAACATATTCCTGTTATTGGCTTAACACCTATTAACTTTTTAATATTTTCTATTGCTTCTGGAACATCTTCTGGATCTCCAGGACCATTTGATAAGAAAATTAAGTCTGGATTTATTGCTAATATATCTTCTGCCTTTGCATCAGCTGGGAAAACTGTTAGCTTACATCCTCTCTTTTGGAAACATCTTAGAATGTTAGTTTTTATACCAAAATCCATTACTGCTATATTTTTTCCCTCACCATCTATAGTATAAACGTCTTTTGTTGTAACATTCTTTACTGCTTCTTTATTTGAATAATCAGCTATTCTTTCATTTATATCTTGTTGGTCTATTTCATCAACAACTATGATTCCTCTCATAGTTCCATTATTTCTTAATATCTTAGTTAACGCTCTTGTGTCTATTCCTTCAAGTCCAACAATTTTATTTTGCTTTAAGTAGTCTTCTAAATCTAATTCGCATCTAAAGTTACTTGGAAGATTACACTTTTCTCTTACTATGAATCCTTTAACCTTTGGAGAATCTGATTCTACGTCTTCTAAGTTAATCCCATAGTTCCCTATTAGGGGATATGTCATAGTTACTATTTGACCATAATAAGAAGGATCTGTTAAAACTTCTTGATAACCTGTCATTCCAGTTGTAAATACTACTTCACCAACACTATCTTTTAGGTATCCAAATGCATTTCCTTCAAATACCATTCCATTTTCTAAAATTAGCTTTGCATTCATGCCTAGCCCTCCTTATTTTATGTTAAAGTAAAGTACACTTTAGAGTTCATCTTTTCTAAAAATTCCTATAAAAAAAGGATAATAAAGCGACTTATATTAAAGGGTCCCTTCACTATCCTTATGTATTCCATAATTGTTATTTCAAACTCTATTTAATAAAGCTATGTATTTATATTCTCTTAACATAGTTACAGACTCCTTTTTGGCCTCACAGGACCAATTTAAAGTGTATCTTTTACTCTCTATATAATTTTATCTTATTTATTATTTTAGTTTATTGCACTTTTACTGTCAAGAAAAATAACTTGAATTTTACCAAGTTAACATTTTACATTATTGAATTAATTAAGTACATTAGACTATACTATTGTTATATATGATTTTTATTAACAAAAAGGAGAAACTTATATGAAATACTTATCTGATTTACATACTCACACCATAGTTAGTGGTCATGCTTATACAACACTTCTAGAAAACATAAATTTCTGTGCTGAAAATGGAATAAAAATATTAGGTACATCGGAACATTGTTCAGCAATGCCTAATGCCCCTCATAGATGGTATTTTGCTAACATGAAAGTTATTCCTAGAGTTATTAACGGTGTTACTCTATTAAAAGGCTGTGAAGCAAACATTCTTAATACTGAAGGTGATATAGATATTAGTGAATCAGATGCAAAATATCTTGATTATATGATTGCTTCTTTTCATCAACCTATATTTTCTCCAAGCTCTAAAGAAAATAATACAAATGCAATTTTAAATTGCATTAATAAAAATAATAAAGTAGAGATTTTAGGACACTTAGGTAACCCTATTTATGATCTTGATTATGAAGCTATAGTAAAGGAAGTAAAAGATAAAGATTTAATGATCGAAATAAATAATAGCTCTATTCTTGGAAAATCTAGAGCTGGAAGTGATATAAATTGCAAAAAAGTTGCAAAACTTTGTAAAGAATACGGCGCTAAAATAATTCTTACCTCAGATTCTCATATTTGCTTTACTATTGGTCAATTTCAAGAATCAATAGACTTACTTAATTCTATTGATTTTCCTGAAGAATTAATTATGAATAATCCTGAAAAATTAATACCACATTTAAAAAATAAAGGTCGTCTATTAGATTTATAAAAGTAATCACCTTGAGTTTTTTATAGCTCAAGGTGATTACTTTTATCTATAATATAAATGCTTATTAGTAAATATTAAGTCAATAGTTAAGTATACACATAATATAACTGTTATTATTATAAAAACTGTACTTTTTCTAAAGAATAACTTATCTATTATTGGTTGAATCACAAACAAAGTAAATGTAGTTAGTATGCCCCAATAAATTGAGAACTTTAAACATATGATTCCTTTAAAATTAAGCTTATTCTTACTATAATCCCAATACTTTTTTTTGAATCTTTTTATCATTATTTCTCCACTTATATATTCTATGATTGTTGGAACAATAAAGAATAGTATTAATAATACTACTCCATTAATATGTACTATGTTTTTTAAAAATACTAATATACTCATAGCAAAACCATACATAGGCTTAAATGGACTATATAAGAACCCATCTTTTTTAAAACTTCCATTAATAACATAATAGTAAACATCTTCTAATATCCATCCTAAAAATGAATATAAAACAAATATAAAGCATAAGTAGAAAAATGACATCATGTTAATACTCCCTTCATCTTTTAGAGTTAGTATTAACATCTATCCACTAATTAATTCTATCTACTTATTTTTTTCTCTACATATTTAATTATATATTCTATTGGATTATCATCATTTGATGGTGCTATTAAATCTGCACTTTCAATTACTCTTCTATTAGCATTCTTTAATA
>JAFADP010000045.1 GCA_023424785.1 Bacillota bacterium
TGATAAAACTTAATAACTATAAACTTAATAAGGTTTGGTGATAAATAAGTTTCTATAATTATACCTAAACTAAAAAATAAGACTACCAAGCCTAGTGGTACAAGCATATTACTTAAACTCTTAAAACCACTACCCCATACTCCTCTATTAAACTTTTTCTTAAACTTCTCAACTGAAAGATTTAAAGATATTATACTAAGAAGTATAATACAAGGAATATAAATTAAGTTTTGAGGAATAATAGCACTAAAAGCAATACCAAAACCCTTATTATTATATGTTGTAAGTAGAAATGCAAATGTATAACCAATACTAAAGCCTTTAACTAAATCTAAAATTAGTATTATAGGCCCACCAAAAAATAAGAAACTCATTAAAAAAATAGGAATGATAATAGTTATATTTTTCTTTAATACACTAAGTAGTATACTTCCATAGTTTGTAGAACTTTTAGTAAGACTATTTATATAAGAGGTAAAATAATTAGATAAATCACTTTTATCGCTAATATTCATGTACTTTACCGTATATACTCCCAGGACTATTCCTATACAAAAGAATAATAGAATAAATAAATAGTAAAGCTTATTTTGCTGTAAAAGTTCATTTATCTTTCTAAATAATTCCTTCATTTTCTCCTCCATTATTGTTAATCTGTTCTATACTATGTAAATACAATTTACTTTATGCAAATTAATATTTATAAAGTTACTTTACATAACTTTTATTTTGTATATTATATGTTAAGTAAAAAAGTGTGACATTATTAATTTCTTTGTTACTTAATATTATAAAGCTACTAAGAACTAATAATTCACACTAATTATTTACTTATTTGCTAAGGTATTATTAATAAAATCCATAGCCGTATTTTTTATTATTTCCATTTTATTTTTAGTATCATTATTCTTATAGTCTATTCTATCTATTATCTTGGATATATAGTTATTTTCTTTAATGTATCTTAAACCAGAATTAAAATTAAAATCATATATAAAAGCTAAATATGATATCCACATATCCATATGAGTTTTCCTGTCCCCTCTAAGAATCATTTTGTGGTTAAGAAAGTCATTAAATATGTTATCACTTATACTTTCATAAGAAAACTCTTCTTCATTTACATCAAATAAGGTTGAAATATTCTCTACTTCTTTAACTCTAAAGTTATCAAGTTTATCTCCATCTCTTATTATTTTACTAAATAGAAGTTCTCTTTCATTTAATCCTTCCTCAATAGCATATTTATTATGATTTTGAATAGCTTTTTTAATTATTTCATCATAAGAGTTATCACTAATAAATTCTCGTATAAAGCCTTCATTAAATAGCACCTCAACTCCATAGTCAGCATGATCTATAGTCTTTTCATCTTCAAAACTATTATATACCTCAAGTTGCTTAAAACGTCCTATATCGTGTAACAAGCCTATTAACTTAGATAGTTCAATATCTTCTTTACTTAAATTTAAGTCTCTAGCAATAAACTCACATGCATCTACAACTTTATAAGTATGTTTTATTTTTAATTTAATTCTATCATTAGTCACATCATATTTGCTTAAATAAGTTTTAAAAGCTTTTTTAGCATTATTAAAATCAATCATATATTATCACTTATAGATACATAAGTCCAGATATTGTTTTGGTATCTATTATTTCCCCTTCTTTAATCATTTTCTTTACTTCCTCTACCTTAAAAGGTATAGTTTCAATAAATTCATCATCATCTCCACCTTTTATGCCCTTGAAGAGGTCTGTAGCCTTATATATATAAATTAATTCATCAGTAAAACCAGCACCTGTTGCAATAACTCCTAAGTACTCTATATTTTCACACTTATATCCTGTTTCTTCTTCTAATTCTCTTTCTGCACATATTAAAGTATCTTCACCTTTTTCTAACTTTCCAGCAGGTATTTCATACATGGTTTTATTTAAAGCTACTCTAAATTGTTTAACAAGAAGTATAGTATCATCATCTATAAAAGGTATTATGGCACAAGCTCCTGGATGACGTACTATATCACGCTCTGCATTATTACCATCAGGCAATTCAACTTTTACCTTTTCTACTTTTAAAAAAGATCCCTTATACACTTCTTTACTATCTATAATATTTTCAACAAGATCCATATTACTCCCTCACTTTTATTTTTTAAATAATTATTTATTCATAATTATACCACAACTACTTTTCTAATTTTCCTTTTAACTTTTCAATTTCTAAATCTTTTTTACTTAACTCTAGCATTAATTTGGCTTCTAACGCACTTATATTACTTTCATTAACTGATTTTATAGAAGTTATTTCTTTAGCTTTCTCATCTTCTAAAATTTTGATTTTTTCTTTATAATCAATTTCCTTAGCTAGTATACTGTTATTTAAATCCTTTATAGTATCTTTTAACTCTTTAATTTGTTCCTTATAAAAGTTTAAAATTTCTTCATTGCTTATAATCTTATTTTTAAGTACCTCATTATCATTTTTTAGAGATATATTTTCTTTATTTAAGTCTTTTATATTATTCTGAAGTTCAGTAATACTACTTGTAAACTCTTTATTTTTCTTTTTATACTCATTAAATTCACTTAATTGTTCTTGTATTATATTATTATTCTTATTTAATAAATCAATTTGCTTTTCCTTATCTTCAAACTGTTTATTTATTTTTAATATCTTTTCATCATAAATGGCTATTTTACTAGTTAAATTAGATATTTCTTTATTTTTTAACTTTACTTCCTCTTTTTCATTACTTAATTGGCTTTGTAAATTAAGTATTACATTATCTTTAGTTTTTAATTCTTTTTGTAAATCCTCTCTTATTCTCTCTTCTGTAGTAGCATTTACTTCTAAACTATTAACATAAAATCCTATTAACTTATTAACTGTATCTTTAAAAACATCTATTTCTTTAGCTCTATCACTTAAAGTGTTTTTTGCATTTTCAAGCTCCAACATACCAATTAAGCTACTAAAAGCTTGTTGCTGATTTATATTATTATCTAACGCAAATTGTTTAAATTTAGCTACATCCTCCTCATTTAATCTTAATGATGTAACTTTAACATTATTCTCCATGTTTTTTACCTCGCATTTATGTATTACATGTATTACACCGTAATGTAATACGCTATATTTTAAAATTATACTATAAAAAACATGTTTCTTCAATTTTATTTTTTACAGATAAAAAAGCCCTAGAAACCTAGAGCTTTTAAAGCAATGCTTATATTTAGTTTTCTATCTAGCTACTACAAATGCACTAATACAGTCAATTGTTATATTACCAGTTACTTTTTCTTGACTTTCTGCATATACAAAGTTCTTATTAGCCAATAAAACCCATTCATTATCTTCTAAATTTATTTCAACCTCATTATTTGATGCATTAAATATAATTATAACTTCATTCCACTTACCGTTAGTTTTTGGCTTTATTTTACATCCCACAACTTGTTCAGGCATATTATCTATCCAAGTTATATTTTCAAGAGAATACTCAGATAAGTCATAGAAGTTCTTTAAACTCTTTCTTAATGATATAAGACCTTTATAGTAGTTCATTAAATCTTCAAATTCATACATTCTAGTCCAATCTAGCTTATTAAGATCTTTAGAAAGATTATAACTATTATCTTCTCCTAGCTTTGTTCTTCCTGCCTCTTCTCCAGCTTGCATAAATGGTATACCATATGATAATTGAACAAAAGCTGCCCCAAGCTTATTCATTGCAAGTAAGTCTTCATGCTTAGTTAAATAGTCCTTATCTTTTTTAACACTATCTACAAGCTTATCCCAGAATGTACTATTATCATGAGCTGATACATAGTTTATTATTTGACTTGGGCTTTTTGGCTGCTCTTCATAAGCTTCATCTATTAGTCCAGAAAATGCTCTTTTTATTCTTTCTTCGAAACCAATTGCACCATTTATAAACCCTGGCGCTTCTAAATCATTAAACTTCCCTTTAGCTGCATCTCTTGTATCATCATTAAACATAGATATTCCATCATGTAACTTTCTAATAGCTTCTTTTTTAGCTGGTATTGATCCTTCTTTAAAATTACTAGTTGTTGCAGACCATGGCTCACCATAAATAATAATATCTTTTCCATTTTCACATGAATTTACAGCTTCTCTTATTAAGTTCATTGTTTCAACGTCATGTAATCCCATTAAGTCAAATCTAAATCCATCAATATGATACTCATTCATCCAGTATAGTATTGAATCTATCATATACTTTTGGAACATCTTTCTTTCACTTGCAGTATCATTTCCGCATGCAGATCCATTACTATAGGTTCCATCAATTTCTTCTCTATAATAATAATATGGTACACTTCTATTAAAATTAGAATCTAATGAATACGTATGATTATATACAACATCCATTACAACAGAAAGACCTGCCTTATGCATAGCTTGAACCATCTTCTTAAATTCTAATATTCTTACTTCACCATTAAATGGATCTGTAGAATATGAACCTTCTGGAACATTATAATTCACTGGATCATATCCCCAGTTAAATGTTTCATTTTTACTTTCATCTACTGATCCATAATCAAAAGTAGGTAATAAATGAATATGAGTAACTCCTAACTTCTTTAAATAACTTAAACAAGTAGCATGTAAATTATCATTGTTTAATGTTGTATTATCTTCTGTAAATGCAAGATATTTACCTCTATATTCTTCTCTAACTCCACAACTTGGATCATTTGAAAAATCTCCAATATGAACTTCCCAAATTTGAGTATCATCTAGTGATCTTAGAACGTGTTTATCTTCATTCCACCCTTCTGGATTTGTTCTTTCTAAATCTACTACCATACTACGTATGCCATTTACTCCACATGCCTTAGCATAAACATCTCCAGTTTCGGTAACGTTACCAAATAGGTTTAAAGAATATGTGTAATATACTCCATGTAAATCACCTTCAATAATAGCACTCCATACTCCATTATGAGTATAATTCATTTTTACGCATTTAAAACTTGTTTCTTCTCCCTTTACATTTCCGCTTTTGTATAAGTTTACAAAAACTTCTTTTGCAGTTGGAGCCCATAGTTTAAATATGGTTTTATCCTTACTATAATTTGCACCCAAATCATTTTCATTATAACAATATTTTTCTTCAAATTCTTTACTTTCAAATATTTCACGCCATTTACTTACACTTCTTTCTTTCGTAAGAAACTCTCTATTTTCTACAGACCCTTTCACAATTAAACCCTCCATATCATATATATACCTTTTAATTTTAACATATTAACATTATTTAATCCATATTTACATAAATAAAAAATGTACTAAGGGAATCCCTTAAGTACATTTTTTATTTAATCAAATATAAAGTTTTTTAATCTACTATTAATGCTTTCCAATATACTTGGTAGACTCTTTATAATTGATGGTAAAAGCAAAGATAATACAAATGCTATGGCACACAAAAAGAATATTCTATAATCAGGTACTTGTCCTATATAAATTTGATATCCATGAATTGAGGCAATACCTATGGAAGCTATTATTAATAGTTTTGAGAATAGCCACGTAGCTAAACTAATTACTTTTAGAATAAAAATAATTAATGATAAAACTACTACTATTGCAAACGCTACTACTTTAAGAGGTAGTTTAATTAAATCTAAAAAAGTACTTTTATCTCCTTTACCTCTTTTAGGCTTATCCATCTTATATTTCTTTTCTTTTTTAGGCTTTACATTATCTTTGCTATTTTTCTTAGTGCTATTTCTTGCACTAGATTTATTTCTGCTTTTAGACTTACTTCTTCTTAACTTCGTTGAATTATATTCATTATATTCTTCAGGATAATACTCGCTATCAATATCCTTTTCTTTAATATAATTATGGAAATTTTCGTTACTTGAAGTTGAAGTAGCACTAATTTCTTTTACAGTAAAATTTAGCGTTTCTTCTCTGGCTTTTTCGTCCATTAATGCATCATATGCTTCTTTAAATAAATTTAAGAATTTTTGTAATCTTCTCTCATCCTTAATTTCTTTTTTATACCTTGCTACTACAGCATCATATGCTGCTTGTATTTCTTCTTTTGAAGCATTTTTTTCAAGACCTAGAATTTCATAATAATTCATTAACATCGTCTCCTAAAAGTCTTTAAGCTACATTCTTACTTATCAGAACCTTGTAAAGTGTTTACTATTTCCTTCATTGATTGATCAAATTCTTCTTTTGATGAATTTTTAAATATAAGTAAGTTATCTATACCAGTTGGAACTTCAAAGTTACATCCAGCAATGTATTCATCCCAGTTTTGAAGCTTCCATGTATCTCTATCTGAATCTCTTTCGATCATTCTTTGTTTACATACATCAACTGAAGTTTCAACCCAAACTACAACTAATTCAGCATTTTTGCTTTTTAATTGTTCTTTTAGCCTGTCCATAAAGTCTAAATCTCTAACTTCTCTTGTAAAAGGTGCATTAATTAATGCTATATCATTATAATCTAAAGCTTCTAGAGCTAAGTCTATTACTGCATCATATTCATAATTTCTTATATTTTCTTCAAAGAAATCTGAGCTTCTGTTGTATTCTTCATTTGCAACAACAAATATTTGCTTTGATAAAACTATAAGTGTATCTTTATCTAAATACACAATATTGTTTAAGTTTTTTGCAAGTTCTTTTGATACAAATGTTTTACCACATGCTGGTGGTGATGTTACTAAAATAAGTTTTTTCATGTCGTTTTTCTCCTTGTTTTCCTAATGTTTAAATGGTTCATTTAATATTTCTGTTCCTTCTAATACAAATCGACCATTTTTTATTATTGTTATTTTTTCACCTTCCTTATTATACACCGAAATTTCGCCAAGTTCATCATATGGAATAGTTATATCTGTATGACAATTAAAATAAGCTTTTGATATGTCTGTTTTTCTTAATAAAGAACACTCATTATCCTTTGCTACAATTTTTTTGCCATTAGGATTAAACGTCTCATTTTCTTCGCTCATAGAATAGCAAGTATCTCCCATGGCAAAGTGTGGACCTGTCTTTTCGGCAATTAATATTGGAAGTTTATCTTGTATATTATATCTTTGACCCATAACATATGCCAGAGTATTTGTTCCAATAGCAAATTCACCCATTGGTATGCTTTTATGATTTCTAAGAATATTTTCTTTTATAAACTTTTTATTATCTTCTTCAAGGTCAAAGTTTTTACAAGTATACTCTGATATCATACCATCTTTTAGAGATATTTCAAGGTTAATATATTTAAGTCCGTTTAAAAATACTTCTGTAACATGTAAAGTTCCATTTGTTCCCTTTAATTTTGGTGATGTAAACACCTCTCCAACTGGTATATTTACATCAGCTGTACAGTTTTCAAATAAAGTTTCTTTTTCAGGATCTTCTAACTCATTTAATTTTACTATTAAGTCTGTTTTATTTTTTTCATTTCCTAATATGTGAACATAATCACCTTTATCTAATACATCTATAATAGTTTGTTGTATTTTTTCATATAGCTTGTTATCAAGATTATTTAATTTTACTGTTTCATTAAATATTTCTTCAAAATGTTCTCCTATTTCAGGAACTGGATAAGCTATTATTGTAAAACTTGATTCATGACTTCTCATATACTTTGCTCTTAATAAGCCTGCTTCTCTCATAGATTTTGATTCTAACTCTATTTGAGATTTATTTAAAGAAATAGCTTCTTCTTTATTCTTTGGTTCAAACTTTTTTTCTCCAAAAGTTTCAATGGCTGCAGGTCCTCCGTATTTTCCTAAAGAGGTACTATATTTTACACAAGCCTTCTCCATATTTTTTAAATTTAACTCAACATATTCTTCTGTAAAATATAAAGCATGGTCAAAACGATGATCATAAGTAAACTGTCTATTTGTATAATATGGTTGATAAAGTGTATAAACTGCTTCTAAGCCTATCTTTTCAAAGTTTTCTTTAGCTTTTCTTGCCATTCTTTCAAAGCCTATTGAGTAATATATATTTACAAATTTCTTAACTTTTATATTAAGATTACAATTTACATATCCTCTCACGTATCCTTCAGTATAAGTATTAACCATAGAGTCTATCTTTTCTTGAGAAAGGCTATTGAAAAATTCTGCAATTTTAATTTCTCTCTCACTTATATAGCTATCATATTTATATAAGTATCTTAAATCATTTAAATCAGAATTTAGTACAATATGACCTAAATAATTTATATCTTTATCAATAAATTTTCTAAAATTAAAATCATTTTCTCTTTCATTATTTTTATATACACTTTCTTTAATAATATTCTTTATTTTATCAATGTTATTTTCATCATCTAGTAGAGAATCATATGTTTTAGTAAAAATCTCTAGCACTGGTAAAATACTAAATAACCTATACGCAAAGGCACTTTCTATTTCTTTTCTTCCTCTTGTATAAATATATGATAATATTTGTCCTAAGTCTTTGTTAAACACTTTTACTGCATATTGTGGATTGCTATAACTTTTTTCATAATTACTCTCTAAAATATCTTCATATAGCTTATAGTTTAAATCTTTAAGTTCATCTAGTGACAAACTGTCTAACTTATTACTTTCTACTAGTTCTTTTATATTGTTTAAAAGACATAAAAAGTCCGATACTTTTATAAAATAGTCTTTTAAATTATTCTTTAACATACAATTTTTATTTATGTTTTTAACTTTATCTATTTGTGTTTTATATTCTTGTATTACTTTTTCATTTTCCATTTTAAATACTTCTACTAAACTCATAATTTTTCTCCTATTACATAATACTTTAATAGTAAATATTACTATTTTTATATACTAAGATTATCATAAAGAATTTATCTCTACAATATTAACAATAAACACTCTATATGAATATAATGCATTTGTAATAAATAATATGGAGAAAATATTATGAATAATAATTATAATAATTCTACAAACTTTGAATTCTCCCCTATTCCTTATGAAAATTTATATAGACAACCCCCATTTACTCCTGGTGGACCTTTCCCAGGTGGTAACTTTCCAGGAGGACAATTCCCAGGTGGTAATTTCCCAGGAGGAAATATGCCAGGGGGACAATTCCTAGGTGGTTTTGATCAATCCCCTCCACCAAATTATATTCCAAGTAAAAAAGATGCTGGAGTACAAAGCTTTACTTCTCAAAAAAGTGATGAAAAAGGACAAAAAGCTATTAGTTCTAAATCCATAAAATTTTGTC
The DNA here is from genome assembly GCA_023424785.1 of Bacillota bacterium. Taxonomy (GTDB): domain Bacteria; phylum Bacillota; class Clostridia; order Clostridiales; family Clostridiaceae; genus Clostridium. The sequence continues at coordinate 9,253 of JAFADP010000045.1, forward strand.
TATATAAGTATACTTATATTTGGGAAAGAAATGGACGAAGTTACTGGGCTTTTTTAACTAATATTGATAGAGATTCTGTATCTGGCTTTAGGTGGCTTGGTAGGAATTGGGTGTTCTTTGGCACTTCATTAAAACGAATAGATTCATTCTTCTGCTCACCTAGATTTGATTCTAATGAACCATATGAATATAGATCTTTAAAACAAGATGATATTTCATTACTCACTAGTAAAATAGAGCACTCTATTAATGGAACTAGAGATGTATACTCTCAAACCTTAGCATCATTAGATATACCTGAAGTTGCTGAAGACTCTCTTATAAAGACTATAGGATATATAGATGATAATGAAATTACAACTGAAGTTCCATGCATTAAAGCTAGAAATATTAATTATAGAATCACTCTTGAAGTTAGTTATCCTAGTAATTATAGAGCTGCTATAAAAAATAAAATTAATTCTTTTGCAAATGACAGCACTAATGAAGCTTATAATATAATTTCATGTAATAAAAACAACTCTTGTTTAAATCCTCTTGAAAATTATAATGCTTCAGTAGATGCAATTCCAGAAGCTTTAATGGCTTTTGAAAGATGCTTTAAAGCAAAATTAAAAACACTAGATAACTGGCTAAGTACAGATTGTGATATCACTTATACTATAAGACAAGAAATTAATTACAATAATTGGCATATATGTAATTAGAATTATTAATAAAATAAAAATACAATCAAGATGTATTAACAGTACATCTTGATTGTATTTTTAATTAGTTTATAAAATTTTCTATATACTCCTTCATTACCTCTTTAAGTTCCCCACAGTTACTTATTTCTCTACATTCTGAATATATTGGCAAGGTAATTTCACCTTCTTTTGCTACTTTTATAATAATTCTATCTTCTTTAAAAGTTAATAAATATCCTAAAGAAATATTTTCATAAAACTCAAAGTATGCCTCTTCTAAATCGCAATACTCATTAAGGGTATAAGGATTAACAAAAAAGCTATTACCATCTGCACATATTAAATAATCCTCATCTCTCCATGCAAACTCAAAGTATAACTTGGTACCACTTGGAATATTACTGAAATCAAACTTTTCTACACTTAATTTTTCACATAAATTATTATCATCTACTAATATAAGATCCTCTTGATTAGTAATATCTAAAATACAATTTATAAAATTTATAAGTTTAAAATCATCTCTTTTTACATCTAATAATGTTATATCACTATCTTTATAAGTAAAAAATTCTAATAAGTCTTGAACTTGACCATCCAATATATAATTATCATGTAGTCTTGTTATAGTATCATTATCAACCTTAACTAACTCTATATTAAAGCATACAGATTTATAATACATTAATATACCTATATTATCTAAGGAGTTTAAATCTTCACCATATGCTTCATCCATATTTGTTATTAATCCAGTAAGAGGAATAAAAATTCCATACTTCCCACCTAAAAAAACACTAAATAAATCTTCTCTTTTTATATCTAAGTCATTATCATTAACAAACCTATCGCTAGTTAAATCTACCAGAGATAGTATTGTACACATTTTAACTCTTTTTCCCAGTTCTATATTATATTCTATTTCTATAAAATTTAAAAATTTATTAAAGTTAAACTTTTCCTCATTAATTCTTATGGTTTGCATACCATCACCCCTCTAAACTAAATTAAAATTATATTATCTAGAGTATATTTTTAGAATTTCTACTATAATGTTTGTTGCAATATCCATACCCTCAGCTGTTATATGCTCATATTCTCCATGATAAGCATATCCTCCTGTTCCTAAGTTAGGACAAGGTAGTCCCATATAGCTTAATGTAGCGCCATCTGTCCCTCCTCTTATAGGTTCAATAATTGGTGTCACATTTAGATTTTTCATGGCTTCTTTTGCATTTTCAATTAAGTGAATACATGGCTTTATATGTTCAAGCATATTTTTATATTGATCAGTAATAGTTAATTTAATTCTTTCATCTCCATATTTTTCGTTAAGTAATTTTGCTGCAAGAATCATTGTGTCTTTTTTAGCTTGAAACTTAGAAGCATCATGATCACGTAATATATATGATAAAGTAGCTTTATCTGTATTTCCTGACATTGATTCTAAGTAATAGAACCCTTCATATTTTTCTGTAAATTCTGGTTTTTCTCCATATGGAAGCATTGCATTAAATTCTATCCCTACATTTAATGCATTTATCATTTTATTTTTTGCAGAACCTGGATGTACTGATAATCCATTAATTTCTACTTTAGCAGCTGCTGCATTAAAGTTTTCATATGATATTTCACCTTCTACTCCACCATCTATTGTATAAGCATAATCAGCCCCAAAACCTTCTACATCAAAGTGTGTTGCACCTCTGCCTATCTCTTCATCTGGAGTAAACCCAATACAAATTTTTCCGTGTGGTATATTTTCTTTTATTATATGTTCACAAGCTGTAAGTATTTCTGCAATACCAGCTTTATCATCTGCTCCTAAAAGTGTAGTACCGTCAGTAGTAATTAATGTTCTTCCTTTTAAATCTTTTAAATGAGGAAACTTTTTAACTGATAAGACCGTACCATTTTTTAATACAACATCTAATCCATTATAATTTTCAACTATTTGAGGATTTACATTTTCTCCACAAGCAGCTGGTGCTGTATCCATATGTGATATAAGTCCTATACTAGGTTTATCCTCATATCCCTTTGTAGCAGGAATATAACCATATACATAACACTTTTCATCTACTCTACATCCTTCAATACCTAATTCTTTCAT
>JAFADP010000172.1 GCA_023424785.1 Bacillota bacterium
GTTTTAGGTAAAAGAATTAGAGAACTATATAAATCTGGTGGACAAAGTAGCTACATAATGTTATTATTTAGCGCTGACAGTTTTAATGATTTAATTAGTAAGATTGAATCAACTAGCAGATTAGTAAGCATAGACAAAAAGATTGTTAAGGAACTAGAAGATAAACAAGATTCTCTTAATGAGAAAATTGCGTCTTTAGATGAAAAGGACAAGGAGCTTACAAAAATAAATAAGGAAACTCAAAAATCTTTAGATGAGTTCGAAGAGAAAAAGGCTGAACAAGAAACATTAGTTGTACAAGTACAAGCTGAACAAGCTGAATTTGAAAGAGAATTCTTAGCTGTTTCAGAAAGACAATTAGTTACGCCACAATTCTCAGTTATAGAAAATTCATCAAGTTCAATTGATGATTTAAATAGTGCAATTAGTCAATTAAGAAACATAAGAGATAACCAAATTAAGAGTGGAATAGTTACAGAAGAAATAAATAATAAGATTGAAGCTGCAAAAAATAAAGTTTCGCAACTTCAAGCAGCAATAGATGCTGCAAATACTGCTAGTAAGCCAAATAGAGGAGATTCTACAGTATCTGCAACAGGTAATGCAATAGTGGATTACGCATATAAGTTCCTTGGAACACCTTATTTATGGGGTGGGACAACTCCAAGTGGATTTGACTGTTCAGGATTTACTCAATACGTATTTAGAAATGCGGCTGGAGTAAGCCTACCAAGAACAACATATGATCAAATAAATGTAGGAGTAGCTGTATCTTATAACGATTTACAACCAGGAGATTTAGTTTTCCCTCATACTGGACATGTTGGTATATATGTAGGAAATGGACAAATGATACATGCGCCAAGTACTGGTGATGTAGTTAAAGTTTCAAGCGTATATAAATTCTACACAGCAAGAAGAGTAGTATAGTTTGTATTTAAAGACTAGGATTTTATTAATCCTAGTCTTTTTTGTATATAATATGTATAATAAAAGTACTTAGTTTACAATTTAGTTAAGGAGTGTTTTATGGACGTTAAGATAAATATTGATGAAGGTGTTGATGATTTACAACTAAATGAGTTAAAGTTAATTCAAAAAAAACAAGGATTTAGGTTTGGTGTAGATGCAGTTTTATTATCCCATTTTGCAAATATAAAGAATAAGCATAGAGTTATTGATTTATGCACCGGTACAGGTATAGTTCCATTTTTAGCTTATGGTAAATATGCACCAAAGGAAGTTATAGGCTTAGAAATACAAGAAGATATGGTTGAAATGGCTAATAGGAGCTCTGTACTTAATGACACTACAGATGTAGTAAAATTTGTTCATGGTGATTTAAAGGATAAAGTATTACTAGATTCTTTAGGAAAATTTGATGTACTTACGGTTAATCCACCATATAAACTAAATAATGCAGGAATAGTTAATCCAAATGATAAATTAGCAATAGCTAGGCATGAGGTGATGTGTACATTAGAGGATGTAATTGTAGCTGCTAGAAGATTACTTAAGGATAATGGAAGAATGTTTATAGTACATAGACCAGAAAGGTTGGCCGATATTTTTGGACTTATGAGAAAATATAAAATAGAGCCGAAGAGAGTTAGAATGGTTCAGCCTAATACTAAAAAGGCACCTAATATAGTTTTAGTAGAAGGTCAAAGAGATGGTGGGGCATTTTTAAAATGGGAAGAAACACTATATGTATATGATGACAATGGAAACTATAGTGAAGAAATAGATCGTATTTATGGAAGGAAGTAATTATATGGAATATGGAAAGGTATATTTAGTACCGACACCAATAGGTAATTTAAAGGATATAACATTAAGAGCATTAGAGGTATTAGAAAGTGTAGATGAAATTGCAGCTGAAGATACAAGACAAAGTTTAAAATTATTAAATCATTTTAATATAAAGAAGCCACTTTTTAGCTATCATCAGCATAATGAACAAGGAAAGAGTGATGAAATATTATCTAAGCTAGAATCAGGAAAGAGTATAGCTATAGTTACAGATGCAGGGACACCGGGAATATCAGATCCAGGAAGTGTTGTAGTTAGAAAGTGTATAGAAAATAATATACCATTTGAAGTTTTACCAGGAGCTACAGCTATCACAACAGCTTTAGTTTATTCTGGTTTAGATACTACGAAGTTTATTTTTAGAGGATTTATTCCAAGAGAAACTAAAGAAAGAAAAATCTTAGCAGAAGAAATTAAGGATAAAAAGGAAACATTAATTTTTTATGAATCACCACATAGACTTATAGAGACTTTAGATTATTTAAAGCAAACATTAGGTGATAGAAATATAGCTGTTTGTAGAGAATTAACAAAACTACATGAAGATATTTATAGAGGGACTATTGGAGAAGCTTATAATTGGTTTTTAAATAATAGACCAAGAGGAGAATTCGTGTTAGTGATTTCAGGTAAAAGTGAAAGTGAATTCAGAGCAGAAAAAGAACAAGAACTTAGTGGAGTAACAGTAGAACAACATTTAATGAATTTAATTAATAATGGAATTGATAAAAAAGAAGCTATAAAAATGGTTGCAAAAGAAAGAGAAATGCCTAAAAAAGAGGTCTATAAAATAGCAATTAATTTATAAGTTAAAAGAGAGTCTACTAAAATGTAGCCTCTCTTATTTATTTAATAGAATTATGTAAAATAATAATTAATTACTTACCAACTTTTAATTCTTCCATGCAGTTCTTACAGATGTTTTTACCTTTGTAGTTAACAACATCTCTAGCATCACCACAGAAGATACAAGCTGGTTCATATTTCTTTAATATGATTTGCTCACCATCTACATATATTTCTAAAGCATCTTTTTCAGCGATATCTAAAGTTCTTCTTAATTCTATTGGAATAACAATTCTTCCTAATTCATCTACTCTTCTTACAACTCCAGTTGATTTCATTTAAAATTCCTCCTTAAACAAGTTTCGACATTTAGCAGATTAATATTAGCAGATATGTAATTAAAAGTCAATAAAAAACTCTAAAAAAAAGTTTTAATTACAAAATTCTCTTTAAATTAATTCATAAATAAACTATACTACCATAATTTTGAAAAGTCAATAACATTTTATAAAATAAATGACAAAATAAACATTATAAAATATAGTCTATACTCTAATATTGTAGAATTATATTGGACAAGTTTAAAAAGATTAAATATATTAAAATAAAAAAAGAAAAAAAAGTAAAAATCAATTTAAAAGAATAGTTTTATTAATATATGTTAAGAATTATATATTATAATAACAAAAAAATAACATATAAGATAGGTGCAGGTAACTTGTAATAAGTTTATAATTACTATATAATATAAATATTGAATTATACAAAAATGAGGTGAAATAATATGGTTAATAAAATTGATAATGATTATATAAAAGAGATTGCAGAAGAAATATCTAATACATCAATGATACCTTATGAAGAGTTACCGAAATATGATCTTTTTTTATCTCAAGTAATAGATTTTTTAAATGACAAATTCGTTGAAGATAAATACACTAATAATATAGTTCAAAATTATATAAAAAGTGAAGTTATTAGTAAGCCGGAGGATGGTAAAAAAAGAGGGTATACTAAAATACATTTAGTTCAACTTGTATTATTAAGCTATATGAGACCAATACTTACTACAGAGGAAATTAAAAAGGTCTTTAGTTTAGCTTTTAATGAAATAAATGATAGATCAGATGATATTATAGATTGGGAAACTGCATATAAATTATTTTTTGAAACTCAAGAAGAAAGTTTTGATAAACAGTTAAATGCTACAGCAATAAATGATGAGAAGTTAGATTCAATTATTAAAGAGTTACAGTTAGATGAAAAAGATGAAAATAGTATTAGAACTTTTGTTATAGTATTATCTTTAATAGCTCAAGCTAGTGCTATTAAAAAGTTGGTTCAAAAAATAGTAAAAGAATATCACTCTTAATTTTAAGCTACCGATTTAATTGGTAGCTTTTTTGTTATAATAAAATAGTAATGTAAGAGAGGAATACTTATGAAAGAGAAATTACTATTTAAAGAATCCGTTAGAGGAATAGTTGAATATGTACTGAAGTCTGGAAGTTTAGATGATAGATTTGTATCTAGGGGTCGTGCTATAGATGGAACAATTGCTCATGGAAAACTTCAAAAAGATAATGCAATAGTATATGAGAATTATGAGAAAGAAGTAAGAATGCAACATGAATTTCATAAAGATAATATAGTTTTATTAGTAGATGGCAGAGCTGATGGAATTATAAATGAAAAAGGAAATATAATTATAGAAGAGATAAAATCAACTTATATGGATTTAAGTTATTTATATGAAGACTATAACTTACTTCACTGGGCTCAAGGAAAGTTTTATGGTTATATTTATTGTATAGATAATAATGTGGAAAGTATAACTATAAGATTAAGTTATTTTAATATAAATACAGATGAGGTGAGATCTTTTGATCATATATATAGTCTAAAGGAATTGGAGAGCTTTGTATATGAGTTAGTGAATAAGTATTTGGAAACATTAGCTTTAAAAGAGTCTTTTAAGTTAGAGAGGGATAAAAGTATAAAAGAGTTAAAATTTCCATTTAAAACATATAGAAAGGGGCAACGAGAATTAGCAGTAAGTTGTTATAGTAATATAAGAAAAAAAGGAATATTATTTGCACAAGCTCCTACAGGAATAGGAAAAACTATATCTACTATTTTCCCAGCATTAAAGGCAATTGGAGAAGGAATGGGAGAAAAGATAATATATTTAACGGCCAAAACGATAACTAGAACTGTAGCAGAAGAGGCATATATTAAATTGTTTAAAAACAACTTAAAGTTTAAGGTAGTTACTATCACCGCAAAGGAAAAAATATGTCTTAATAATGAAGTAAAATGTAATCCTGATGATTGTATTTATGCAAAAGATTATTTTACAAAAATAAATGATGTAATAAATAGCTTAATAAAAAGCAATAATATATTTTTTAGAGATGAAATAGTTAAGTATGCTAATAAATATAAGGTATGTCCTTTTGAACTTTCTTTAGACTTAAGTAATTGGTGTGATGGTGTTATTTGTGATTATAATTATGCTTTTGATCCAAGGGTAAAGCTAAAAAGAATATTTGAAGATAGAAATGAAGATAATATATTACTAATAGATGAAGCCCATAATCTTGTTAATAGGGCTAGAGAAATGTATAGCTGTACTTTACAAAAAAGCAAAGTAATGCTTGTTAATAAGATTATAAAGGGAAAAGTACCAAAGTTATATAAGATTTCTAATTCTATAAATAAAGAAATGATACATATAAGAAGAGAATTAGAAGAGATAAATAAGAATTTTAAATATCACAATGAAGAATACAAAGAATTAATAAAGCTATTAAGAGTATTTGTTAATGAAGCAGATAATTACTTAGTAAAAAGTAAGGGAACAGAGGGATATGAAGAGGTATTAGAGTTCTATTATGAAGTAAGGAGCTTTATTGTAGCAAGTGAATTATATGATAAAGAGTATACAACTATTTTAAAAAATAATAAAAATGAATTTAGTATAAAAATATTTTGTATTAATCCTGCTAAAAATTTAAGGCAAGTTATCAAAAGTACCTACTCTAGTATTATATTTTCAGCAACATTATCTCCTGTAAAATATTATGTTGACTTAATAGGAGGAGATAAAGAAAGCTTTAAATTAAGATTTGATTCACCATTTAAAAAAGAAAATTTATCAACATATTTATACCCTTTAGATATGAGATATGTTAATAGAGAAAAGAATATTGACATATTATGTAATGTTATGTATAAGTTTGTTAATGAAGAAAAAGGCAATTATATGGTCTTTTTACCTTCTTTCGATTATCTATATAAAGTATATTCAAGATATATAGAACTGTATGGAGAAAAGGGAACTATAGTACAAGAAGAAAATTTGTCGGAAATTAAGAAAGAGGAGTTTTTAAAATCCTTTAATGAAGATAGTAATATTATTGGATTTACAGTTGTAGGTGGAATGTTTTCAGAAGGTGTAGATTTACCAGGCGATAAATTGATTGGAGCTATTATTGTAGGAGTTGGATTTCCTATGGTTTCTATTGAAAATAATATAATAGCAGAATACTTTGATTCAAGTGGCTTTGATTACTCATATACATATCCAGGAATAAATAAAGTTCTTCAATCAGCAGGAAGAGTAATAAGAACGGAGAATGATAAAGGTAGAATATTATTAATAGATAAAAGATATACAGATTCTAAATATAAGTTTATTTTACCTAAGGAGTGGGAGATAAAAGAATATATATTTAACTATAAGAAATAAACATTATATTATATACAAATAGAAAGGAAATATGGTGATATTATGTCTAAAACCTACGCTGGAATAAAAAGAAATTTCTTTAAGTTTATAATTTATTTTATAGTTAAAATAAGAGAAGATGATATTTTTGCTTTAGCTGCTCAACTAGCATATTATTTAATATTATCATTTTTTCCTTTTTTAATTTTCTTATTAACATTAGTTGGATTTAGTAACTTAGACTCTATGGAGGTATTAGGGGCTTTAAGGGCTATGTTACCAACCAGTGCATTTGAGCTTATTTATAACGTAATTATAGAAATTATTGAAAAACAAAATACTGGATTATTAGGGGCTTCTTTATTATTAGTAATTTGGTCTGCATCTTCAGCTTTTAGAGCAGTAATTAAAGGGATAAATAAAGCATATGGATTAAGTGAAAATAGATCATTTATAAAAAGAGCTTTTATAGCGGTTATTTGTACATTTGCATTAGCCTTTGTAATAATATTAACCTTAGTAATGCTAGTATTTGGGCGTTTAATAGGAGATTTATTAGCATCATATTTACCATTCCCTATAGTTGTATATAGAGTATGGAATTTTATTAGATATGCATTGGTTATATTTATGATGATATTGATTTTTGCAAGTATATATAGATATACTCCTTCAAAAAGACTTAGATGGAAAGAAGTTATACCAGGAGCTATTGCTTGTACGGGTGGCTGGTTAATTGTTTCTTTAGGGTTTTCCTTTTATATAAATAATTTTAGTAATTATTCTAAGATATATGGTGGTTTAGGTGCAGTTATTATATTAATAACATGGCTTTATCTTACTTCAATAATTTTGATTGTTGGTGGAGAAATTAACTCAGTTATAGTTACAAGAAAAACTAATTTATTAAATTAAAACTTGTTTATAAGTTTTAATAGCTACGGTTGCTTAATTTTAGTATTTATATAATTATAATAAACTTTCCATGAATAGAAAAATTTGAAATGGGTATACTCAAAAGTGAAATATTCAGGAGGTGTAATTAAATGAATAAAATAGTATTATTAGGAAAACTCATAAAGGACCCTGAACTAAAAACTATAGATAATGGTGAAAAAGTTTTTACAAGGTTCATAATAGCCGTAGATAGAAATTTTAAATCTGCCGATGGAACTAGAAAGGCTGATTTAATTCCTGTAACTATATGGGGAAGAAAAGCAGAAGTAGTTTGTAAGTATATGACTAAGGGAAGCTATATTAGTCTAAGTGGAAGATTAAAAACTGGAAGTTATGAAGATAAACAAGGAAATAAAAAGTATATAGCAGAAGTTGTTGCTGAAGACTTTAAATTTGTTGGAAATAGAAAAGAAGTTAGAGAAAACAACGAAGTTAGTGGTGAAGAATAAATTATTAAATGGAGGTTGTTATGAAACAATCTCTATTTTTTTAATAAAATTTCTCACATAAGTATAATTTTCGACATTTATTTTAATATATCAGATAATATGATTAATAAGCAAACTTATAATATTAACTGAAAAAAGTGTAATAAATTACAATTATGTTGAAAGCTAAGGGAATTTTTATTTTTTATATCACCATCATTTGACATAATTTTAATTCAATTTATGGTATTGTTTTATTGTTAAATAATGTGTAGAGGGGGAATGGGATTATGAAGATAAATAAAACATTAAGCAAAATCATAAATGTTAATGAGAAAGAAGTTAAATATATCTATAGGATGACTGAAAACAACATAAGAAATAGACAAGCATTTGGAATTGAAATTGAAAGGCAAGATTTTAATGATGGGGAAGTAATTAATTTAGAGAGGGACTATGTAAGTTTAGTAGCTAGTGAAGAAAAAAAAGCTAATGATCTATTAGTATTATTATTTAATAATTTAGTTTCTCCTATACATTTAGTTGATATAGTAGGTGAGTATTCAGATTTGTGTGCTGCTGAATTTTAATTTTAAAAATTATATTTACATAAGAGATGTTTACAGAAGATAATTAAATTATTCTTATGGATATAGTTTAACAAAAGAGGTGATTTTATGATATTGGGAATTGGGACAGACATAATAGAAATTGAGAGAATTGATAGAGCAATAAACAATACACCAATGTTTTTAGAAAAGATATTTACTAAAAGGGAACTTAAAGAACTAACTAAAAGTAAACTTAGAGTAGAGAGTGTTGCTGGAAATTTTGCTGTAAAAGAGGCAGTAAGTAAAGCTATAGGAACAGGTATGAGGGGGGTTGCCTTTAGTGATATAGAAGTTTTTAGAGATGAGTTAGGAAAACCTATAGTAGAAGTATCTGATAAAGTAAAAGAACTAATAAAAGTTGATAATTATATATTTAATATCTCTATTTCTCATAATAGAACTTGTGCAATTGCATTTGTAGTACTAGAATCCAATCAACCTACATAATATTTATAGAGTAATGAGTAACATAAATAATATTTTTTAAGTAGCTTAATAATAAATTGTGAATAAAATCTATGGTTACTTAATATTAGTAATAATGAAATAGTGCTTATGGGAGGATTTATGAAGAAAAAAATTATTATAACATTATTACTAGTTATACCTTTTATATCTATTTTCCTTGTTATTATTTTTAGGGGTATACTTTCACCCAATAATGAGGAGATAATTAGGGATTTAAAAAATATTAAATGTTATGAAACAAAAGTTGAGTACATAGTTAAGAATAGCAAAGGAGAAGAACGAGAGGATACCGTTCAATATTATTCAAAAGATGAAGGTGTAAGAATCCAGTTTGATGATGGTAAAGTTAAGCTTTATAAATCAGATGGACTTCATGTAAAAGATAATTCATCTGCTGATGAATATGTCATTGAAAGTGATATGGACATACTTCATTCAATGGCATTTATGAATAAAATATTATCTTATCCACTAAAGAGTAACTCTATAAAAGAGGGACAAGAAGAATGGGGAGATAAAATATATATACAAGTAGATACAGAATTGTTTTTAAATAATGAGCATTTTAATAGTGCTAGGATTTTTATAAATAAAAAAACTAAGGCGCCTATTGGAATTATAATTTATGACAAAGATGGTAATGATTCAGTACGAATAATTTATGAAGATTTTAAATCCGTTAAGGATATTGATGAAAATTTGTTTAACTAAAATTATTAAAAAATGAATACTGAATTTAAATTCAGTATTCATCATATAAATTGTAAGTAGGATAAGAGGCATACTAAACAAATGATTAGATAGAGAGAAATGGTATAAAGAAAATTTAGCCAGTGTAGTATTTAGTTAAATCAAGTTGTATTAACTATAGTGATAATCTAAGTACATAGTAATCATTTTTAAATAATGATTAAAAATATACTCTTAAAGGATCAATAATTGTAAAATTTTATAAAATTTACGCATATAGTGACATTTCTATTTACAAAATGACATATTTTGAAATATAATTTTCTTATACATAGGAAATAGAACTCCTAGGAGGTCAAATATGTTAGAAAAAATAGATAATATAGTAATCCGTAAATTTAAAAATGATTTTGAAAAAAGTAGTAAATTTATTAAAGACAGTTTAATAGTATATAGTGAGGAGAATGAAGCGAATGAGTTCTTTGAATTAATGAAAAATGGATATAAAGAAATGTCGAAAATTAATTTAGAACTTTCATATGATGCTAATTCATCACAAAAGTCACTTAAATACAAATTTGATAATATAAATGAATATGAGAAATGGCTTTGCGGAGTGTGATATTTTTAATGACGACTATGGTTGTAAAAAGAGGGGATATTTTTTATGCAGATTTAAGTCCTGTTATAGGCTCTGAGCAAGGTGGAATT
>JAFADP010000086.1 GCA_023424785.1 Bacillota bacterium
GGAAAATCAATTAATGGAATAATTGTTTCTCCAGATACAAAAAGATATTATCCAAATGGTAACTTTTTAGCTCATGTTTTAGGAACTACTAATTCAGATGGTGATGGACTAACAGGTATAGAACTTGAATATAATACTGAATTATCTGGAATTCCAGGAGTTAAGATGGCAGAGCTAGATGCTTATGATAGAGATTTACCATATACAATATCACAATACACATCACCTATAAATGGTAGCAATGTAAAGTTAACTATAGATAATAATATTCAATACTTTGCAGAAAAGGTAGCACAAACATGTTATGAAGATAATCAGGCAGCTGCTGTATCAGTACTTGTAATGAATCCTGAAAATGGTGAAGTATTGGCTATGGTTAATAAACCAGATTTTGATCCTAATAATCCTCAACAAGGTATTGAAAACTTTACAGGTGAAACTGATATGGAAAAGCTTCAAAAGATGTGGAGAAACAGATTAGTAAATGATACATTTGAACCTGGTTCTATATTTAAGGTTGCTACTGCACTTACAGCTATTGAAGAAGGGGTAGTTCCTGAAGGACATACATTTACTTGTACGGGAAGTATGGTTGTTGGCGGAAGAACAATAAAGTGTGCAAAAACCACAGGACATGGAGTACAAACTTTCCCAGAAATAATTCAAAACTCATGTAATCCTGGATTTATGCAACTTGGAGAAATGATAGGTAAAGAAAAGTTATGTGAATATATTAAAAAGTTTGGCTTTGGACAATTAACAGGTATTGATTTACCAGGAGAAGCAACAGGGATTGTAAAGTCTGTTGATAAAATTTCTGTAACAGATCTTGCAACAATATCTTTTGGTCAAACTAATACTGTAAACTCAGTACAGTATATGGCTCTTTTTAATGCAGTTGCAAATGGAGGTACATGGATTCAACCTCATGTAATGAAAGAGATATCTCATGAAGATGAAAATGGTACAGAGGTAACTGATAGAAAATTTAAAGCAGAAACTAGGGAAATAGCTAGCGAGGAGCAAACAGCACAATTAAGATCATATCTTGAGAATGTTGTTACTAATGGGTCTGGTGCAGCTACATTTATTGAAGGATATCATATAGCTGGTAAGACAGGAACAGCTCAAAAAGTTATAAATGGTGTTTACCAAGGTGGAAAATATATTTCTTCTTTCGTAGGAATGGCACCAGCAGATGATCCTAAAGTTACAATAATGATTACTGTTGACGAACCTGGAACAGGATTATACTATGCAGGTCAAGTAGCAGTTCCATATGCTAAAACATTATTTACTGATATATTTAACTATATGGAAAGTAAGTTCTCTGATGAAAATGAAAGCTCTATAGTTAGAGAAACAATAATTCCAGAAGTAAGAGGATTAAGTGTTCAAGAGGCTAAAAAGTTATTATTAGATTCAAATTTAGAAGTTGATGTAATTGGTGAAGGATTAATTGTTAAATCCGTAACTCCTTATCCAGGATATTCTGTTAAAGAAGGGGCAAAGATAACTATTAATACACAAGAAGGTAATGGAAATAGTAATAAAGTTATAATGCCAGATTTAAGTGGATATTCATTAGAAAGTGCAAGAAGTCTTTTAGATGGTTTGGGAATTAAATATGATATTTCAGGATCAGGTGTAATTCATAAACAAAGTGTACCTGCTGGAGAACTGGTAGAAAGAGGAACAACTGCTAAGTTAGAATTAAAGTCTGATTTTGAAGATTAGTTATTAGAAATAGTGTATAATGTAGTTAATAAAAAATGAAGTAGGTGTTTAATTATGATATTAAAAGAATTATTAAATGGATTAGATTATGACGTATTACAAGGAAGTGTAGATCTTGATATACAAAATGTTAGCTATGACAGTAGAACTGTAGAAGAAGGTAGCATGTTTGTATGTATAAAGGGATTTCAATCAGATGGACATAAATATGCACAAGCTTCTATAGATAAGGGTGCTAGTGTAATAGTATGTCAAGATAATATTGAAACAGAAAATAAAGATGTTACTGTTATAAAGATAGGAGATACAAGAAAAGCATTAGCTATAATTGGGTCAAATTTATATGATAATCCAAGTAAGAAAATGAAGATTATAGGTGTTACAGGAACTAATGGTAAGACAACAACTGCATTAATGATAAAAACTATTTTAGAGGCTGAAGGTAAAAAAGTAGGGCTTATAGGAACTATAGCAAACTATATAGGAAAAGAAGCTTTAGAAACAGAAAGAACTACACCTGAATCTTTAGAACTACAAAAACTATTTAGTGAAATGGTTGCAAAAGGTTGTGAATATTGTGTAATGGAAGTATCATCACACTCTTTAGATTTAGATAGAGTTTATGGAGTAGAGTTTGAAGTTGGAATATTTACTAACTTAACAAGAGATCATTTAGATTTCCATAAAACATTTGAAAATTACTACAAAGCAAAATATAAGCTTTTTGAAAGAAGTAATATAAAAGTAGTAAATATTGATGATGAGTATGGAAAAAGAGTAGTTGAAGATTTAAATAATTCAAATGAAACAAATATATATACTTACTCTATAAAGAGTGAAAGTGATTTTAAGGCTTATGATGAAGTATGTGAAAGTAAACATATAGCATTTAAAATTAAATTAAATAACAATACTGAAAACTTTATAGTAGGTCTTCCAGGAGAATTCAATATATATAATTCTTTAGGTGCAATAGGAGCTACATTAAATTTAGGAATATCACTTGAAAGTGTAAAGAAAGGTATAGAAGAAGTTGTTGTTCCTGGAAGAAGTGAAATGGTAGGGAAAAAATATAATCTTCCTTATACTATAATCTTAGATTATGCTCATACTCCAGATGGATTAGATAATATCTTAAAGACAGCAAGAGGATTTACTAAGAATAGATTAATATCTGTATTTGGATGTGGTGGAGATAGAGATAGGGTTAAGAGACCTCAAATGGGAAAAATAGCTTCAGATTTATCAGATATAGCAATAGTTACATCTGATAATCCAAGAACTGAAGATCCTATGTTTATAATTAACGAAATTTTAGGTGGTATAGAAAAAGAAAACTATGAAGTTATAGAAAACAGAAAAGATGCTATTAAAAGAGCTATAGAAATAGCAGAAGCTGGAGATGTAATTGTAATAGCAGGTAAGGGGCATGAAACTTATCAAATATTAAATACAGGTAAGATTCACTTTGATGAAAGAGAAGTTGTAGATGATATTTTAAAGGATATGTTTTAATATATATTAAAATTATGATACTATAATATGTGGAATACTGTTTAATGGTATTCCACATATTATTGAAAAGAATAAGAGGTGGAATTAGTGGAGTTAAGCTTTAAAGAAATAGTGGATTCTATAGATGGAAAAGTTATAATTCAAGGTGAAAATAAAGAATTTAATAAGATTTGTACAGATACAAGAAAGATAGAAAAAAATAATATATTCTTAGCATTAAAAGGTGAAAGATTTAATGGTAATAAATATGCTAAAGCAGCTTTAGAAAAAGGAGCATCTATAGCAATAATAGATGAAGAAATAGAAGACTTAGAGGAATGCAATGGCTTAGGGACTATAATTAAAGTCAATAATGGAAATGAAGCGCTATTATCAATTGCAAAATATTATAGAGAAAAACTTGGGTTAAAGGTTATAGGCATAACTGGATCTACAGGAAAGACATCTACAAAGGATGTTTTAGCAAGCTTTTTAAGTGAAAAATATAAGGTTTTTAAGACAAAAGGAAACTTTAATAATCATATAGGATTGCCTCTTATGATCTTAGAATTAGATTCAAGTTATGATGTGGCAGTTTTAGAAATGGGTATGAGTAATTTAGGTGAAATACATACATTAGCTAATTGTGCAAGACCTGATATTGCATTGATAACTAATATAGGTTTATCTCATATAGAGAACTTAAAAACAAGAGAAAATATTTTAAAAGCAAAAATGGAGATAACCGACTTCTTTAATGAAAATAATGTTCTTATAGTTAATGGAGAAGATGAATATTTATCTAAAATAGAAAATAAAAATTATAAAGTCTTAAAAGTTGGTTACAATAAAAGTTTTGATTTTGTTGGAAAAGAAATTGAACTAGATGATAATAAAACCTCTTTTACAGCTATATCAAAAAATGAAGAGTGTAGATTTGATTTACCTATGGTAGGTGCACATAATGTATTAAACTCTCTTTTAGGAATAGCAGCAAGTAATGAGTTAAATGTAAAGCTTCAAGATATGAAGCATGGATTAAGTAATATTGAAGCAACTTCAATGAGATTAGAATTTATAAACGCAAATAATTTTGAAATAATAAATGATTGCTATAATGCAAGTCCAGATTCAATGAAGGCTGCTATTGATGTATTGAAAAGTCGTAAGGGAAAAAGAAAGGTTGCTATTCTAGGAACTATGAATGAACTAGGAAGTGAGGCATATAATGCTCATAAAGAAGTGGGAGAATATGCAAAAAATAAAGTGGATTTATTAATAACTACTGGAGAGTTTGAAGATGCATACAAAAGTGGTTTTGAAAATGAGAGTATTAGAATATATAATACTAAAGAGAATTTAATTAATGATCTTAAAAATGTTATACAAAAAGAAGATACAGTATTAGTAAAAGCATCTAGAGGTATAAAATTTGAAGATATAGTAAAAGCATTAGAAGAGATAAACGTATAAAAAGGAGGGATTCTGCCGATTTTTAAAGGCAGTAAGAAGTATGATAACATTAGATGGATTTATAAATAGTAAAATAGTATTAGCATTTATATCGTCTTTATTAATTGCATTATTATTAGGGCCATTAATAATACCAATGCTACACAAATTAAAGTTTGGACAAAATATAAGAAAGTTAGGACCACAAAGTCACTTGAAAAAAGCTGGGACACCAACAATAGGAGGACTTATCTTTATAACATCTACATTAGTTGCTATGATTGTAACTGGTAATAAGTTTACAGATGAAGGTATGGCTGTAATGTATGGTATGCTTGCTTTTGGATTAATCGGATTTTTAGATGACTTATTAAAAATAATTCATAAAGATAACGAAGGACTTACATCAATACAAAAATTTGTTCTTCAAATATTATTTTCTTTAGGTGCAGCATATTATGGATATACAACTATAGGAACAGAAATAGTTATACCATTTGTAAATAAAACTATAGATTTAGGATGGATATTAATTCCATTTGTTATATTCTATTTTGCAGCATTAACTAATGCAGTTAACTTAACAGATGGTTTAGATGGATTAAATACTTCTGTAACAATAATAGTAATGGCATTCTTCAGTATTGTATCATTTAGTACAGGACATAAAAGTGTTGCAGTTTTCTGTGTAGCTTTAGTAGGAGGATTAATAGGATTCTTAAAGTATAATGCATATCCAGCTAAAGTTTTTATGGGAGATACAGGGTCACTTGCACTTGGTGGAGCACTTTCTATGATTGTACTTGTATTAAAAAATCCATTATTGGTTATTATAGTAGGTGGAATATATGTATTAGAAACTGTTTCAGTAGTAATACAAGTAACTTATTATAAGAGAACTAAGAAGAGATTCTTCAAAATGGCACCAATTCATCACCATTTTGAACAACTAGGATGGTCAGAAGTGAAGATAGTAACAATATTTTCACTAATAACATTAATTTTATGTATTATAGGTGTTATTTCTCTTTAGCTAAATAATTGGAGGCTTTTAGATGGAAAAGATTAAAAAAAAGAAGGGGAATAAAGGAAGCATTGATTATGTAGTGTTTTTTTCAGTAATGATATTAATTGTTATAGGTATTGTTATGGTGTATTCTGCAAGTTCATATTATTCATTATACTATAATAATGATAGTACAGTTTTTTTAAAGAAGGAATTATTTGCTGTAGTAGCAGGAACAGTAGCATTATTATTTTTTATGAATTTTGATTATCATAAATTAAAAAGATACACAGCTCCATTAATGCTTGCATTAATACCATTGCTTTTAATTGTTCGTTTATTTCCTGATACAAATGGAGCACATAGATGGATTAAGATAGGACCGCTGTCATTTCAACCTTCAGAATTAGCAAAGTATGCAGTTGTTATGTTTTTAGCCATGAGTCTATCAGCAAGAGGAGAAGCTATAAAAAATTTCTGGAGTGGTGTAATTATTTATTTAGCTATAGCAGCATTGTATGCAGGAATTATAGTTGTATGGCAAAGTAACCTTAGTATAGGAGCTATTATTATGATGGTTACTGTAGTTATGCTGTTTGTAGCAGGGGCAAAAATAAAGCACCTCATGGGAATAGGAGCAGCATTAGTAGGAGCCGTTGCAGCAGCTATTTTCTTAGAACCTTACAGAATGGCTAGATTCACTAATTTTACAAACCCATGGAAGGATGCGTCAGGTGATGGATATCAATTAATACAATCTCTATATGCATTTGGATCTGGTGGATTAACTGGATTAGGTCTTGGGCAGTCAAGACAAAAAACATTATATATGCCAGAACCTCATACGGATTTTATTTTTTCCATAATAGGAGAAGAAATAGGACTTATAGGATGCTTAGGGATAATGTTGGTATTTTCTATACTTATATGGAAAGGGGTTACCGTGGCGTTAACTGCTAAAGATACTTATGGATCATTTTTAGCAATGGGAATAATATCAATTATTGCATTACAAGTAATAGTAAACATAGCAGTTGTTACAGGGTCTATGCCTGTAACAGGAGTTCCATTACCTTTTATAAGTTATGGAGGAACTTCACTCTCTATAACTATGGGAGCTATGGGAATTCTACTCAATATTTCACGACAGAGGTCAAGAAAAAGAATTTAAATATACAAATCTTAAAAACCATTAAATTATTTTGAATAATTTAATGGTTTTTGCATTAAAAGTTAAAATTTTTTAATGAATTATATTAAATAAAATGATATTATAAAAGTAGTATTAAAATTAAATAAAAATATATAATAGAAATTAGGTAAAAGTATATGAAAAAAATTACGAATAAATACATTTTAAAAGCAAGAAGAAAGAGAATATTAAAGAGAATTTTTATAGTAATAATACTTTTTATTATTGTTGGAGTATTTATTATTAATAAGACAGATATATTTCTTATTGATAAGGTAGTGTGTACAGGAGATAATCTTTTAACTAAAGAGTATATATTAGATAAAGCGGAAAATTTAAAAGGAGAAAATATATTTTACATAAATAAAGAAAGTATTATTAAAGATATAAAAAGAAATCCATATGTTAAAGAATTAACTATAAAAAGAGTTTATCCTAATAAAGTGGAATTAAACGTTAAAGAAGCAAAGGGCTTATATTATATAAATATTAATGAGAGTTATGGAATTATAAGTAGTTCATTAATTTTACTAGAGGAAGTAGATTCTATAGAAGGTAGAGGGCTTATAGAATTACGAGGAGTTAATGTAGAAAATCTTAAGCTTGGCGATAAGATAATTGAAAATAGTAATATAGAAACAGTAGTAGAAAAGTTTTACGATATGGAGCAAGTAATAAAAGAAAATGGAGAAGACTTTTCAATAACAGCTTTAGATATATCTAATATAACTCATTTAAAAGCATATATAGGAAATATAGAAATATTATTAGGTACTGATGAAAATATATTTAAAAAGATGAGTGATGCTGTTCAGATTTATAAAAATTTTGAAGTTACGGAAAAGATAGATGTAAGTTTTAATGGAACACCAGATTATAAGTAATTAGGAGGATATATATGAAGAAAGCAAAATCACAAGTTTTTGTGGCTATTGTTTGTGGACTATTAGGATTTTTATTAGCTTATCAATTTAAATTACTAGCTAAAGAACAATCAGAAAGCACTGAATATTTAAGTTCAGATATATTAGCAGAAATAGAAATTTTAAAAAAAGAAAAATCAGAACTTGAAGCTACAAATGCAAAATTAAGTGAAAACTTAAAGGTCTTAGAGGAAAGTATTACAAATGAAGATAAAGCTAGTGAGAAGCTTAAAGAAGAATTAGATACAGCGAGAATTCAGTTAGGAATATTAGATGTAGTAGGTCCTGGAATTGAAGTGAGTATATCTCCTAAAAGTTCATTATTTAATTCATCAAGCAATACAACAACAAACCTAGGAGAAATGGAGTTGGTTCATTTAGTGAATACCCTATGGTTTGCTGGTGCAGAAGCTATATCTATAAATGATATTAGAATAACTCCTCAAACAGGAATAAAAAATTCTAGTGAATATATTGCTATAGGATTAGTAAGTAGAATAGATCCATCTAAAAATATTACTATAAAAGCTATAGGAGCTCCTGAGGTACTTAAGGAATCTATGACATTTGGAACTACTTCGAGATATGGATTACTTTCATATTATAATGTTGATGTAAAGGAAGTTAAAGAAGATAAATTAATTATAGAAAAAACAAATCAGTCATTAAAAAGTGATTATATTAAAGTTGTAGAATAATTATAGGAGGTTATTGATGGTAGCAGTAATAGGACTTTTAATTGGGGTTTTACTTGGAATAGTATTTGATATTAACATTTCAGATAAGTTTTCACCATATATGTCAGTAGCAATACTTGCATGTTTAGATTCTGTATTTGGAGCAGTAAGAGCTAATTTGTCTAATAATTTTAAGACAGATATATTTATATCTGGCTTTTTCGGAAATTCAATATTAGCTGCAGCATTAGCATATTTAGGAGATAAGCTTGGTATACCTATGTACATAGCAGCCGTTATTGTATTTGGCGGAAGAATATTTGATAATTTTGCTACAATAAGAAGAATTCTTTTGGAAAGATTTAGAACAAAAAAGTAAGGTGTATAAATGAGGAAGAAAGGATTTAAAATAGTTGTATTTTTAGCATGTATTTTTGTAGGATATTTCATAGCTCTAAATACCAATTTGGATAATATTGTATCTTTTAATAATCAATTAGATGCAAAAGGATACCAAGATGCCGTAGAAGAAAAGCTATCTTTATATAATGAAATTGCGAATTTAAAAGAAATTAATAATGAATTAAGAACTAGAGTTAAGAAATATGAACGTGCAGATGAACGACAAGAAACAATATATAGTGATATGAAAATGCAGTTATCAGAATATGGATTATTGACAGGACTAACAGAAGCTCAAGGACCAGGAGTTGTAATAACCATCAAAGATGGTATAATGGGGAATAATAATCAAGAAAATAGGTTAAGAACTTTTCATGATTATGACATGAGAAACTTAATAAACGAATTTAGAAATTGTGGCGTTGAAGCTATGTCTGTAAATGACTATAGAATTCCATCTTTATCAGGAGTTTTATGTCATGGTTTATTTTTAAAGTTTCAGGATCAGTCAGTAGTATATGGGCCATTTAAAATATATTTATTAGGTGATGCAGATACATTAAAAGTTACATTACTTAAAGAAGGTTCATATTTAAATACATTAAAAAGTAGAGGGATAATTGTAACATTAGAAACAGTAGATAATATAATACTACCAGCAGCTAAGCCAAGTACAATAAAATATGCTAAGGAGTATATTAAATAAATTTTAAAATAAATTCAAAATCATGAAGGAAAATAGGAATTTATGGAGAATACATATTAGGTAGAGGATTAGTAACGCTTAGGAGGAAGCATTTGTGAGTATTGTAGAGAATATTAATAGATTAAAACAAGAAATTCCAAGTGAAGTTAAACTTTTAGCTGTTTCTAAGACTAAACCTCTTGAATCTCTTGAAGAGGCGTATAAAGCTGGAATAAGAGACTTTGGAGAAAATAAGGTTCAAGAATTAATGGCAAAACAAGAGGAATTCCATAAAGATGTAAGATGGCATTTTATAGGAAACTTACAAACTAATAAAGTAAAGTACTTAGTAGGTAAGGTTTATTTAATTCATTCAATTTCAAGTATAAAGTTATTAAAACAAGTTGAAAAAGAATTTAGTAAACGTAATGAAATTGCTAATGTATTAATTGAAATTAATATTGGAAGAGAAGAAAGTAAAGGTGGAATATTTGTTGAGGATTTAGAGGAAATGCTTAATGAAGTTGAAAATTGTACCTCTGTTAAGGTAAAAGGAATTATGGTTATAATTCCAAAGGGAGATACAGAAAGTAATAGAGCATATTTTAAAGAAACTAAGAATATTTTTGATTCTCTAAAGAAAAGAAATTTCAATAATATACATATGGAAGTTCTATCTATGGGAATGACTCATGATTATAAAGTTGCTATTGAAGAAGGATCTAATTTAGTTAGAATTGGTGAAGGAATTTTTGGGGTAAGAAATTATAATTTAGGAGGAATATAGTATGAGCAGTGAAGTAATAACAAAGATGAAATCATTTTTAGGGTTTGGAGAAGAATTTGAAGATGAATTTGAAGATGATTTTGTTGATATGGAAGAAAATGAAGATGGAGAAGTAGAAAATGAGTTAGAACCTATTATAAGAGGTCAACAAGATGGTAAAAAATCAGTTAAAAATAATAAGGTTGTAAATATTCATACATCAGCTTCAGCAAAGGTTACTATAAAGAGACCAACTTCATATGAAGAAGTAACAGGAATATGTGATGATTTAAAAAATAGAAGAATAGTAGTAGTGAATACTACTGGATTAGAAATAAGAACTGCACAAAGATTATTTGACTTTGTAAGTGGATGTTGTTATGCATTAAGTGCTGAAGTTGAAGAAATTGATAAGGGAGTTTACTTATTAGCCCCTTCAAATATTGAGGTTACAAGCGATTTAAAAAGTGAAGTAAATTCTAAAATATTATTTAACTGGTCTTCAAAATAGATATTTAAAATAGTAGTTCTCCACTTAATATATTTTATGTTATTATGTGACTTAAGAAAATTATTTAAGTAGGAGGGCTTTCTTTGGATAAGAGAACATTATTACAAAGTTTTGGAGAAGAAGAGAAGTTAGAAGTATTAAACTTATATGAAAAATATGAGTTAGCATATAATAAAGATATTACAATATTTAGCAATGGATTTTATCCACCTAATATATGGAAGATATTTGAAAATAACTTTCATAATAACTATTTTAAGGTAGAATCATATGGTGGTTTTGAAGATTGTGAAAGAAGAATGATTTCTTTTAATAATAATTATAACTTACCATACCCTATAAAACTTTTAAAAATAAGTACTACATCTAAATTTGTCAATTTAAATCATAAGGATTTTTTAGGTGCAATATTAGCTTTAGGAATAAAGAGAAATAAGATAGGAGATCTTATTTTAAAAAAAGATTATTGTTATTTTAATGTTTGTGAGGAACTTGTAGAATTTATAATAAACAATTTAAAGTCAATAGGAAAATCACCTTGTAAAGTTACTATAATAAATGAATCTTTAGAAGATCTATCACCAAGCTTTAAAGAAGAGATTATACTTGTTAAATCACTAAGAGTTGATAGTATAGTTTCAAAAATTTCTAGAATTTCTAGGGGAAAGGCTCAAGAGTTAATTGAGGCAGGTTTGGTTTCAATTGATTATAATAAAGTTAAAGATAAAAGTAAAGAATTGAAAATTGACGAAAGAGTTACTATAAGAGGTAAAGGGAAATATATAATTTATAAGATAATAGGAAACAGCAAAAGTGGTAGCTTTAAAGTGCTGATAAAGAAATATACATAAAGTGAGAGGTGATTCATAAAAATGAAACTTAAACCAATGGATATTACAAATAAAGAATTTAGAAGAGCAATGAGAGGATACAATCTAGAAGATGTTGATGATTTTTTAGATGAAATAGCTGAAGATTATGAAGAGTTATTTAAGAATAATGCTAAGTTAGAAGAAAAATTAGAAGCAGCAGCAGAACAAATAAAACATTATTCAGATATTGAAACAAGTATACAAAATACTTTATTATTAGCTCAAAATGCTGCAGACCAAGTTAAGGACAATGCTCAAAAAGAAGCGGATTTAATATTAAAGAATGCAAATGAAGCTGCAAAAAAAATAATAGATAGAGCAAATAATGATGTTATTTCAATTACTGATGAATATGAAAAGATAAGACAAGATTATATAAAGTTTAAAGTTAAGTTTAGAAACTTCATGCAAACTCAATTAGAAACATTTGAAGATTTAGAAAAAGATATAAATAAGAATTATAGTATAGCAACACCTGTGGAAGAGAAAACAGAAGAAGAGGTTTTTAACCTTGGAGATGAAGATATTAAGCCAATAGATATAGATTTAAATATAGGTGATGAAGAAATAAAAAGTTTCTTTGCCAACAGTGATGAAAATAATATAAAGTAATTAAAAAAGCTAGGATTTTTACCTAGCTTTTTATATTAATGAAATATTTATTGATAATCGTCATATAAATATAATTGAGATATTAAGAGTATTTTAATAATATTTATTAAGAACATAATAATAGTTTCTAAAAGTTATGTGTGAAAGAAGGGATGGGAATGCTTGCAAAGGACACAATAAGAAAAGTTATTAATACTAATTATAAATCCAAAAATTATTTAGGAGCAAATTACACAAAAGAAAGTACTAGATTTCTTCTTTGGTCACCTACAGCAGAGATGGTTAGATTAGCTTTGTACGGAAAGGATTGGGAAGACTATAAAAGTCCTCCTATTAAAATAATTAATATGGAAAAAGAAGATGGTGAAACTTGGTTTATAGACGTTAAAGGAGATTTAAATGGTGAATATTATAATTTCTTAGTTACATTTAATGGTGTAGAATGTGAAGCAACAGATCCTTATGCAAGAGCAGTAGGAGTAAATGGACAAAGAGGTATGGTCGTTAACTTAGAAGATACTAATCCAGAAGGTTGGGAAGAAGATAAAAGACCAGAAATAAAAGAAGCTATTGATTCTATATTGTATGAAATGCATATTAGAGATTTCTCTGTAGATAGTTTCTCTGGTATTGATAGCAAGAATAAAGGAAAATTTGCTGGTGTGTGGCAAAAGAATACTGTTATTCCGGATACAAATATATCTACTGGATTAGACCATTTAAAGGAATTAGGAATAAATACAGTTCATTTACTACCGGTTTTTGATTATTACACTGTAGATGAAAGTAAACCAGAACTTAATCAATATAACTGGGGATATGATCCTCAAAATTATAATGTGCCTGAAGGGTCTTATTCTAGTAATCCTTTTAAAGGTGACGTTAGAATAAAAGAATTTAAAGAAATGGTAATGAACTTGCATAAAGCTGGCATTAGAGTTGTAATGGATATGGTTTATAATCATACTTATCAATCTTATGATTCAAGCTTAAATAAGGCAGCGCCTAATTGTTATTATAGGCAATGGGGAGATGGTAGTTTTTCTAATGGATCAGGATGTGGTAATGAATTAGCTTCAGAAAGACCTATGGTTAGAAAGTATATAGTTGAATCTGTAATTTATTGGGCAAAGGAATATCATATAGATGGTTTTAGATTTGATTTGATGGGCTTATTAGATATGGATACTATGAAATTTATAAGAAAAGAATTAGATAAAATAGATAAAAGTCTAATTTTATATGGAGAAGGATGGACTGGAGGAGCATCACCACTTCCTATGGATTTAGCATCTACTAAATTTAATGTACCTAAATATGGAGATATTCAAATTGCAGTTTTTAGTGATGATATGAGAGATGGTGTTAAGGGACATGTATTTAATGTAAGAGAATGCGGTTTTGCTAATGGAAGTGGAGGGCTTGAGGAAACAATTAAGTTTGGAATTGTAGCAGATGGTTATCACTCACAAATTGATTATAATAGATTAAACTATTCAGGTGGACCATGGACAAATGAGCCATATCAAGCAATAAATTATGTATCTGCACATGATAATTATACTTTATGGGATAAATTACAACTATCATGTGAAGGGCGAAGCAAAGAAGATATATTAGCTATAAATAAGTTATGTGCAGCTATTGTATTTACATCTCAAGGAATTCCATTTATTCAGTCAGGAGAGGAATTTGCAAGAAGTAAAAAAAATCCTGATGGTAGCTTTAATGATAATAGCTATAATTCACCAGATAGTGTAAATCAGCTTTATTGGAAAAGAAAAGAAGAGTTTAATTCTTTATTTCAATATTATAAAGGGTTAATATCACTTAGAAAAAGTCATAAAGGATTTAGGATGAGTAGTGGTTTAGATATAAGAGAGCATTTAGTATTTTTAAATGTTAATACATGGAATGTAGTTGCGTATAAAATAAATACTGAAGGTATAGATGATCAGTGGAGAGAAATTATTGTACTATTAAATGGAAGAGATGAAGAGATAGAATTTAGTATACCAAAAGGCAAGTGGATAGTTGTTGTTAATAAAGAAAAATCAGGAACAAGTATTTTAGGAGCTGTAGATGGGGAAAAGATTAAGTTACCATCTAAATGTGCATATGTACTTGTAGATGAAGAAAGCTATTTAAATAATTAATTTTAAATTTCCTTAAATCTTATAGATTTAAGGAAGTTTTTTTATTCTAAATAGAGATAAATATGTAAGACTAAATTTTGATGGTTTAATTAAAAATTTAGATTATTAATTAAAAAATAGTTCTAAAAGTAATATTTAGCATTTATTAATATAATAAATAAATGATATTTTTTTTAACACTTAAATTAAAAAAATGGCGTTATTTACATATGTAATTAATTATGATAATATAAAGTTAAAAATTTATAAAAATGGAGGAAGGGAATATGATTAAGAAAGGAAAGTTAAGCATGTTACTTTGTGGGATTTTAACCATGTCTTTATTTGTTGGATGTGGTTCAAGTTCAGATAGCAATGGTGATGATGTAAAAAATATAGGAGTTCTTCAATTAATACAACATTCTGCTTTAGATACAGCAAATGAGGGGTTTGTAGATGCATTAAAGGAAGCAGGATATGAAGATGGAAAGAATATTAAAATTGAACAACAAAATGCCCAAGGAAAAATTGATACAGCACAACAAATAGCTAATCAATTTGTATCAAGTAAAAAGGATTTAATATTTGCAATTGCTACTCCTTCAGCTCAAGCAGCATATAATGCTACAAAGGATATACCAATAGTATTTACAGCTGTTACTGATCCAGTTGCAGATAGTTTAGTTAAGAGTCTTGAAAGTTCAGGAAATAATTTAACAGGTACTTCTGATATGGCAGATATAGAAGAACAGTTAGAATTATATACAAAGGTACTTCCTGAAATGAAGACCTTAGGTATTATATATACAACTTCAGAAACTAATTCTGTAAATCAAGTTAAATTATTAAATGAATTAGCTCCAAAATTTGGATTAAAAGTTAAGGAAATTGGAGTTGCAAACATAAATGAAATAAATCAAAATTTAACTTCTGCAATTAAGGATATTGATGCTTTATATGCACCAACAGATAATAATGTTGCTGCTTCTTATGAGTTAGTAGCACAAATTGCATTAAGTAATAATGTACCAGTTTTAGGTGCAGAACCAGCTGTAGTCGAAGTTGGAGGATTAATTTGTAAGGGAATAGATTACTATGAGCTTGGGAAAATGGCAGGAGATAAGGCTGTACAAATACTAGAAGGTAAAAAGCCATCTGAAATACCAAGTGAAACTATGCCAGAACTTGCTATAACAGTAAATACAGATGTAGCAGAAAAGCTAGGTATAGTTATCTCTGATGATATATTAAAAGATGCAAATAAAGTAACTGGAGGAGTAAAATAGTGAATCAAATTATTAGCCTAATTATAAATATATTAGAGCTATCATCACTATTTGGTCTTGTTGCAATGGGAGTCTATATCACTTATAAGATACTAGACTTCCCAGACCTTTCAGTTGATGGTACATATCCATTAGGGGCATGTATAGTTGCAGCTTTACTAGTAAAAGGAGTTAATCCTTGGGTTGCCACTTTATGTGCTTTACTAGGTGGAGCAATAGCTGGATTTGTTACAGCTTTTCTTCATGTTAAAGTTAAAATTACTAATTTAATGTCCGGAGTTTTAGTAATGATGGGTCTATATTCAGTAAATTTAATGATTATGGGAAAATCTAATACACCATTATTTACTTATAACCACATTTTTAATGGAGATAAACTATATACTTCTTTGAATAATATTTTCTCTTTTACAATTAACGGAAACACATATAATTTAACTAGACTTTTTATTATAGTAGTATTTTTAGTAATATTTAAGATATTACTAGATTTATTTATGAAAACAAAAGTTGGATTTTTACTATTTGCAGTAGGAGATAATGAACAAGTAGTTACAACTTTAGGTGTTAATAAAAATAATATAAAAATTATTGGATTAATGTTAAGTAATGCATTAGTTGCATTAGCAGGAGGACTTACTGCACAGTATAATGGGGTTGCAGATGTAGGACTTGGAACAGGTATTGTTGTTAAGGGGTTAGCATGTGTAATTATAGGTAGCTCTATTTTTGGAAGATTTAAATTTATAAAATCTACCTCACAAGCAATTATAGGGTCTATATTATACTACACAGCTATTTCAATTGCGTTATACTTTAACTTTAATACAAACCTTTTAAATCTTTTAACAGCTATAGTAATAGTAATTGCATTAGCGTCTCAAAATGATATATTTGGAATTAAAAAGAGAAAATTAAAGAAGGCTGGTGAATGTTAATGCTAAAAATAAAAAATATGAGCAAGGTATTTAATCCTAATACAATAAATGAAAATAAGGTTTTTGATAAATTTTCTCTTGAAGTGAATAAAGGTGATTTTGTTACTATACTAGGTTCTAATGGTGCAGGTAAATCAACTCTTCTTAATATAGTGGCAGGAAGTATAGAAAGTGATAGCGGAAGTATTATTATTGATGGTGAAGATGTTTCAAGAAAAGCTGAATATGAAAGGGCTAAATCTATTGGAAGAGTATTTCAAAATCCTTCAGTAGGAGTTTCACCTCAAATGACAATTTTAGAAAATCTATCTTTAGCAGATAATAAAGGTAAGTGTTATGGACTAACTTTAGGTGTAAACAAAAAAAGAATAGAATATTATAAAGAATTATTAAAAGAAGTAAATCTAGGTCTTGAAGATAAGTTATTTAATAAGGTTGAATTGTTATCAGGTGGACAAAGACAAGCATTAACATTGCTTATGGCTGTAATGTCTAATCCTAAGTTACTACTACTTGATGAGCATACAGCTGCATTAGACCCAAAGACATCAGAAAAGATAATGGAAATTACTAAAAAGATAGTAAAAGAAAGAGGTATAACAACTTTGATGGTAACTCACAATTTAAAGCATGCTATGGAGGCAGGAAATAGATTGTTTATGATGCATCAAGGAAAGATTGTTATTGATGTTAGTGGGAAAGAAAAAGAAGAGTTAGATTCTACTGAAAAGTTAATGGCTTTATTTGAAAGACTTAATGTAAAAGATGATTTAAGTGATAGGAGCTTATTAGGTTAAATTCCTAATTAAGAGAAGATAACATATTACAAAAAGAACTAATGTATACTATAAGCATTAGTTCTTTTTGTATTGTTTTATTTAGAGTATAATTAGTATATTATAATTTTAGAATGTGAGAGGAATTGTAACAGTTGATAAAGTATTAGAAAACTTTACAAAATATTAGATAAAAATTATAAAGTTTGGAATAATAGTTTTAGGAGGTGAGACTTTTGAAATATTATTCAATAGGAGAATTTGCT
>JAFADP010000117.1 GCA_023424785.1 Bacillota bacterium
TTTCTTTATCATTATGTAACCCCCATTTAATTTATATATGTTAATTATATATTATAATGGAATGTTTTATAAGTAAATATATATATTGTTATTTTATATAAAAATAAGATGCTACATAATTGCAACACCTTATTTTTATATTATTACTTACTTAATTCTTCAACTACTTCTTTTATTATTTCATATGCCTTATCACAATGTTCTTCAGTTAATATAAGTGGTGGTACCATTCTTATTACACTTGATCCAATAGCTGTTATTAAAAGTTTTTTATCTAAACATCCATGCTTAACATCTATTGCTTTTATACTATCATCAAACTCTACTCCTACTAAAAGTCCTTTTCCACGAACATCTACTACATGAGGTAATGACTTTAATTTTTCCATAAAATATTCGCCCATTTTAGCTGCATTTCCTGCTAAATCTCTTTCTAATAATTCTTTAATTTGAGCATATGAAGCTGCACAAGCTACTGGATTACCACCATATGTTGTACCATGAGAACCTGGAGTAAATGCCTTAGCTACTTTTTCACTTGCACAAATAGCTGCTATTGGCATTCCTCCACCCATAGCTTTTGCCATAGAAACTATGTCTGGTTTTATTCCATAATGCATATATGCCATAGGTTTACCTGTTCTACACCATCCAGTTTGAACCTCATCTAAAAGTAATAATAATCCTTTTTCATCACAAAAATCTCTTAATCCCTTCATAAATTCTTGAGTTGCAGGATGTACTCCCCCTTCACCTTGTACTGGTTCTATCATTATTGCTATTGTATTTTCATTTACTGCATCTTTAAATGCTTGTAAGTTATTATACTCAGCATAAGTAAATCCAGGTACCATTGGCTTAAATCCTAATTGACACCCATTATCAGGTTGTCCTGTAGCAGACATTGATCCATAAGTTCTTCCATGAAAACCATTTTTTGCAGTAACTATATTATATTTATTAGGACCATAATTATCCACACCATATTTTCTTGCCATTTTTATCATAGCTTCATTTGCTTCTGTTCCTGTACTTTGATAGAATATTTTATCCATTCCAATAGTTTCACATATTAATTGAGCTAAAAGAGCTTGTGGTATTGTATATGGATAATTAAATGTGTGAATAACATCATCTACTTGATCTTTAATAGCAGCTACAACTTTTTCATTACAGTTTCCCGCACTATTAACTGCTATACCTCCATAAAAATCTAAATACGCTTCTCCATTTTCATCATATAAATACATACCTTCTGCACGCTCTGCAATAAAATCAAATCTTTCATATGTGTCTATCATATATTTACTTACTAATGCTTTTAACTCTTCCTTTGTAAGACCTGTATCTTTTAACTTCATTTTTATTTCCCCCTAAATTCATATAAATCTATTTATAGTGCTTTTCTATATATTTCTTTAATTTCTTCTAATGAAAATTCTACTGGATGAAGTTTCATACTTACAGCTGAAACCTTTAAGCAATTTTCTGCCATCCAAGGAATGTCTTCTTCTTTTATTCCTTGCTCACTAAGAGTTGTAGTTAAATTTATATTTTTAAGTAGTTCTTTTAAGGTGTCTACACAATCATTTTCATCTTTTCCCCCTAAAAGCTGTGATATTTTCTTAAACTTTTCTGGTGCTCCTTTTATTGAAGCTTCATAAATTACAGGAGTTAGGGCTGCAAGTCCACGTCCATGAACTATATCACGAAGTCCACTTGCTGGATGCTCCATTCCATGTGGTGCTGTAACTCCTGCTGTATTAATAACCATTCCACCTAATGTACTAGCTAAAGAAATTGCTTCCCATCCTTTAATATCATCTTGATTATTATATACATTAACTAAATTTTTCCCTATAAGCTCAATAGCTTCTAATGCCATCATACTAGTAAGAGGCTGAGAACTCTTTGAAAGATATGCTTCCATACTATGACATAAAGCATCAAAGCCTACGGATGCTAATATACTTTTAGGCATTGTTGTCATAAGCATTGGATCTATTATTGATGCCTTTGCAATAATAGCATTACACCTTAAAGATTTTTTATCATTATTTTCTGGATTAGTTAAAACTGCAAATCCATTACCTTCACTTCCTGTACCACAAGTAGTTGGTACTAAAACTATAGGAAGTGCCTTATCACTTTGTTTCCTTCCATATATATAATCTGAAATATCACCTTCATTTAATGCTATAAATGCTATGGCTTTAGCAGCATCCATTATGCTTCCTCCACCAAGTCCTACTATAACATCACAATTTTCTTTTTTAGCTAAATCTGCCCCTTCATAAGCAGTTGTAGTTAAAGGATTTTGAGATACCTTATCAAAAACTACACATTCTACATCACAAGCTTTTAATAAATCTTGTGACTTATCTAAAAGACCAGATTTTTTTGTACTACTTTTTCCTGTTACAATTAATGCTTTTTTACCATACTTAGAAACTTCTTTTCCAAGTTGCTCTACTTTACCTACACCAAATATTAAATTTACAGGTAAGTTATAATTAAAGTCCATATATGTCTCATCTCCATTTTGTAATTAAATATATTATTAATAAATTATTAATCAACAATAGTATTTTCATCTATTTCAATAATTTCATGTTCACCAAAGTCAGCATATTTTGTCCTTGCATATCCATAAAATACACCTCCTAGGATTGTCCAAATTCCAACCATTATTAATTCTTCTTTAACAAGTCCTGAAGGCATTCCTGGCATATATAAAACACACATAAATCCACTTAGAATTACTGCAATTATTCCAACTACTTTTCCATGCTTAACTTTATATGGCCTTATCATATTTGGCTCTTTAAATCTTAAAACTAAATATGATAATGATACAAGTACATAAGCAACTACAACGCCAAAACTTCCTGCATCAGTTAACCATACCATCATAGCTCTACCAAAGAATGGTGCAATTATTGATACGACTCCTATAAGTAATATTGCATTAGTTGGAGTTTTATATTTTGGATGTAATTTACTTAAAAATTCTGGTAACATTTTTGATTCTGCTAAAGAATAAATTGCACGGCTTCCACCCATAAAAAATGAATTCCAGCTTGTAACTATACCTGCCATTCCTCCAATAATAACAACTTTTGCTGCTAAACTACTATTAAAGAAAGCATTTTTCATTGCATCTGCTGTTACTAAAGTAGAAGTTTCAAGCTCACCTTTACTCATAACTAATGAAACTGCAAGTATTATTAAAATATACCATACAACTGCCATTAATATTGAAAATATCATTATTTTACCTATTTTCTTAAATGGTACATTTATTTCTTCAGCTGCTTGAGGAATAACATCGAACCCTACAAACATAAATGGTGTCATAACAGCTACTGACAATATACCAGAAAGTCCATCAGTAACTAATGGTTTTGTATTAGCAACATCACCTGAAACTGCAGATCCTGCTACAAGCGCAATACCAATACCTGCAATAGTAATTGTTAAAATAGTTTGTAATCTAGCAGCGCTCTTTGCACCAAAGAAATTAATACAAGTAATTATTATTGCTGCAATTACTCCAACTGCTACCCATGATGCATAAATATCAAAACCTGCTATTGTATACATATAACCTTTTAAGAATCCTGGTGCTATATATTGAATTACTGTTGGAAAAGCACATGCCTCAAAAGCAACAACACCAACATATCCTAAAATAATTGCCCAAGTACAAATAAATGAACCATTTTTACCTAGTGCCCTTAAACTGAAAACATGCTCTCCACCACATTGTGGCATTGCTGATGTTAATTCAGCATAAGTTAAACCTACAAATAAAACCATAACTCCACCAATAGCAAAAGCTATCATAGCCCCTATTGTTCCAGCACCTTTAATCCAATCACCAGCCATAACTACCCAGCCCCAACCAATCATTGCACCAAATGCAATTGCAAAAATGTCTTTTTTACTTAATACCCTGTTAAATTTTGAATCTTCCATAAATAAATCCTCCTAAAACTTAAATAATAGTAGTCCTTATTTGGAAACCCCATTGTTAGCAAACAAAAACAAAAGAGGCGTTCTAGAAATTACTCTAGAACGCCTTCGTTCAAAATTGTTATAACAACTTATTTACTATATTACTAATATATACCTTGTGCGTTATATTGTCAATACTTTTTTGTAATATTTTTACTTCCAATGAAAAACCACATTTATTACAAGCTTATCATTTCCATCATTTTTATAAATATGATCTTTATCTGTATTTACTCTTATAAAGTCTCCTGTATTAATAATATATTTTTCTTCCCCAACTTCTAATGCTAAAGTTCCATTATATACACTAATATACTCTAAAGTATTTTCTCCATGAGAACCTGATTCATACTTACTTCCTGGTTCTATTGTTATATGATATACTTCAAAATCTCGATCTTCTTCATAAGGAAATACAGTAAATACTTCATATCCTTCCCTAGATTCCTTTGAAGGTTCTAATGTATCTTTCCTTACAATATATACTTCTTCTTTAGGTATTCCTACTAAGTCATTAAAAGAAACTCTAAGTCCACTTACTATTTTGCCAAGTATTCCTACTGTTGGATTAGACTCTCCTCTTTCAATTTGACCAAGCATACTTTTACTAACACCAGTTTGTTCTGAAACTGTATCTAAACTCATTTTTTTTGCTTTTCTTATTCTCCTTAAGTTAATAGCAACATTTCTATTTATATAATCCATAGCTCCCCCTTTGTGCGTTATAATGCATTTTAACTTCCAGAACTTTCATACTTACTTATTCCTATTAGCCATATTCTATATGATATAATCATAGCTACTATACTAACTATAATAGTTAAAAAAACTCCTGTAAATAATGTTCCTTTTCCTAAAAAATAAGCTGCAGGGAAGTATCCTGTAAAAGCAAATGGTACTATAAATGTTAATATAGTTTGTATTGCTTTTGGATATATACCCATAGGATATTTAGCAAAATCACTTAATTGATAAACCATAAATAAATAATTTTGTGCAATTTTTACCCAAAAAGTAAGGGAAGTAACAGCCAATTTTATAGATGTATAAATAAAAGTAGCAAATAAAATAACTACTACAAGTAATATTATATTAATAAAGCTAAATACTATATTAAGTTTTACCATAGAAATTGATAAAAGTATAAGACCTATTATTATTTCTCCAAATCCATCTGGTTGAAAACTTTCTGAAATTACTTGAAATAAAGGGTTTATAGGTCTTAATAAATATTTATCAAACTCCCCATGTGCTATAGTTTTCCAGCTAAATATCCATAAATAATCTGTAAATACATGATCTATTCCTCTTGGAATTTGAGCAAAGCCATAAATAAATAGCATTTCATAAAATGTCCATCCTTTTAATGAAGGAATATTATTAAATACTATAGTTATAAATACAACTCCAATAAATTGAACAAATATAAATCCAATTAAACCTAAAACAAAATCAACTCTATACTCCATAAGGGATTTTATATATTGTTCTAAAAATTTTCTATATAATCTTAAATATCTTTTCATATTTTATCCCCCTAAAATTGTTAATTGTTTAATTAGCTTATTCCACATCCATTTTGATATTCCAATAAACACTAATAGCCATATTAATTGTATAAGAAGCCCTTTAATAATTTCAAAATCACTTAATTTTCCTAAATATATTAAGGTTGGTGTAGAAATCATAGAGCTAAAAGGCAAATAACTAAATATAGTTCCTATTAATTTTGGAAAGAAAGCAAGTGGAATTAATGAACCTGAAAATAATCTAAAAATAGCCTGCATTATTTGAGATAGTCCCCACATATTTGTTATTTTAAAAGCTAAAAGTCCAAAACAATAAGAATAGTAAAAGGTTAATAGCATACTTAATGCACAACTTACAAAGTATAAAATAATATTGCCCATATTTAAACTTCCTTCTAACTTATAAAAAGTAATTGTAATTATTAAGAAGGCTAATAAAAATACTATAACAAAATTAAACAGTATAGTTCCAATACTTTGAAACATCATTCTTATACTATAATTAATAGGCCTAATTAAATTTATTGCTATAGAACCATCTTTTACTTCTCTCGAAACAATGGAGCTTACATCTGATGATACTAAAAGATTAGTTATAAATGCTATAAGCATATATACTATCATTTCATTAAAAGAAAATCCTTCCATAACAGCATTAGATGAACTACTATATATTGCTTTCCATAAAAAGAAGGTTACAGCAATTAATATACCATGACCGCAAAAGAACATAATTGTATTTCCCTTATAAGCAAGTTCTGCTTGAAACTGACTTCTTGCAAAAGGCGTATATACTCTTAAAAACTTTCGTTTATTCATATATTAAACCCCCTTGTTGTATATTCTTTTAATAATATCCTCTATACTTGTTTCTATAATTTTAAAATCTATAACTTCAGCATTATTTATTATTACACTCATAATTTCTGATTGAGATATTTTGTTTTTATTAAATAATGCAGTTATCTTATTATCTTCATTTTTAAATATTAAATCATCTACATTTAAGTCTTCTTTAAAATAAAGGCTCTCTACATCTAAATTATTTTTAATTTGAAATTCGATAGATGTCATAGCTCCATATTTAGCTTTTATTTCTTGTAGTGAACCATCATATATTTTCTTACCCTTATCAATAATAATAATTCTTGAACAAAGCTCTTCAATATCATTTAAATCATGAGTTGTTAGTATAATAGTTGTACCATATTTTTTATTTATTTCTTTTATTGCCTCTCTAACTTTTTCCTTTACCATAACATCAAGACCAATAGTTGGTTCATCTAAATATATTACTTTTGGATTATGAATTAATGCAGCTGCTATATCTGCTCTCATTCTTTGTCCTAAGGATAATGACCTTACTGGTGTTAATAAAAATTCATTAAAGCCTAAAATATTATTTAAAAACTCCATTCTTTCATTAAAGTCTTCATCACTAACTTCATATATTTCTTTAAGTAAAGTAAAAGTTTCTGATAGAGGTAAATCCCACCAGAGTTGAGTCTTTTGGCCAAAGACCACTCCTACATGCTTTGCATTTTCTTTTCTTTTTTCATAAGGTACTAACCCATCTACTGTAATACTTCCACTAGTAGGTGTTAAAATACCTGTCATCATTTTTATTGTTGTAGATTTGCCTGCACCGTTAGCTCCTATATATCCTACAATCTCTCCTTTCTTAATATGAAAGCTTATATTATCTACTGCTTTCTTTAAAACATACTCTCTAGAAAAAAATGATTTTATTGCTCCCTTAAATCCAGGATATTTTTTATTTGTTTTAAACTCTTTTGAAATGTTATAAACCTTTATCATATTTTCTATCTCCCCCTGTTTATAAAAAATAAAATGTACGAAAAAAAGCCTTAAGCAAATAGTATTCACTCAAGGCTATATAGGCGTACATTATGCGCAAAGTATACACATAAAGGCTATGACTTATTCAGTTTTGGTGATACAGATTTAACTAAGCCAATGTTAAAATCTAATTACTTAGATTTAAAACTTCCATATTCAATTGGTTAATTAAAATCTGGTTTAATCATTACCAAAACCTCCTTTTTCTTTATTTTCCTTTTTATGTTATCATATACATTTATTGTTGTCAATTATTTTATACAACTTTTAATATATTCTGATGTAAACTGCCTTCCATTATCAAACTTAAGTTCACTTGTACTTAAAACAGCTTCTATATTATTCTCACCATAAATAACTTTTATGTTTAATGTTTCTATATCATTTTTTAAATTTGTTAAACATATATTTACATAAGACGATATAATAGATTCATCACTTGGAGTTGTTTCTCTATCTACACTTCCATCAACATCTGCAACTTCAATTGTAATATTTAATGTACTTCCATCCTTTGAAGTTTCTATACTATCTCCATAAACACTAAAATCTGATTTTATTTGTTCAACATCTGTTTCTCCCTCTTCTAAACCAGTATCAGTTAATGATGTATCTTTTTCTTGAAGATAATTTCCAAACTCAAAAGTAGAATAATCTCCTGTTTCTACATCTGCACCTTTAGAAAAACTTCCTTGTGGTGCATAATCTACTCTTCCAAGTTCATATCCATTTCCAACAGTAGACTCATCTTCATAAAAGCCCATAGTAAGAGCATTTATTTCATTTTCATCAGTATAGTCTAATGCTTCTTTTTTAGCTATATTAAGTAAGTCATCTAAAGTATAATTACTATCATTAATTTTTATTAACATAACCTTATTAACTACTTCGTTATAGCTTGAATCTTCTACTTTAACAACTTTATACTCTGGAAGTGAAACTTCATTTAAGCTTTCTTCTATAGAAGCTCTATTAGGATCTTCTTTTTTACTACTTTTATTTCCACAACCTATAAAAGCAAATGCCATTGTAAATGTTAATATTAAAGCTAATAATTTTACTCTTCTCATATCCTATCCCTCATTTGTGTTTTTTCTTAATTTTACCACACTTTTCATAAAAATATATTATTTTCTTATTAAATTTAATATATTTCTATATTTTCTTCCTTTTCTCCATAACTTAAATAACATTTATAAGGTTTAATAGTTTTAATTATATCTTCTATAAAAGCCTCTTTGTTTTTTGTTACTAAAGTATTATTTTTAATGTACTTTGCTTTCTTTTCTATTACATCTAAACAAGTTATAGCTAAGGATTTTTCTATATTAAATTTAATTCCTTTATTATAATCAAAATTAATATTTTCCTTTAATAAATCAATATCTAAAAGTCCAAATCTTAAAGTTCCTTGAAATTCATTTGGAATATTAGTTAAGTCTATTATGTTTTTATAAGGCGTAGTATATACTTCGTTAGGACAAGGACCTGCACCATGTCTTGTTAAATAGCATCTAGTAATATAAATTACCTCTATATTAATATTTTCTTTATCTACTAATAAAATTAAAGGATTTTCTATTCCTGTATTTGAATTTGTTACATGTGGAAAGTACTTATAATCCTTATGAAGCATAAGTCCCTGAGCACCTTCAAAAACTCCTGTATAATATTTTTCAAATATGCTATTAAAATCACTTATTTCAACTAATTCTAAAAAGTAATTTAAGTCATTTATAAAATTATTTAATATTTCTTCATTTTCTAATATAGGTTTATACTTTGAAGGAATATTATTAACACCTAAAGTTTTAAGTCTTTCATATACATATTCATTCTTTATTTTATATGAAATTTCTTTTATATTTATATTTTTTATATCTTTTATTTTAAAAGCATATTGTGGATTTCTATTTCTTTCAATAGTTTCATTAAAACCAATGCCACAACTTCCATGACGCTTATTTTCTCTAAAAGTCTCTATAATTTGATTTATTATCATATCATATGGAGTTGATATAATACACTCCTTGTCTATATAAACCTTTGGATTTAATCCTAACTTTCTTAATTCATTATATTCTTTAATAAAAAGTAATGGATTTATTACAAAAAACTGTGATAAAAAGGTTGGTATATTTTTAAAACTTCCTGCTCCAAAATGTCCAAATACATGTCTTCTTCCATCTTTAGTTACTACTGTATGTCCTGCTTGTGCTCCTGAATTAAATCTTATAACTATAGGATTTTTTGCATTGGAGCAAATATAGTCAGTAATGTGCCCTTTTCCTTCATCTCCAAAATTTGCTCCTACTACAATCTTTACTTCTTTCATACTATATTCACTCCTTTAAACTCATCAGATAAATTTATTTTTTATATCTTTACAGAATCTAATAAAACCATTTTTATTTTCTTCTTTATATGGTACTAAGTTATTTAATGCATTTTCTAAAACTATTGATGTAGTATTATCCCAGCTATTTATAACCTCTTCTTTAGTTTCTCCATTCATTATTTGAAGTGTAGAAACTATAAGTTCTGATATTTTTTTATGATTTTCAAGTGGCAATACTCTTTGACCTAATATTCTTCTCCACTCATCCATTACCTTATCCTTATGCATTCTTGCATAGCTTCCTTCTAAAGCTACAATATGAAAAACCTCATATTGTTTACTTACTAAATTATAAAGATCCTTTGTACTTAAACTTTCAAATTGTGGTGTATATCCTAAAACTCTTTCTATTTCTCCCTTTAATATTTCTTTAGGTGGACATTCATCACCTATAGTAAATAAATATCCTTTCTTTCCTCTCTTTATATAGTTATCACATTTAGTATGCATACTTGCAAAGTACCATGGAAGAGTGTAGCTTTCACAACTATTTCCTCCACCACCTTTCTCTAAATAAAGCTTAGTTAATTGTTCTGCTATTCTTATATCTGCTTCAAACTGAGTAACTTGAAGGGGTGCCCTATCAAATTTTACATCTCCAATTCCCATAAACATTATTTGAGGATCTTCTATTGGCTTTCTGTTGTATATTTCTGTTGCAAGATTTTTCAATCCTTCTTTTGCCATTTCATTTAAAATAAATCCCATAGAACCTGTTACATCTAACCCTATTATAACTGGTGTTGAATTAGGATTATCAACATTATCTAGCCCCTCTCTAAAAATAACTCCATAAGGATTTAAGTCATTATGAATACTTCTATTTACATAAATATCTTCAACACGTTCCTTTCCTGAAATATTTTCATTACTATACCTTTTCCAATCATCAGCACTCCATCTACCATATCCCATTTTACATTCCTCCTAAATTCTCATATAAATTTTCTATTTTCATTTCTATAAATTTTCTCTTTCCAAAGGCTTTATCTAGTACTTTATTATAATCTTCATATTCTTTAAAAGGATTATTACTACATGGTCCCCTTAACCATAAAACTAATTCCCTTGGTATATTACTATTTAAAGCTAATTCAATTCCTGTTTTATCTCCTAAAATAATTCTCCCAATAAGCTTTATACATTCTAAATCTAAAGTTGTATTAGAAATTCTACTTTCTTTTATTGAATTACTCATTACATCATAAACTTCTTTACATACACCTTTCATTTCCTCATTTTTATAAGTTGTATACCACCACCCTCCAAGAAGTGCTCCACTATGATTTTTAGGTGATATAAAATAATTATCTAGTGTTATTCCATTATGATTCATATTATTGAAGTTAATAAAACACTCAATGTTATATAAAGAATTTAATATCCATGCCCCATGTCTTGAAGGTATTGTTTTATAAAAATCTAAAATATCTCTAAGTAAATATAAATCCTCATCCTTTTCTATAACTAAAATACTCTTACTCTTTATTTTTAAGACTTTAATTATTTTTGGAATATACTTATTAAATTCTTCCTTCATACATTTATTCGCATATTTAATGCTTTGTATTTTTTCTATATAGTTATTAATCATTTCTTCATATTCCTCTTCCATAATGTACATAACAGCATTATTACCTATATACATTTTTCCTAATTCGAAAGTATGACAAATGTTATATTTCATACAATAAGACTTTCCATCATTACCTTTTAATTTAACTAAATTCTTTTCTATTCTTATACCTTCATTAAGTTCTTCTAATGCTTTTCTATATAACTCATTTATTTTTGTACATACATCCACATAAATTTTAGAGTTATAATGTAAATCAGGATGATATATTTTCATTAGTTCAATATATTCCTTTTTTATATCCTTATTAAAGGTTTTAAATAGCTCATAAGGACTATTCATACTTAATATTTCTTTTGGCAAATACAAAAAAATCATCTCACTTTAAATCATTTAAATATTATCTTTTTGATACTAAGTAATTTTAAAATTTTAGGCTGTTTGAATGAAACAACCTTTGTATTCTAAAATTCTGGATGTAACTTATGTCTTATTTCTTCTAATGTAAAATCTCTTAACAATTTTCCATTCTTAAATACTGGCTTTAATAAATTATCTTTAAGTTCATTTCTTTCACTTATACTTAACTCATCTTTATATAAAATATCATCACCACTTCTATATACATAACACATACCTTTTTGAGATTTTTTAAAGTTTCCATTATCAGTTTTTGGTGCTTTAAATATAAATCTTTCTTCTCCATTAATAACTGCATGAGTGGCTTTTAACGCAAATCCAAAAGTATCTCTTGTATTATATTGATATGTGTATGATCCTATTCCAAAAGTACAATTAGCTACACTAAATCCTTTTTTAGATAATCCTTCACAAATAGCTTCACATCTTTCAACAGTTATACTATCTCCATAAATTGTTCCTATATGAGAATTTAAAACCTTATATCCTTTAGAATTAATTTCTCCTCCAAATATTTCATAAAGTAATTCTACTGTTCCTTTATATTCTGGACTTCCTACTTCTGCTTCTTCATCTCCACAAATAATTTTAACAGGATCTCCACTATCTCCTCTTATAACTACTTTACCCTCTCTATTTAATATATCTTCTTTTAACTTTGGAAGAAGATTAGTTATTATATTCCAATAATCATAAGTATCACTTACAATACTTAAAGTTCCACTTGGAAATACTTCATTTATTAATCTTCTATATGCTCTCTCTTCATCTTGTCCATAACTACACATTACACTATGCTCTGTAGAAGGAGTTCCAAGACCTACAACTTCATTATTAACATTTGCATTATAATATTTTTCTAAAAATAAAATAGATGGTATTGTAGCTGTTCCTACAAAAGATAATAAATGTCCAGCACCGCTTACTTCTGCACTTTCAAGAGAAGAAAATCCTCTCATACTAAAATCTCCACAAGCTTTATTTATAGGTGCCTTATCTTCTGTTAAAGCAAAATACTTTTCTATTATTTCTCTATATCTATATGCAATAGTAGCACTTGTCATTGGTTGCCATATATGACAACTCATAAGAGTTTCTAAATAGTTTACAAGCCATGCAAAGTCTTTATGAGTATTAGTTATTTCAATCATTGGAGTTTTAATATTAACTCTCTCCCCTTCTTCTACTGCATTTATTTCAATAGGTAAATATCCTAGGTCGTGTAAACTTTCTATATGCTTTGTATCACTTGCTAAAGGACTCATAGTTTTTGAAATAACTCTTTTATATTCTTCTACAACCTCTTCTTTATTCTTATTAAAAAAGTTATCATTAAAATAATCTATTAAATATTTCTTTATAAATGGCTGAAGACCAAACATAACAACTTTATTCATATTTTCTTTTCTAGACATTCTTGGTGTCCAGTAACTAACAAGCTTTGTCATATTTTCTTCATAACACATATGATGTATTGTTTTATAAAAATCAGTTAACAATAATGGATTTGTCATAATATCCCCCTACCCTTTTATACTTAATTTATTATCTTTCTACTTTAATTTGAAAACTTTCCATTACATTTAATGCTTCATTATGCATATTATCATCAAAACTTGCACATAAACTTCCAATTACCTTTATATTTGCATTTGGAAATGAAGTTTGGAAAGTAACTGCATTACTTATTACACATATATTTGTTACAACCCCTAAAATCTCTATATTTTCTACATCTCCTAAAGTTTCCTTAAGCTTAATCATATCTTCTGGTGCTATTCCAAAAGCTCCTTTATTTATATGAATTGTATTTTCTACATTTACAAATTCATTAAGCTTTCCATAAAGTTCATGTCCTTCTGTTCCTAAATAACAATGTGGCACTGGAAGACTCTTTCCTTCTCTAGTTTCTAAATAGTTTTCTTTATGAGTGTCATAAGTAAATATAACCTTATTTCCTTTACTTAAGTATTCTTTTACCTTATTATAAATTCCATCTTCTAAAGATTCTGCTTTTTTAAAACCTAGTGA
Source organism: Bacillota bacterium (assembly GCA_023424785.1). Classification (GTDB taxonomy): domain Bacteria; phylum Bacillota; class Clostridia; order Clostridiales; family Clostridiaceae; genus Clostridium. The sequence continues at coordinate 13,832 of JAFADP010000117.1, forward strand.
TCCATTTACAAAATCTTTTTGATAATCTACAACTACTAATACATCTTTCATTTTATCTACTCCTTTATATAATGCTTCTTATTATTAATTTTTCATGTTTGTTATTTAGAATACTATCTGTAGTATACACTTTTTTTATTACATTTGTCTTTAAAATTTCTCCTTCAAATATAGAATTTTCACAATGTGTTACTACTAAATAAATATCTTTTGCTCCAATTTCCTTAAGCTTTTCTCCACTTAACATAAAAGTTCCACCTTTTGAACATAAATCATCAACTATAATAGCATTAAATTCTCCTTGTGGTATTTCTCCATTTATATCTAAACTTAATATTCTTCCAGTTTTAAAATCTCTTTTTTTACTACAAGTTAAAACCTTACTATATGAAATTTGTTTTAAATATCTTTTTTCTGCTCCTGCATCTGGAAAAACTAAATATAAGTTTTCTAAGTTTAATTCTTTTATAAGGTCTTCAGTAATTTTTGCACTCATATTAATAACCTTAACTCTATCTAGTAATGCTACACATACATCTGAATGTGGTTCATAAATAGTAACACTTTTAAAATTTAATGAATTTATTATTTTGCACATATATTTTAAAGTAAATAATGTTACTCCTTCTGTTCTATCCATTCTACTGTAAGGCATATAAGGTATAACCAAACTACTTTGTAAATTTAATTCATCTAAATAATTTTTTATAAATATTAAATTAGTTATATCTTCATTATTTTCAAACTTAATTTTAATAACATTATCATCTTTTATTTCAATATCTTCACTTTTAATTAAGCACTCTCCATTAGGAAATTTCTTAATTTCCACTTTTTTATTATTTACTAATATCATATAATCCCCTCACAAATAATCTCATAGATAATATCAAATTGACTTTATGTAATTATAATATGCCATATCCCTTTTTTTGTCAATAGAAAATGTAAATTTATTACTGAAAATAATAATAAATTTACATCTAGTCTTACATAACCTTTTGATTATTAATAATAAGTACAAACTTTATATTTAATTTTTCTGCTGCTTTTCTACATAACAACATTCTTCCTAAGAAAATTTCAAAGTAATCCATTACTGATGATATTTCAGTATCTATTGTTATATCTAAAATAATAGATTTCTTATCTTCTGAAAAATAAGTTGAGGACTTTTCAACTGCATAATTTACTCTATCATGAATATCAAAAGTAGAAAAATCATTATTTCTTACTCTACTTCTTCTAACATCTGTTTTATCACCTATTATAAGTGCTGCTGCCACCTCATTTACAGCTACAGCTGTACCTTCATCATGATTTCCTATAGCTGTAATAATAGTTGCTATTTCTTCTGGATCTGCTCCTAATCTATCTAATATTCTAAATGCCATAACAGCTCCACTTTGAGCATGGTCTACTCTATTTATTACATTACCTATATCATGTAAATATCCTGCAATTTGAGCAAGCTCTGCTAATCTTTCATCATAACCTAAAGTTAATAATATATGTTTAGCTATTGCAGATACCTTAGTTACATGAGCAAAACTATGCTCTGTATATCCTAAGGCTTTAAGTGATTCATCTGCCTTTTCAATATAAACTTTTATTTCTTTATCATTTTTTACATCTTCATAGTTAATCATTTTCTTTCTCCTAAAATTCATGTTCCCAATTTTCATTGTATTTAAATACTTGTGCTGGTCTAAAAGGTTTTCCTTCTATTTTTTCATCTGTCTCTATTATCATATCTGCCATTTTTCTTCTAAAATTTAAAATTTCTCTACCCATTATTGCTTCATATACATATTGAAGCTCTTTAACAGTAAATAATCTTGGAAGAAGATTAAAAGCTATGGGAGTATACTCTACCTTATTTCTTAATCTATCAATACCCATATCTAATATTTTATAATGATCAAAGGCTAATTCAGTATTACTTTCTTCTAATAGTTTATAAGTTTTAGTACTTTTTTGAATCAAACTCTTTTCTACTTCTTCTATTACTTCATATTTTATAACAATATCTTCACATTCTAAACTTAAAATATATTTGTACACAAAGTTTTTTTCATTATTTTCTTTATCGATTAATATTTTATTAACCCAAAACCATTTATTTTCTTTATTATTATAATATTCATTATATTTAATGCATTCCTTTGATATAAGAGCCATATTTCCTACACTTATTATTCTTCCTCTTGGATCTCTATTTATTTCTCCAAAAGTATATAACTGTTCTAAATACACATTATCTATTCCTGTTTTTTCTTTAAGCTTTCTTAATGCACCTTCATTTAAACCTTCTTCTATTTTTACAAATCCACCTGGAATACTCCACTTATTCTTGCATGGATGTTCATGTCTTTTTATTAATAAAACTTGCATTCCTTTTCTAGGAACTTTTCTTAAGTTTTCTTCTTTTTTATCTTCAGTTGTAAAAATTAAAACATCATTTGTAACACTTGGTCTTTCATATTGTGTTATTTTATAACTACTTAGAAATTCTTCTTCATTCATTACTTCTTTCTTAACTCCTATTAATATTTATTATAATTTTAACATATTTACTACACTATTTTCCAAAATAAAAGAAGATATTATATAAATATTTATATAATATCCCCTACTCTTAAATCTCAACTCTATCATATACAGTTTTAGCAAAATGTATTATAACCAATGACGCTAAAGCATTATAAAGTATAAAAGAAATATATAATGAATACTCCCCAAAAACCTTAAAAAATAAACTTAAAATAATTCCTCCAATAACACCTGGTAAAATATAAATAAATAATGTTATCATCATAAATATACCCTTCATCATTGAATTAGAAACTCTATCAAATAGCCTATAATTTAATACTGCACCATAAGTAGCTACTGCTCCAAATGATATATATGAAACCATACATAATATAACTGTTATAGGATTTGCTTTTATTAAAATACTACATGGTAAAAATAATATTAATGCATTTACACCATATTTAATTATTGATATTAAAGTTGAGTAAAATAATTTTTCTTCACTTCTTGCTGGAATTAAAAATATAAAGTGACTATTAAAATCCATAGACCATTTTCCAGCATAAATTGTTAAAAACATTAAATAAATTCCAATACCTAGTAAAGCTTCAATTGGAATACCCTTATACCCTATAAATAAAGATATTAATAAATATATTAATGAAAATAAATCTATAAATCCAAATCCACTCTTTCTACATTCTAATAAATGTCTAAAAAATATTGCTTTTGCATACTTACCAGAATAATTATATTCAACTTTTCTTATTGCAAATAAAGGCTTACGTTTTTTAACATTTATATTTTGAAGTTTATTTTGATCATATCCACTATTTTTAAAGCTTTGAGCAACTTCATTTTGTTCTGCTGATGGAAGAGCATCTTCATAAAAATCAATATTTAATTTATAAAGAATAAACCCACATAATATACATGAAAGTATAAATGCTACAACGTATAAAATAAAACTATAATTAAAACCATTAAAACATTGTATTATTATACTTCTAATCCATCCAACTATAGGTATGACATTCCAAAACTCTTTATTAAATAACCCTATTGAAAAATTAAAATAATCACCATTACTTTTAGTATAAATATATAGTGTAAATCCTCCAACAATTAATATAGCTAAAACCTTTACTATTCTTTCTGCACCTTTCTTTAAATTATTAAATCTTGAAAAAATTCCATACATAAGTAATGAAATAAAAGATAATGTAATAAAGAATAATAATAAACAAAAAACAAATGCTACTAATCCATATTTAACAAACTTAAAGTTTAAAGCTAAATTAGGAATTTGAAAAAGTATAAACAATGAAAAAGCAAATACATAAGAAACTTCTCTTATAAATCCATATAATAATACATTTTGACTTTTTATTGGTGCTGTAAATATTAAGTTTACATCACTCATATTATATCTAAAGTTTTTTCTCATAATGCCATTATATATAATAAGTAGAAAAATTATAATTAATGATATAGTACTTACTCCAATAAAATACTTTGGATTCGAATAATTAGGTTCTTTACTTGCCATAGAGAAAGAAATAACCATTATTACAAGAAAAAATCCATAAAATAAAAATGGTAAAGCTCTTGAAGGTTTATGTTTAAAACTTTTAATATAATTAATACAATTTCTCTTTAATAAATAAGTAAAAGCCCCCATTACTTTTCCCCCTCTGTAGTTTTAAAGAAAATATCTTCTAAAGTTTCTCCTGTTTCTTTAAATTCATTTTCAACCTCTTCCTTTGTTTTAGATAACTTAATATTACCCTTGTCCATAATTACTATTCTATCCCATATTTCATCTACAGAATCTAAAAGGTGGGTGCTTACAATTATTGATACACCTTCACTTTTAAGCCTAATCATTAAATTCTTTAACTCTTTTATAGCTTTAGGATCTAACCCTATCATAGGCTCATCAAATAATATTAATTTTGGCTTTGTTATAAGAGCACAACAAATACTAAGTTTTTGTTGCATTCCTTTAGATAACTCTGAACCAAACTTATAAGTTTTATCACTTAAATCAAATATTTCAAATAACTCATTTGCATAATCTTCATAATCATCTAATCCATAAGCTTTTGCAATAAAATGCATATGTTCTTTTACTGTCAATAAAGGAAATAACCCTGGAAGTTCAGGTACATAAGAAAAGAGTTTTTTACCCTTTATAGACTTATTATGATATCCCCCAATTTTTATTTCACCATCATATCTTAAAAGTCCTGCAATACACTTAATTGTAGTGGATTTTCCTGCTCCATTAGGTCCTGCAAGTACTCCTATTTCCCCTTCATTTACAACTAAATTAAGATTTTTAACTGCATCAAATTTTTTAAATTTTTTTGTTAAATTCGTTATTTCAAGCATTTTAACCCCCATATTTACTGTTGTACTATTTGTATAATACAATAGTATTTTAAAGACCATATTATGTCAACCAATTTATCATAAAAAAAGTAGATTTTACTATAACTTAATAAAATCTACCTTTTATCTATTTATTTTCTGCTTGTTCTTTAATTTTCTTACTATGATTACAAACCTTATCATATCCAAATATATCTATTAATAACTTTTTAATTTTTTCAACAAAAATTACTCCCATACTCTTCCATGACCCTTCATAATGATGTATAGTATATGTTTTATTTGTAATTATTGCTTGCTCCCAGCAATAATACTTAGGATAAAAATATTGCTTTGGATATATAGTTACTTCATTTATATGTTCTATCTCTTGTCCATCTTTAAAGCCTTCTTTTTTTGCAATCTTTGTTAATATTTTTGGAATAGTTAAATTAATAGGATTCTTTTTTAATTCTTCAAATTTTAATGAATTATAATAATCTAAAACGGCTTTTGCAAAAGGATCTTCCTTAGAGCATCCCCATATAGCTCCATTTATTTCCCCATTACCTTCAACACCTAAAAAAGATTTCTGATTTAATATTGCATCAATATTTTTTACTACTTCCATATCTGTATCTAAATAAACTCCACCATAGTTATATAACACCCATGTTCTACAATAATCTGATACAAAGGCCCACTTTTTATTTTTGTATGCCTCCCTTGTAAACTCAAATTCTTCAATATTAAAGTTATTTTCATTCCACTCTATAAGTTCGTAATCAGGTAAATTTACTCTCCAAGACTCTATACATTCCCTTACTATTTTAGGTTTTTTCTTATTTCCGAACCAACAATAATGTATAACCTTTGGTATATTACTCATAGTCAGGATCTCCTTTTTCTTTATATAAACTCCTTAATTAATATTATATACACATTTTACCATACCATTATTAATTGTCAATGATTTAGGTTTTATATATACATATTTAGTGGTATAATTATACATATTATGTAATACAAAGGAGTAAGTGTAATGATTTTTCAATTCTCTAATAATTTAGATTATTTTAATACTGGAATATTTAATATTCTAGATGAAAAAAAACAAGAATTAATTAATAAAGGAAAGAAGGTGTACAACCTTTCTGTAGGAACTCCTGATTTTAAACCAGATCCTCATGTTATGGAGGCATTATGTGAAGCATCTAAAGATCCAAATAATTGGAAGTATGCTTTAAATGATTTACCTCAGCTATTAGAAGCTGTAATTAACTTTTATAAAGAACGTTTTAATGTAAGTCTTACTAAAGATGAAATAATGTCTATTTATGGTTCTCAAGAAGGCTTAACTCATATAAGTTTTTCATTATGTAATAAAGGAGATGTGGTTTTAGTTCCTAATCCAGGTTATCCTATATTTGAGATAGGACCTTATCTTTCTGGAGCAGAACTATATTTTTATGATTTAAAAGAGGAAAATAACTATTTGCCTAAGTTAAATGAAATTCCAAAAGAAGTTTTAAGTAAAGCTAAAATGATGGTAGTTTCTTATCCTCTTAATCCAGTAGGTGCTATAGCACCATATGAATTTTATGATGAGTTAATAACATTTGCTAAGGAAAATAATATTATAATAATACATGATAATGCTTATTCTGATATTATTTATGATGGTAATATTGGAAGATCTTTTTTAAGTCATGAAGGTGCAAAGGATGTAGGAGTTGAATTTTACTCTCTTTCTAAATCTTATAATATAACAGGTGCAAGAATTTCTTTTGTTCTAGGAAATAATGAAATAATAAAACATTTTAAAATACTACGTTCACAAATAGATTATGGTATATTCCTTCCTATACAATATGCAGCTATTGCAGCTTTAACTGGTCCTCAAGATAGTGTAAAGTTACATTGTATAGAATATGAAAGAAGAAGAAATGCTCTTTGCAGTGGATTAAGAAACATTGGATGGAATGTTAAGAATAGTAAGGGAAGTATGTTTGTATGGGCAAAAATCCCAAATGAATTTAATAACTCTTATGATTTTTGTATAGAACTTATGGAGAAAAGTGGTGTTATTTGCACTCCAGGAAGTGCCTTTGGTTCTTTAGGTGAAGGATATGTAAGATTTGCACTTGTACTTCCTGTTAATGAAATAGA
>JAFADP010000124.1 GCA_023424785.1 Bacillota bacterium
GGACGAAATATGTTTAAGTACATAAGTAAGAGGATATTAACAAGTATTTTAACAATTTGGGTAGTTATATCATTAACATTCTTCTTAGTACGTTTGATGCCAGGAGGTCCATTTACTAGTGAGACAATAACTCCAGAAGTACAAGCTAGCTTAGAAGAACAATATGGATTAGATAAACCTTTAAGTGAACAATATACAATGTATATGAAGAATTTATTAAAAGGTAATTTTGGACAATCTATGATTTATAGGGGAAAAGCTGTAACAGATACAATAACAACTTCATTACCTGCTTCTGCTAAGCTTGGTATTGTAACTGTAGTAGTATCTGTTGTATTAGGAGTTTTATTTGGAATAGTAGCAGCTCTTAAAGCTAATAAGTGGCCAGATAGAGTATGTATGGTAATATCAACATTAGGTGTTACAATTCCAAGCTTTGTTATAGGGGCAGTACTAATTTATTTCTTTACAGTTAAGTGGAGGTTAATTGGTGCAACAGGATTAAATAGACCTGAAAATTATATAATGCCTGTACTTGCACTTTGTGGTAGTTCATTAGCATTTATAACTAGACTTACTAGAAATAAAATGCTTGATGTTATGAAGTCAGACTTTATAAGAACAGCAAAGGCAAAAGGATTAAGTAGGAAAAAGGTTGTGTTTAAGCATGCCTTAAGAAATTGCCTTATTCCTATAGTTACATATTTAGGACCACTAGTTGCAGCAATATTAACAGGTTCATTTATAGTTGAAACAGTATTTGCAATACCTGGTCTTGGGAATGAATTTGTTTCATCAGTAACCAATAGAGATTATTCAACAGTTTTAGGCTTAGTTGCTTTTTATTGTACATTAATAATAATATGTAACTTAATTGTTGATTTATTATATGCAGTAATAGATCCAAGAATTAAACTAGAAGATTAATTGAGGGGGATGGTAATAATGGAAAATTTAGATAAAGAGTTATTTACTCCTCTAACTGAAGAAGAGAAAAAGCAAGATGCTGTCATTAGACCTAGTATTGGTTATTGGGCAGATACTTGGAGGAGAATTAAAAGTAATAAGTTAGCATTAATTTCATTGGTTCTGCTAGTAGTAATTATATTATTAGCATTTGTTGGACCAATATTTATGAATAAGGTATTTGGATACGATTTTTCAACTACAAACTTAGCAAATGCAAACGCCAAACCTTCAGCACAACATATATTTGGTACAGATGAATTAGGTAGAGATTTATTTGTAAGAGTGCTTTATGGAACTAAGTATTCACTAATAATAGCTTTTGTAGCAGCATTTATTAACTTAATTATAGGAGTTATTTATGGTTCTGTTGCAGGATTTTTTGGTGGTGTAGTTGACAACATTATGATGAGAATTGTTGATATTTTATATTCAATACCAACAGTTATATATGTTGTATTAATAATGGCATTTACATATAATCCAGAAGGAAAATCTAGCGGTATAACATCAATTATTCTTGCATTGTCAATTTCTTATTGGATTAACATGGCAAGAATAGTAAGAGGAGATGTTCTTCAATTAAAACAACAAGAATTTGTATTAGCTGCAACTGCATTAGGAGCAAGTAAGGTAAGAATATTATTTAAACACTTATTACCAAACTGTTTAGGGTCAATAATAGTTACATTAACTTTATTAATACCTCAAGCTATATTTACAGAAGCATTCTTAAGTTTTATTGGACTTGGTATAAATCCACCACTAGCATCATTAGGAACTTTAGCTAATAATGCTATGAGAACTATTTATGTTTATCCATATCAATTACTATTCCCATCAGTAGTAATATGCTTGGTAATATTAGCATTTAATTTACTTGGAGATGGATTATCAGAAGCTCTAGATCCAAAGAATAGAAGATAGGAGGAAATAATATGAGTAAATTATTAGAAGTTAAAGAGCTTAAAACCTCCTTTAAAACTCATATTGGAGAAGTACAAGCCGTAAGAGGTGTATCTTTTAATTTAGAAAAGGGAGAAGCCTTAGGAATAGTTGGTGAATCAGGTTGTGGTAAATCTGTAACCATGATGACAATAATGGGATTATTAGCTGATAATGCTAAAATAGCAGGTGGAGAAATTCACTTTGATGGTAAAGAGCTAACAAATGCTACGGAAAAAGAAATGGAAGCTATAAGAGGGAATGATATAGGAATGATATTCCAAGATCCAATGACTTCTTTAAATCCAGTTTTTACTGTAGGAAATCAATTAATAGAACCACTAATGAAACATAAAGGTATGAATAAAAAGGAAGCTTGGGAAGAAGCTATCAAAATGTTAGCATTAGTAGGAATTCCAAGTCCTGAAGCAAGAATGAAGCAATATCCACATGAGTTTTCAGGTGGTATGAGACAAAGAGTTATGATTGCTATGAGCTTAATTTGTAATCCAAAGCTTATAATAGCAGATGAGCCAACAACAGCTCTTGATGTTACAATTCAAGCACAAATTCTTGATTTAATGAAAGATTTAAAAGAAAAATTCAATACATCAATAATATTAATAACTCACGATTTAGGAGTAGTTGCAGATCTTTGTTCTAGAATTACAGTAATGTATGGTGGAAAGGTAGCAGAAGAGGGAAGTGCAGAAGATATTTTCTATAGAAGCAGACATCCATATACATGGGGACTTTTAAATAGTGTTCCTAATCCAAAGAGTACTGTTAAAGAAAAACTTGAACCAATTGATGGACAACCACCAGATTTATTAAAACCACCAGTTGGATGTGCATTTGCTGCAAGATGTAAATATTCAATGAAAATTTGTCTTGAAAAGCAACCACCTATGTTTAAGGTTAATGAGGGACACAATGCATCATGTTGGTTATGTCACGAAAATGCACCAAAAGTTGAATCGCCAATTAATTTAGGAGGGAAGAACAATGGATAATAAAGAAGTTGTATTAGAAGTTAAAGATTTATGTAAATACTTCCCTGTTAAAAAAGGTATGTTTAAAAAGACTTCTTATTTAAAAGCAGTTGATAGGGTTTCATTTACTATAAATAAAGGAGAAACATTAGGTCTAGTAGGGGAATCAGGTTGTGGTAAAACTACAACTGGAAGAACAATATTAAAACTTTATGAACCAACATCAGGAGATATTATATTTAAAGGGGAAAATATAGCTAAAAAGTCTCCTAAAGAAATGGTTTCATTAAGAAAAAATATGCAAATGATTTTCCAAGATCCATATGCATCACTAAATCCAAGAATGACAGTTGGAGATATTATAGGTGAAGCAATTGATATTCATGGATTATATAAAGGTAAAGAGAGAACAGATAGAATTACTGATTTACTTTTAAGAGTAGGTTTAAATGGTTCTCATATAAATAGATATCCACATGAATTTTCAGGTGGACAAAGACAAAGAATTGGTATTGCTAGAGCACTTGCTGTTCAACCAGATTTAATTATTTGTGATGAACCAATATCTGCACTAGATGTATCAATACAAGCACAAGTTATTAATATGCTTGAAGAGCTACAAGAAGAATTAGGATTAACTTATCTTTTTATAGCTCATGACCTTTCAATGGTTAAGCATATATCTACACATATTGGGGTTATGTACTTAGGAAGAATGGTAGAAAAAGGACCAAGTGATGATGTATATATGAAGCCAAAGCATCCATATACACAAGCACTTTTATCTGCAGTTCCAATACCAGATCCTATAGCATGTAAGGAAAATAAGAGAATAACTCTTGAAGGAGATATTCCATCTCCAATAGATCCAGCACCAGGATGTAGATTTAA
>JAFADP010000141.1 GCA_023424785.1 Bacillota bacterium
TTCTTTATCATGATGGTACCAGGATCTAAGTACGGAGAAAATGGAATGTTATTATTCTCAGACTGTGCTGTTAATCCAAATCCAAATTATGAACAATTAGCAGCTATTGCAATTGCAACTGCTGATACAGCACGTAACCTTTGCAAAGTAGAGCCAAGAGTTGCGATGTTATCATTTTCAACAATGGGAAGTGCTGATCATGAAATGGTTGACAAGGTTAGAAAGGCAACAGAACTTGCAAAAGAATTAAGACCAGACTTATTAATAGATGGTGAATTACAATTAGATGCAGCTATAGTAGAAAGTGTTGCAGCTCAAAAAGCACCAAATAGTAAAGTTGCTGGTAAAGCAAATGTATTAATATTCCCAGATTTACAATCAGGAAACATTGGATACAAATTAGTTCAAAGATTTGCAGGAGCAGAGGCTATAGGACCAATGTGTCAAGGATTTGCAAAGCCAATTAACGATTTATCAAGAGGATGTAACTCAGAAGATATCGTTAATGTTGTAGTATTAACTGCAGTGCAAGCACAAGCTCAAAATGCAAAATAGTAAAATTAAATAGTTTTAAGAGGTGTTCAAAAATGAAAGTATTAGTTATAAACTGTGGAAGTTCTTCACTTAAATATCAATTAATCGATATGACAACAGAAGAATCGCTAGCACAAGGATTAGTTGAAAGAATAGGAATTGAAGGTTCTGTTTTAACTCAAAAAGTTGAAGGTAGAGACAAATATATAGTAAAGCAACCAATGGCAGATCACAAAGATGCTATAAAGTTAGTTTTAGAAGCTTTAGTTGATGAGAAAAACGGCGTTATTTCTTCAATGGATGAAATTTCAGCAGTAGGACACAGAGTTGTACACGGTGGAGAAAAGTATAATAAGTCTGTTATAATTGATGCTGAAGTTAAATCATATATAGAAGAATGCTTTAAATTAGCACCACTTCACAATCCAGCAAACATGATAGGAATAAATGCTTGTGAAGAATTAATGCCAAACACTCCAATGGTAGCTGTATTTGATACTGCTTTCCATGGAACTATGCCAGAAGAAGCATACATATATGCTTTACCATATGAGTTATACAAGAAACATGGAATAAGAAAATATGGATTCCACGGAACTTCACATAAGTATGTTTCACAAAAAGTTGCTGAAGTTATGGGAAGAGATATTAAAGATTTAAAAATAATCACTTGTCATTTAGGAAATGGTGCAAGTTTATGTGCTGTTAAGAATGGTGTATCAGTTGATACTTCAATGGGATTCACTCCACTTGAAGGTGTAGCTATGGGTACAAGATGTGGTAACATCGATCCAGCAATAGTTACTTTCTTAATGAAAGAAGAAGGATTATCAGTTGATGAAGTTAATGACTTAATGAATAAGAAGTCAGGAGTTCTTGGAGTATCAGGAATTAGCTCAGATTTCAGAGATATTGAAGATGGAGCATTCAAAGATAAAGATCCAAGAGCTATATTAGCACTTAAAGTATTTGAATACAAAGTAAGAGCTACAATCGGATCATATGCTGCTATAATGGGTGGAGTAGATGCTATAGTATTTACTGCTGGTGTAGGAGAAAATGGACCAGAAACTAGAGAAGAGTGTCTAAAAGGATTAGAATTCTTAGGAGTAGAAGTAGATAAAGAAGCTAACAATGTTAGAGGTAAGATAAGAGAAATATCTAAACCAGGATGCAAAGTTAAAGCTTTTGTTATACCAACTAACGAAGAATTAATGATTGCTAGAGATACTTTAGAATTAATACAAAAGTAATTTGTATAATAAAGCTTGACTTTTAATGTCGACCTTTATATAATAAATTGTGTTTGAATTCAGTAAATTTTAGCGAGGAGTGAAATATCGCTTTGGCTCAAGCTATACATAGTGTATAATGTACCTTGAAGGTATGAGGATTATATCCAGAGCTTAAGATATGATAATTAATTTTTCAGATTTGCTATCTAAAAAGAACAGAAAGAAACAAATATCTTTATCATTCGAGTTAGAACCATTTGAATTCGAAGGAGAAGAAATTAGAGCAATTGAAAAAGTTTGTGTAGAAGGGGTTGCAATATCAGAAAATGATGTTATAGTAATAAATGCTTCTATAAAAACTAAGCTAAAGCTAAATTGTTCTAGATGCTTAGATGCCTTTATCTATCCAATAGATATTGATATAGAAGAAAGGTTTACAAACAATAAGGAACTTGAAAATGAGGAAATTATGTTTGTAGATGGTGATACACTAGATATTACCGAGATTATTGAAAATAGTATTATTTCAACCTTACCTATCAAAAGACTTTGCAAGGAAGACTGTAAGGGACTATGTTCTCAATGCGGTGTAAATAAAAACCTTGAAAATTGTAGTTGTTTAGATTATGATGTTGATGTTAGGCTTGCAAAGCTTAGAGAGTTGTTTGGGGAATAAGGAGGTGTAATAATGGGAAATCCAGCTAGAAAGACATATAGAGCAAAAAGAGATTCTAGAAGAGCTCAAACTTTTAAGTTAAGCTTACCAGGAA
>JAFADP010000184.1 GCA_023424785.1 Bacillota bacterium
ATGAAGAGGTATTAAAGAATAATTATTTTACTATAGTAGGTAACTTAAGTAAGGTACTTGAGGTGATATAATGAAAAAATTAAGGTTTACTTATACAATGTCTTTAACTTTTAAAGATGAGGTAAGAGAACATTTTTTTTCTTTAAGATGTGTCCCAAAAAGTGAACATAATCAGAAAATATATTCATTAGAGTTTAATGTGAATCCAGTAGAAGCTTTAAATAAGACTACAGATGGATTTGGGAATATTATGTATGTGGGGCATTGTAATGCTCCACATAAGAATTTTGAATATAATGTAACAGGTATAGCTTGGGTAGATAGAAATAGTTATATACAAGATAGTATTAATCCTATATATAAGTATACTTCAAAGTACACAGAATTTGATAAGTCTATGGAAGAGTTGTATTTGAAAGCAATGCCATTTAAAGGGACAGACCTTCAAAGGGCAATGTTTTTAATGGATTTATTATATGATAACTTTAAATATAAATCTGGAGTAACAAATATAGATACAAAAGCAAAAGAAGCAATGAGGTTAGGGATGGGGGTTTGTCAAGACTATGCTCATATACTTATTGCTTTATGTAGAAAGTTTAATATACCTTCAAGATATGTAGTAGGAATGATGATAGGTGAGGGTGAAACTCATGCATGGGTAGAAATATATGATAATGGATATTGGTACGGAATTGATCCAACACATAATAAGGTTGTAGATGATTATTATATAAAAATATCTAATGGAAGAGATTATGAAGACTGCATTATAGATAAGGGGATTTTTAAAGGATTTACAACACAAAATCAAGAGATTTATGTAAATGTAGAGGAGTATGGAGGATAATAAAATGGTAAAAAGGGTAGTATCAATAGGTCTTCCTGTTGATGAGAAGATGGAAATAATAAAGAATACCATAGAGCCAGAAAAAATAAGTGGAAATGAAAAAAGAATATGTATAGTAACAGGAACTCATGGTGATGAACTTGAAGGACAATATGTATGTTATGAAATAAATAGAATAATAAATGAAAATAAGCAATATTTAAAAGGAATAGTAGATATATATCCAGCATTAAATCCATTAGGAATAGACTCTATAAGTAGAGGTATTCCTATGTTTGATTTAGATATGAATAGAATATTTCCTGGAGATAAAGAAGGAGCTATGCCAGAGTATGTAGCATCTAAAATAATTGATGACATATTAGGAGCAGATATGTGTGTAGATATTCATTCAAGTAATATATTTCTAATGGAAATACCACAAGTTAGAATAAGTGAACAAACAGCAGATAGGTTGGTTCCTTATGCCAAAATGTTAAATATAGATTTTATATGGGTACATGCTGCAGCAACAGTTTTAGAATCTACTTTAGCACATAGTTTAAACTCTATAGGTGTACCAACACTAGTAGTTGAAATGGGTGTTGGAATGAGAATAACACAAGCTTATGGTAATCAGTTAGTTAAGGGATTATTAAACCTTATGAAAAGTATGGGAATATGGACTGGACCGGTAGAGGAAGTAAAAGAACCTATAATTTCAAGAAATGATGAAGTAGGTTTTGTTAATGCAGAAGCTTCAGGAGTATTTGTTCCTAAAATAAAACATGGGGATAATGTTAAAAAAGGAGAACATATAGGAGATATTTTAAAAGCTGTTACAGGTGAAGTTTTACATAAAGTAGAAGCTCCATGTGACGGAATGGTATTTACTTTAAGGGAATATCCAATAGTTTATGAAGGTTCATTAATTGCTAGAATAATAGGAGGTGTAAAATAATGAGAAAGGAAGTTTTATACTCATTAAAGTCACCTTATAGAGATGATTTAAGAATTACAGGATATAAATTTGGACGTGGAGAAAAAGCAGCATGTATAGTAGGTGCATTAAGAGGTAATGAAGTACAACAACTATATATATGCTCTCAATTAATAAAGGAACTAAAAAAACTTGAAGATAGGGGTGCTATAAATCCAGATAATGAAATACTAGTTATACCATCAGTAAATCAATACTCAATGAATATAGAAAAAAGATTCTGGCCAATAGATGATACAGATATAAACAGGATGTTTCCAGGATATATAAAAGGAGAAACAACTCAAAGAATAGCAGCAGGAGTATTTGAAGAGGTAAAAGATTATAGTTATGGTATACAATTTGCAAGTTTTTATATGCCAGGAGATTTTATACCACATGTAAGAATGATGAAAACAGAATATTCAAGTCCAAGTCTTGCAAACCTTTTTGGATTAGAATATGTAGTAATGAGAAATCCAAAGCCTATAGATACAACAACATTAAATTATAATTGGCAGTTATGGAATACCAATGCTTTTTCTATTTATACAAATTGTACAGATAAAATAGATGAACAATCAGCAAGGCATGCAGTAGTATCAGTTTTAAGGTTTTTAAAAAGAATGGGAATATTAAAAAAATATACAGTTCATAGTGGATATATAGCAAGTATATTAGAAGAAGAAGACTTAATGTCAGTAAGAACAGACAAAGCAGGAATATATAAGAGAATAAAAAATCCAGGAGATTCTATAGAGAGAGGAGATATAATAGGAGAAATATTAGATCCATACGAAGGGGAAGTAATATCACAAATTGAAGCACCAACAGATGGAATAATCTTTTTTGCATATAATTCTCCTATGATAATGGAGAATGTAGTGGTATATAAAATAATAAGAAGATTACATCAATAACTTAAAAATTAATTATTATATTTTAAAAGGTGAGGAATTTAATTCTTCACCTTTTTTGTATAAAAAATTAACGCTTAATTAAGTTTTTATAGATATATTTTAAATAAAATCATAATTATGCTTTAGAATTACCTTAAGATGATAAAACAAAATCTCATTATAATAGAAAATTATAAGAAATAGTATAAACATCGACATAGATTGAAAAAAATCACAAAAAATATAAAAAGGAATTGAAAAATGTCATAATTTCCTATAAAATAAAAGTGTAGTAAAGAAAAATATTACAAAGTGATAATTATTTTTTATTAATAAATATAATTTGTATAAAGGTAGGGGATTTATTTATGATCAAAAGAAAAAGAAAAGTAATAGCAGCTTTATTAGTAGCAGCAACAGTATTAGCATCAGGAACATTTGCATA
>JAFADP010000093.1 GCA_023424785.1 Bacillota bacterium
TGCCTTCATTATATGTAGATTATGTTAGTAAGGAAAATTTAAATTCTATAAAAGAAGTACAGGAGATATATATTAAAGAAGGAAGTTATAAAAATATATCACCTAAAAATCCAATGGCTACAGTAACTATTAAAATACCTAATGAAGGTAATAATATAATTATTGCTAATAAATTAAAAAGTTTTAAGGTTACTTTAAAGGATAATGAATTAATAGATATATTAAATAGATATAGATATTATTTAAATAATGTAGAAGATATTGAGGAAAGTAATTTTAATGTTGAAGATGTATTAGAAGTGTTAAAAAGTAAGTTTGAATATAATAACACTTTAATAGATTTTGAAGTTTTAGAAAGTGATGATTATAAAAATTTTAAAGGAGAGTATTCAAAGACACATATTATATCAGATAATTTTGTAATTATTGAAGCAGGTATATATCAAGGGGGGAGTTATTATACCAATTATATAGCTATGACTATTAATAATGAAGACATAGTAATATCTTATTTACCTGTAATAACGCCTCAAATAGGAGAAATAAGACCTATAGTATTTCAAAGCCTTCCAATGATCTTTGCTGTTTCAGTTTTAATAATATTAATATCTACAATTATTTATTCAAGAACTATAGTAAATCCAATAGAAATGTTAGTAAATCAAGCAGTTTATATAAGAGAGAACATTAATAAGGATATAGAGGGTATAAAAATAGAAGGAAATGATGAAATAGCAACACTTGGAGAAACTCTTAATGATTTATATTTTAAGTTAAGAGATAATTTTAAAGAACTAGAAAATAAAAATAATGATTTAAAACAACAAAATAAAAAACAAGAGGTATTTTTAAGAGCATCATCTCATCAATTAAAAACACCTGTTGCAGCAAGTATGCTTCTTATAGATGGAATGATAAATGAAATAGGAAAGTATAAAGATACAAAAACATATCTTCCACAAGTAAAAGAACAATTATTATCTATGAGAAAGATTATTGATAATATTTTAAGTTTAAATAATAGTAATGATTTTATTGAAGAAAATATAGATATTAAAGAATTAATAGATGAGTGCTTAATTTCACATAATATTCAAATTAGTAAAAGTAATTTATCTATAAAAAGTAATGTAAATAAGTATATATTAAAAAGCGACAAAAATTTAATGTTTAAAGTAATAGATAATTTAATTTCTAATGCAATAAAGTATTCTAAGGAAAATGGAGTTATAGACATAGAAATAAAAGAAGATACTTTAAGTATTAAAAATTATGGTGTATTAATAGATGAAGAAGTATTACAAAATATTTTTGAACCTTTTGTATGTGGAAATAATAAGGAAAAAGGACATGGATTAGGACTTTATATAGTTTCTTATTATACGAAGCTTTTAAATTATAATGTAGAAATTATAAATATAGAAAATGGAGTAGAAGCAAAAATTATTTTTAACAAGTAAAAATCTACACATTATCTTCATATGAAATTCATATTAACTTGGTATAATTTACCCATAGATTAGTTATGGGGGAGAGAGTTATGTTAACAATTAATAATTTAGAAGTTAAATATGGTAAAAATGTTGCATTATCAATAAAATCACCAATAACCTTTGAAGAGGGAGATAGAATAGGTATTATAGGTTCTAATGGAGCAGGAAAAAGCACCTTAGTAAAATCTATTTTAGGCCTTACTAAATATAATGGAAGAATTACTACAAACTTAAAGTTAGAAGAAATATCAGCTCATATGCAAGAAAATAATTATGTTGAAACTATGCCAATAAAAACTATAATGGAGGCAATTTTAAATACAAAAATAAAGAAAAATACTAAGCTTCAAGAATTAATAGAGTTCTTTAATTTTGAAGGATGCCTTAATAAAAGATTTAGTAACTTATCAGGAGGACAAAAGCAAAGATTAACAATTATATTAGTTCTTATGCAGGATACACCTTTAGTATTTTTTGATGAAGTAACTTCAGGGCTAGATTTTGAAACACGTCAACAACTAATGGAGAAAATAGCAAAATGGTATGAAAATAAAAAGTCTACTATATGTTTAGTATCTCATTACTATGAAGAATTAGAACAACTAGCAAATAAAATATTAATACTTGAAAAAGGAGAAGTTGTTGATTTTGGAGAAAGAGAACAGTTATTTAAGAAGTACTGTGGAAAATCAATAATTATTCTTGAAAATAATATGAAAAATGAATTAGTTACAAAAAAATTCCCAAGAATAAGTGCTCCAAAGCATTTAATTGCAATTTCTTGTTTAAATGAAGAAGAAGAAATAGAGATTATTAAATTATTAATTAAAGAAAATATAAACTTTAAAAGAAGTGATAATGATATAGAAATAATGTCTATTAATGCAAAGGAAAACTTTAAAGGAGGGAATAATAATGAATACAAAGCTGTTTAATTTAAATTTAGTAAAATATGAATTGAGAAATTTAGTAGGTAATTTTATGACTATATTTTTTGGAGTGTTTTTCCCAATAGTACTTTCTATATTAATTGGAACTATTACTACAAAAGATGTACCAGACTCTATAAAATCAACAATTGTATCTCAAGTGTTTATTACATGTTCAATAATAATTCCACTTGCAACAATTTTTATAGGATATCCAGCATTATTTTCTCAAGAACTTGAAAAAGATATACCAACAAGATTACAGTTATTTGGATATAATCAAAAAAGTATACTAATAGCAAAAATAACTGCAAATTTAATTGTAGTTACATTATCATTAGGGTTATATACTTTAGTAGATTCGTTAGTGTTAGATATAAAAATTCCAACTTTAAAAGCATTAATTATAAGTTTAATTTCAATATATTTATTAACATTAGCATTATTTATTGCAGCACATGGAATATCATTATATTTTAAAAAGTTTAGTATAACCTTTGGAGTTACAATGACAATTTATTTTGCAATAATGATTTTAAGTGGTGTATTTGGAGTTCAACCAGATGACTTTCCAAAGTTGTTAAGAAGTATAGCATACCTATTGCCAACAACTTATATGAGCTGTGATTTTCTAGATTTTTGGACAGGTGGAAGTTATAATTTTGTACCATATATACAATCCTTTATATTTTTTATAGCTATATGTGGAATAATATTATTTATAGGAATAAATCACAGTAAAAGAAAAGTTAAATAATAATAAGGCCAACAAGAGTTTTAACTTGTTGGCTTTATTGTTATATATAATTAAGTATAGCAATTGTAATAACTCCTACTAAAATAGAAAGACCTAAGGATTTCTTTTTTAAAGATACTACAAGAACTACCATAGAAGCTAATAATTTTATATTATCTAAACTTATGTATATTTCTCTATTATTAGTAAAAATATCAGGGCAAATTAATGCTGCAAATATTCCAACGGGAATAAACTTCATCCAATCTTTAAGCCACTGTGGCAGTTCTTTACCAGCTAAACAAACCATAGGAAGTGCACGAGGAATATAAGTACAAATAGCAGTACCAAAGATAAGCAGGTAAACATTAAGAGTAGTAATTTTCATTTTAATTCACCTTCCTTTTCTTTAGAAACTTTTCAATAAAATAGCATATAGTTGCAGCACCTAAAGTAGCTATAATTACATATAAATTATTATTCATAACTAAAGATAGTGAAATGGCAATAATTCCTGATAATATAGCACAAAGTACATATATACCCCCTTTAAGCTGTAAGCATAATAAGCATATAAACATAGATGTAAGAACAAAATTAACAATAACATCATTAAAATTAAATATTGATCCTGTTACAGCACCTATTACATTACTTAATATCCAAGTAATATGAGAAATAATATTTACTATCATAGCCCTTTTGGGAGTCCAATGTTCCTCTTTAAATTTCATAAGGTTAATAGCAAAAGATTCATCTGTAATTTCTGATGAAAAAAACAATAAAAACTTTTTACTACACTTATTAAAAAAAGGAGATAAAGTAGAGCTCATGAGTAAGTGTCTTAAATTAACTATAAAAATAGTAGATATAATAGAAATCATAGAACTTTGAGCAATTAACATAGATGCTGTTATAAATTGTCCACTACCTGCATATAAGAAAAGAGAGAGCATGGCAATATGCAAAGGTGAAAGTCCTGCTTTTTGAGATAAAATTCCACATGCAATTCCAAGAGGTATATAGCCAATGCAAATAGGAATTGCTCCCTTAACTCCAAGAAGAATATCATCTTTTGATATTTTTGAAGTTTTATCTTTTTTAGTTTTAACTAATTCCGTCACAAAAAATCCCCCTTAAATATTTGGTAAATAAACATACAAATTAAATTATAGCACAAAAGAACAAATATATGGAAATGTATATGAAAAAGTGAGATAATATACATAATATTGAAGATATACAATTATTTTACTTTGAGGAGGGTGCTATGGTTGAGGGGTTATATTTAATAGCAGTATTATTTACAATAATATCTTTAATAAGAGATAGAAAAAAAACTTTAGAGGCCTTAAAAAAATCATTGAAAATATTTGAAAGTATAGTGCCTATGTTAGTTACAGTAACAATTATTTATGGATTATTTATAGTTATTTTTAATGAAAATTTAGTACAAGAATTAATAGGAGAAAAATCAGGAATTATAGGTGTATTTTTATCAATAAGTATAGGATTAATGAGCAACTTAAGTGGGTTTATTGCATATCCATTAGGAGAAAATTTATTAAACTTAGGTGGAGGAATATCTCAGGTAGCAGGTTTTTTATGTTCATTAATGCTAATTAATATTTCTGCAATGCCATTAGAATTTAAGTATTGGGGAAGAAGAACTACAGTATTAAGAAATACATTTGGAATAATTTTAAGTTATATAGTAGCAATAGTTGTGGGAGGAGTTTTAAAGTGAAGAGTATATTAGAAATATTAAAAAGATATAAATTTGCACTATTAAGTATGGCTATATTAATTATTTTATTTATTGTAAAAAGACCTATTGGAAAAGAAGCAAGTGAAAATATACTTCAGAGTTTTAAAGAATTTTTTAAAATAACACCTCCTTTATTTATAATATTAGGTCTTATGGATATATGGATACCAGAAGAGAAGTTTGCAAAATATATGGGAAAAAGATCTGGTATATTGGGAGTATTAATATCTCTTATAGCTGGAGCATTATGTGTAGGTCCTCTATATATGACTTTTCCTATGGGAGCTATATTATTAAGAAAAAGAGCATCTATTAAAAATGTATTAATATTCATAGGAGCATCATCTAGTATAAAAATACCAGAAATAATAGTTGAAATATATACATTAGGAGTAAAGTTTACTTTTGTTAGATTAGGCATTGAAATTATAGGAATAATCTTAATTGGATGGATTATTGATAAGAGGCTTCCAAGAAGAGAGAAAGAAATAATATTTAAAAAGTCAAAATATATATAAAAAATTTTCAAAAACATATAGTATTTAATAACTCTTTATGCTATTATTATAACTATAAAACAGCGTAATGTATGGAGGGATTATATGAATAGTGGAAATTTTGGAGGCCAAGGAAATATAGATATATTCGAAATTCTATTTTCAAAGCTTAATGGGCCAAAAAAGAAAGGAACATTTTTGGGTTTTTTAAAATGGTTACTACTAGTTTATTTAGTTTATGGATTAGTATTATTATTTAGTGGAGCTCTTATTTTAGACTTCTCAATTAGTATTAGAAATGTAGTAGGACCATTTATATTAGTATCTTTAATTTATGGTATTACTCATGGAATGAAGAAATTATCAACAGTGGGTATAGTAGTAGGTATTATTTTTGTTATAGCAAGTATAGTATTTAGCCCAATTATTTCATATAAAGCACATAGAGATTTAATTGGACAAGTTGAAGAAATTGAATTTTCAAACGAAATAGAATACATAGATTTAAATCAATTACCAACTATAGATACAGAACTTGCAGCTAAACTTGCAGATAAGAAGCTTGGAGAAATACCTTCATTAGGTAGCCAAGTGACAATAGGGGAATTACACCTTCAAAGTATAAATGGACAACTATATTATGTAGCACCACTTGAGCATTCTTCATTTATTAAATGGCTAACAAATCGTGAAGGAACACCAGGATATATAAAAGTAAGTGCTACAAATCAAAATGATGTTCAATTAGTTACTGAATTAGATGGACAAGAATTAAAAATTAAATATTTAGATTCAGCATATCTTTTTAGTGATTTAACTTTATCTACATATCTTAGAGATTTAACAAAAGGACATACAGATTATACTTTTGAGATAGATGATAATGGTAAACCTTATTGGGTTGTTACAAGATATGATACAGCTGTAGGATTTTCTGAAGCAAAAGCTATTGGAGTATTAGTTATGGATGCTCAAACTGGAGAATCTAAGACATATTCAATAGAAGATGCTCCAGAATGGATAGATAGAATACAACCAGCATCATTTATTAAGAATTATATTAATAAATGGGG
>JAFADP010000112.1 GCA_023424785.1 Bacillota bacterium
GGAGATTATGATTTAACTGTTCCAGGAACTTATAATATAACTGCTGTAGCAACAGATAGATTTGGAAATGTAAGTGAAAAAGCAATTACTTTAGTTATTGAAAAATCAGATGATTCAAATGATAATATATCAGGAGATAATGAAAATAACGGTAGCAACGTTGATAACGAAAATAACGACAGCAACGTTGATAATGGAAATAACGGCGGCAACATTGATAACGGAAGTAACGACAGCAACGTTGATAACGGAAATAACGACGGTAACGTTGATAACGGAAATAACGACAGCAACATTGATAACGGAAGCAACAGCGGTAACGTTGATAACGGAAATAACAGCAGTAACGTTGATAACGGAAGCAACAGCGGCAACGTTGATAACGGAAATAACAGCGGCAACGTTGGTAGCGGAAATAATGGAGATACAGAAACAGATAATTTAGTTTCTGGAAATGTAGAAGATAGTGTAAGTGTTGATAATTCAGATAAGACACAAGTACCAGAAAATCCACAAAATCTTGGTTTATCAAATAATAGCAATAATATTATTATTAATGATAATAAGAAGACTGAAGAAAATAAAAATGAGCTACCAAAGATTGGACAAGGTGTATTCTATGGAGTAATTATAGCTGTAGCAGTTGTAGTTATTGGAAGTGGAATATATTTAGTAACAAAAAAGAAAAAATAGTATAATATAGTTTCCTCATGGGAGATAAAATATTAGGAATATCTTAAGTTTAATCTATAATTATGTAAAATCCTTAAAAATGTAGTATAATATCAAAAGATTACTTTATATAAAACATTATTTTAGGAGGAAAAAATGGTTATTATTAATTTCATACGTGGTTTTTTTATGGCTCTTGCAGATAGTGTGCCAGGAGTTTCAGGAGGAACAATTGCTTTTATAATGGGATTTTATGATAAGTTTATAGAATCTTTAGGGGCATTAGTTTCAGTTAAAAAAGGGACAAATAGAAAAGATGCTATTATATTTTTAATAAAGCTTGGTATTGGATGGATTTTTGGTTTTTTAATGGCAGTAAAAGTTTTATCGTCAATATTTGAGTCACATATTTATTTAGTTAGCTCATTATTTACAGGATTTATTTTATTTTCTATTCCAATAATATTTAAAGAAGAAAAGAAAGAGATAATTGGAAAATATAAAAATATTATTTTCTTGATAATAGGAATTGCAGTTGTAGTATTAATTACATATTTTAACCCAGTATCCGGTGGAGAAGAAGGATCAAAGTTTGTACTAAACAATTTATCAATTGGATTGGGAATATATGTGTTTATTGTTGGAATGGTAGCTATTTCTGCTATGGTTTTACCAGGTATATCAGGATCAACACTATTACTTATATTTGGACTATATGCTCCAATAATCAATGCTATAGAATCTGTATTAAAATTTGATTTATCTTATGTTCCAATATTAATTATATTTGGATTAGGTATAATTACAGGAGTATGTTCTACAATAAAGATAATTAATTATTCATTAGCAAAACATAGATCTAAGGTAATCTACTTAGTATTAGGTCTTATGATTGGTTCTTTCTATGCAATATTTATGGGACCAACAACATTAGAAAATCCAAAGCCAGCAATGAATTTTGAAACCTTTAATATATTATTCTTTATTATAGGTGGAGCTATGATATTTGGTCTTGAACAATTAAAAAGATATCTTGAAAAGAAAAGTAAATAATTTATAAAAGATGTGAGAGTTAGTATTTAGTTATACTACCTCTCATATTTTTATTCGTTTTATCTGATGTCTAGCCGTTGTAACGCGCCCTTGTTCTATGTAACAGGGAGCTAACAACGGACACGATCCTAGATTAACTCAGCTAAATTCAGTAGGAGATAAAAACTCCTACTGAATAAGTTTCGTTTTATAGGAAATCACATATTTTGTATATATGAATGGTTAGTGTATTTAATTGCTATGTATACTAAATGCATATATATATTATAATTTAGATAACAATAATATTTAGAAAGGAGGACATAAAGTGAATAAAAGATCTATAAGAGCTTATAAAAATAATAGAAATATACAATTATTAATGACAATTATATTCTTTATTATTGGCATTTTAGGAGTATACTTTGGAAGAGATTATATTATTAATAAAAATAATAATATTAATAGTTGTGATGGATACTTAGAGGTTCATTATTTAGATGTAGATCAAGGTGATGCAATTTATATAAAAGTAAATGATTATGATATTCTTATAGATTCAGGTCCTAAAAGTCAATGTGAACATCTTATGTCTCAATTAAGGAATTTAAATATAGATGATTTTGAAATGGTTATTGCTACTCATCCTCATGAAGATCATATTGGTGGTATGTTATCAGTATTTAATACATATAAAGTAAAAGCATTCTATATGCCCAATGTAACTAATACAACTATGGCATTTGAAAATATGATTAATGCAGTTGCACGTCAAGGATTAAAGATAAATGAAATAAAAGCAGGAATGAAATTTAATTTAGGAGAAGGAGCAAAATTAGAAGTATTTTCTCCATGTGAAGATGATTATGAAAATCTTAACGATTATTCACCTATAATGAAATTAATATATGGAGATAATAGCTTTCTATTTACTGGAGATGCAGAAAAAGTAGCAGAAGAAGAGGTTTTAGATAATTACTCACATAGAGAATTAGAAGCAGATATATTAAAATATGGTCATCATGGATCTAGTACATCATCATCAGAAGAATTAATAAAAGCTGTATCACCAAAGTATGGAATTATTAGTTGTGGTTCAGATAATAATTATGGACATCCTAATAAAAAAGTATTAAAGCTAATTGATAAATATGACATAGAAACTTATAGAACTGATATTAGTGGAGCAATAACAGTAATATCAGATGGAAAAGATATTACTATAAAAACAGAAAAATAACTTGTTAAAAACAGTTTTAGTAAATACTTCTTAGTTATGTTATATAATGTAACTAAGAAGTATTTTTTTGGAGGGTAAAAATATGGGGTTACAGTATTTTCTTGATTTAAATTTTGTATCAATAGTATTAAGACTTATTATGGCAACAATATGTGGTGGAGTTATTGGTTTAGAAAGAGGAAGAAAAGGACAAGCTGCTGGTTGTAGAACTCATATGTTAGTGTGTATAGGCTCAGCATTGGTAATGATGACTAATATTTTTATTGTAAATGAATATGGCAGTGCTAGTGATCCAAGTAGAATAGGAGCACAAGTTGTTAGCGGTATTGGTTTTCTTGGTGCAGGTACAATTATGGTTACTCATAAGAATAAAGTTAAGGGATTAACAACAGCAGCAGGTCTTTGGGCATCTGGATGTATGGGTCTTACTATAGGTGTTGGATATTATGAACTGGCCATAATTGGGTGTGTATTTATATTTTCAATTATAGCTGTTTTAAATAAGTTTGATAGAAAGATATATGGAGCTTCAAAGAATATTGATGTATATATAGAATTTAATGAAGCTAAGGATTTAAGAAAGTTAATTGCAACTTTAAGATCTATGCAAATTGAGATAAGAGATATTCAAATAATAAAAAATAAAACTATAGATAAATCTGTTTTAGGAGCAATATTATCTTTAAGAACTATAGATAAATATGAGCATTCTGAAATAATTGCAGAGTTAAGTGTATTAGATGAAATATCATATATTGAAGAAGTTTGAAAATGGTGTATTATTTTACTTTATTTGTGATATAATTAAAGTGATTCTTTATTTAAGAGAGAAATCTTTTGTTTAGAGATGATTAAAAGATATATTAGTTCTGACTAAGAAGAGAAATCTAATTTGGAAGAGGCAAAATAAATTAGAAGTGTTAAATTCTCTTTTTGAGAATTTTTTTATTTATAAAACGAAACTTATTCAGTAGGAGTTTTTATCTCCTACTGAATTTAGCTGAGTTAATCTAGGGTCGTGTCCGTTGTTAGCTCCCTGTTATATAGAACAAGGGAGTGTTACAACGGTTAGACATC
>JAFADP010000179.1 GCA_023424785.1 Bacillota bacterium
TTTTACCCTTAGCACCAAAATACTCGTATATCTTTGCTGGAATCTGTTTAGAGTTTTTATTTCCAAATATTAATAACACTTCTGAATTTAACATATACTTTAATGCCTCTTCAAAAGGAATTCTTGGCGATACCTTACTTACTTCTAATGACTCTAACTTTGATTTTGCTTCTGCATCATCGATATTTCCAAAGAATAATAAATTCATCTTTTTGTATAGCAATGGTTTTTCCTTAGAAATATCTTCTATTGCTTCTACAAAAGGTTTTATATCTCTTAACTTTGAGAATATTTCTCCTGCGTAAATAATATTTATTTTATTCTCATCTATTAACTTAGGCTTATTTTCCTTAGATAGCTTTTTAAATAATTCTTCATCAAAACCTCTAGTAATTATAAAAGTTTTATCTTTATTAATTCCATACGTTTCAATATAATCTTTTCTATTGGCTTCTGTTACAAAAATAAACTTATCAGCTATATCTACTATTTTCTTCTCCATAGAGCTTTCTATACTCTTTTTTAAGAAAAATGCCTTTTCTCTAGTAGAATCCTTAAGCCATGGATCGCTCCAATAAGTTATCCATGGTACATTAGGATTTTTCTTTTTTATGTAATAAGCACAAAGATGTGATGATGGCGGTTCATGCATTGAGAATATACAATCAAACTTTTCTTTTTTCATTAACTCATTTCCATATTCTCCTGCTTTTTTTGCCCAAGTTCTATACATATCTGGTATTACTAATGCATTCTTTACACTTCTTAAGAATTTAAGCTTTTTAGTATTTACACTCGATGGTGTTTTTTCTACTTCCTCTTTTCTCTTTCTAGGTACTAACTTATTAAATATTTTTCCTCCTTCAATAAGGTGTACTTTTATATTTTCATTTATCATATCTCTTAGAGAACTATCATAATAAATTGAGTCTTCTGGAAAGTCTACTGTTAATAAATGAACATCATTATTATTAATTTCACTAAGTTTATTTAAATATTGTAAGGTTTCTATGGCAGCTGAATTATTAATAAAAGGTGAATAACACGCTATAAATAAAATTTTCATATCTTCTCCTATTTAATTTCTTTTTTCTTAATTAAACAAATTATTTCTTTTAACTCTTCTACTTTTAATAATATCATTGAAGCAAAATATACTAATACTCCTATGGAAACTCCTATAATTAAATTTAAAATCATAGAAGTTGAATTTATTAAATTCTTTATAAACACAATTGAAAAAGTCATAACAGCAGTAGAAATAATAATTTTTAGTAACTTAGTTAACAGAGGTGTAAACTCAAAATCTCCAATAAGTTTTATTATGCTTCTAAAAAGTAATAAGGATGTTACCATCATTGCAATAGATGATGATAATGAAATACCTAAAACACCAAATTTTCTAGATAGAAGTATACTTAAAACTATATTTATTATAACTCCTATAATTCCATTTTGGGCTGTAATTTTAGTTTTTCCCATGGAGAATAAAGTTGAATTTAATATATCTCTAACACCTGTAAAGAATATCCCTACAGCATATCCTGTTAATGCTAAAACAGCAAGCTTTACTGCTTCATCTCCATAATTACCTCTTTTATATACTATTGTTATTATCTCTTCCCTAAATATTATTGTTCCAATACTAATTGGTATAAGAAGAATAGCTAAAAACAAAATAGATTTTGATAATACTTCTAAAAACTCTTTATTTTTACCTTCATTTCTTCTATTAGCTAGTATAGGATAAGCTACTGTTGATATAGATGTTGTGATAATGGTATTTATAAATACTATTAAAAGTTGAGCATTATCTAATGTAGTTATAGCACCAACTTGTAATGAAGAAGCTATTCTTTTATCTACTATCATATTTAATGAATTAGCTCCTGCTCCTATTAAAACTGGTCCTATTAAAATAAGTATATTTCTTACACCTTCATCTTTTATATTAATAAAAGGCTTATAAATATATTTATGCTTCATTAAAGATGGTACTTGAACTACTACTCTTAAAAAGTTTCCTACAACATTAGCTACTGTTAATCCATAAATATTATAATCCTTAAATAAAAGTAAATATATTATAATAGGTAAGTTAAAAAACAATCCTAAAATAGATGGAACAATAAAATCTTCATGTACCTGAAGCAATGCAGTAAAACATGCATTTATAGTTAAAAACAATAAATTAAACAAACTTATTCTTGCAAGGTTTGATGCAAGTTCTAATCCTTCATCACTTAATCCACTTGCTAAAAGCTTTACTATTTCATCTGGGAAAAAGCTAGCTATTATAAATATAATTATAGAAATTATAGATAATATACTTATAATATTGCTAGCAAACTTATGCATTTCATCTTCTCCACGCTTTATCTTTACCTTGCTTAACATTGGTAAAAATGAAGTAGAAATAGCAAGACCTACTATAGCAAATATTGTATCAGGAATAGATGCTGCTATTTTATAAGCATCTGTATATACAGATGCTCCAAAATTATTTGCAATAAGTATGTCTCTAAAAAATCCTATAAATCTACTTATAACAGTCATTAACATTACAATTAAAGTAGATTTAAACAAGCCACCCTTTTTCATATTATCTCCTTAACTCTCTCTCTTTACCTTCCATAAAAATTTAGGTATAACTCCTAATCTCTTTATTCTCCAAGGTTCTTTTCCTACTCTATAAAGCCATTCTAAGCCTAAATTTAACATCCACTTAGGTGCTCTATTTACCTTACCAGCAAATACATCAAAACTTCCACCTACAGGCATATAAAATTTACAACCTAATTCTTCTCTATAATTTACTATGAAGTTCTCTTGTCTTGGACAACCCATAGCAATAAATATTCCCCATGGACTACACTCTTTTATATCATCTACTATATCTTTACAATTATCTAATTGAAAGAAACCATTATGACTTCCTACAATCTTTATATTAGGAAAACTTTTTTTAATATTCTCTATACAAAGTTCTAATACATCTTGAGATGCACCTAGAAGATATATTCCTTTGCCTTCTTTTTCACATTTTTCTAAAATAGCTCTCATAACTTCTATTCCTGCTATTTTTTCTTCAACTGGATTTTTAACCATCTTAGATGCTATAACAGTTCCTATACCATCAGGAATAATAATAGAATCTTTATCATTAAATAATTTATTTAAACTTTCACTTTCTAGTCCATTGTATAAGACTTCTGGATTTCCTGAAATTATAATACTATTTTCTCTACTATCTATTTCTTTTAAGAATTCTTCTTTACTTTGATTAAATATCTTATATCCTAAAATCTCAGTATACATTATACTCTCCTACTTTTTCTTTAATATAACCTCTAGCTGTTTTACTATTTCATCCTCAGGATTTATTTTCTTTGCTACTTCAAACTTCTCTTTAGCCTTATCTACTTCCCCTAAATTTAAATAGCACATTACAATATTAGTTCCAATTTCAACATCCTGTGAAGCCTCAAATGCTTTTTCAAAGTATCTTAATGCCTCTTCAAAATCTCCTAGACATGCATAGTTTATTCCTATTTCTGTTACAACTTCAAGCATACCTGATTCTAAGGCTAAACTTTCATTTAAATAATAAATTGCTTTATTATAATTCTCTAACTTTCTATAAGCCACTCCTAAATAATAGTAAATTAATGGGTTTTTATCGAAGGTTTCTTTTAATTCTAAGAATAGCTTAATGGCTTCCTTAGGATTTGTATCTAATGCTTCTACAGCCTTTTCATAAGATTCTATATTATCTATATCATCCATTAAAGTCTTAATATCTTGTGTTATTTCTCCACCTTTATTTATATATTCATTAATCTCAACTTTGGCACCTAAGAAATCCTCTTTTTCTCTTAATATTATTGCCTTATATAAGTAAGGTTCTGGCATATTAGAAAATTCTTTTTTAGCTCTATCAATATCATTTAAAAATATCTCATTAAAACCTTTATCTCTTTCTCTAATTCCTTCACCAACTAATAACAACTTCTTGAAATATTCTTCATCTTCAGTACATAAATACATTCCTTTTAAAAGTAAATACGCTTCTTGTAAATTATTTTCTTTAACTCTATCTGCAACTAAAGATTTTCCACAGTCTTCACTATCAAGTAAATTGTTAAATATAATAATATAGTCATCTTTAAATCTTAGGTTTTCATCTGCTCCTATAGAAAGCAGCATACCTTCTATAAAATAATATATTGGCAAATTATTAATTTTTATTTCATTACCAACATTACTTGTTATGTATTTTGAACTAATAGGAATATATACATCCTTATTTTTCAATTTAACTTCTTCTGGAATAGACATGCTCTTTTTAAAGGCATCCCATTTTATTTCTAAGAATAATAAACTATTTAATTTTTCATTAAAAACGTTCTTATAATCCATTCTTACACCACCTAATTTATAAAATCTTCTATTAATTATACCCTATAAAAAGTGGTAATGCTACTTTTACATAAATGAAAAGGGTCTCCTAATTATAGAAGACCCTTATTAATAAAATTATTTTAATTTTTCATTTATTATAGCCATTATAGCATCTTTAAATCTTGCTGATTCTTCATCTGCATTCTTAAGGTTAGTTCCTCTTACAGCTAGATATACCTTCATTTTTGGTTCTGTTCCTGAAGGTCTAACTACGAATGATGAGTTATCTTCAAGTATAAATTTTAGTACATTTGATTTTGGTAAGTTTATTTCTTTCTTAGTTCCAGATACTACATCTTCTTCTACGCTTAACTTATAGTCGTATCTAGTTACAATCTTAACACCATCAACTACATCTAATGGTGAGTTTCTTAAGGCATCTATACAAGAAGCTATCTTTTCTTGACCTTCCTTACCTTGTAATTCTATAGATATTAATTCTTCTTTAAAGAATCCTATCTTTTCATAAAGATTAATTAATGCTTCATATAAAGACATTCCTTTTTCCTTATAATATAAAGTCATTTCTGCTATAAGCATAGAAGCTATAACAGCATCCTTATCTCTTACAAAGTCTCCTGCTAAGTAGCCATAGCTTTCTTCAAATCCAAATAAATAAGTCTTGTCCTTATTCACTTCGAATTCACGTATTTTTTCTCCTATATATTTGAAACCAGTTAATACATCCATGATTTCAACACCGTACATTTCTGCTATCTTTCTAGCACCTTCTGTAGTAACTATAGTTTTTATAATTACTCCGTTTGAAGGTAACTTTCCTGTTTCTTTCATAGCACTTAATACATAGTCAGTTAATAATAAGCCTGTTTGGTTTCCTGTAAGAACTTTATATTCTCCACCAGCATTAACAACTACACCAATTCTATCACAGTCTGGATCAGTACCAAATATTATATCTGGATTTTCTGTTTTAGCCATTTCTAATGCAAGTTCGAAAACTTGTGCCATTTCTGGGTTTGGATAAGGAGCTGTTGGGAAATCTCCATTTGGAGCTTCTTGTTCCTTAACAACTTTTACATTTTCATATCCTAATTCTTTAAGAACTCTTCTTACTGGTACATTTCCACTTCCGTGAATTGGAGTATATATTATCTTAAGATCTTTAGCTTTTTCTTCTACTAATTCTTTTCTTATAGTTAAAGACTTAACTTTTTCTATATAAACCTTATCAACTTCTTCTCCAACTATCTTTAATAATCCTGAAGATAATGCCTCTTCTTCAGATATTGTTTTTATCATGCTGAAATCAGTAATTGAATTTACACATTTAATCACTTGGTTTGCCTTATTATCAGTTAATTGACATCCAAATTCATCATATGCCTTATACCCATTATATATCTTAGGATTATGTGAAGCAGTAATAACTACACCACCTTGACAGCTTAACTCTCTAACTGCAAATGATAAAACTGGTGTTGGTCTTAAGCTTTCAAAAAGATTTACCTTAATTCCATTTGCACATAATGTTAAAGCTGTTGCCTTTGCAAATACATCAGACATATTTCTTGAATCATATGCTACTGCAACTGATGGATTTTCAAAATTCTCATTTAAATAATCTGCAAATCCTTGTGTTGCTTGAGATACAGTATATATATTCATTCTATTACTTCCTGCACCTATTACCCCTCTTAGTCCACCTGTTCCAAACTCAAGATCTTTATAAAATCTGTCTTCGATCTCTTTTTCATCCTTTATTGCTCTTAATTCATTCTTAATATCTTCATTAATTATTGAAGATTCAAGCCATGATTGATACTTTTCCTTGTATGACATAAATACCCTCCTAAAAAAAACATATAATCTTATTATGAAATATCATTGTAATTTACAATAATATTATGTCATTATTTATAATTATACATCATTTTACTATTAAAAACCACTTATTAAACGTTATATATCATTTTTTTATGTTTTATTGCTTTTTACTATTTTTAATTACATTATATACTATAAAAATTATAAGAACTAAGGTTACAGCAAGTCCTCCCTCCATTCCAAAGCTCCCGCCATTAATTAATGATCCATTCTCTAATGCAGTAAATGATAATATAGAATTATTTGTATTTATTCCACTTACCTCAAACCCATAAAAGTTTCCTTGCAAAAAGTTCCATATAGAATGTATTGCACATGCTCCCCATATATTATTTGTTCTTAATACATAAATTGATGCAAATACTCCAAATAGTATTATATTTATAATGGCTAATAAAGTAATTCCTGGATTTAATAAATGCAATAATGAAAACATTACTGAATTTATAATTATTGCTATAATTAATGATGTCCTATTAGATAAAGATATCATAAAATATCCTCTAAATATCACTTCTTCACTCATTCCTTGTATAAGAAATCCTCCAAGAAATATAAATATAAGATTAAAATTAACACTACTGTTAAAGCCATTAAAATCTAAGCTACCTGTTATATAAGCTATTATTACAGCTGAAGAAAACATTAAAAATCCTATACCAAGCCCCTTGAGATATTCTAATAAAGCCTTATCTTTAGTAAATCCCATAGAATATAAAGAACGTCTCTCCACAAATCTACAATATATCAATATAACTACTGTTGCTAATCCAGTACAATATAATGATGATATAATAACATCTTGTGGAGTATTTGTGGTAAATTCCATTATTTTATTTAAGTCAATAATATCTTCTTCAAATATTTTTTTTGTTAATTGAATTGCAGGAATTATAGCTGCTAATATCTGAGATATAATAAAAACTAAAAGAAATAGTAAAACTTGAACAACTGCATTTGGCTTAAATTTTGCTTTTTCTGCTTCTTGCATAATTAATGCTTTTTCTTTAAATCCCCTCATTTTTTCACCTCTTATATTTCATTAGCTTTATTCTATCACAACTTATAGCAACATTGTTTCTAAATATCTCTATATTATTTAATTTTGTAAATAATTATAATAAAAAAAGGCCACAAGGCCTCCTTTTATTGTTCAAATTCAGAAAAATCTAAAGTTGCAAAATAATCCTCTGGAGTTTCTGCTCTTCTTATCATTTTTACTGAGCCATCTTCTTTTAATAGAAGTTCTGCTGATTTTAATTTTCCGTTATAATTATATCCCATAGCAAAACCATGAGCACCTGTATCATGAATTACAAGAATATCTCCCTTATCTATCTTTGGAAGCTTTCTATCTATTGCAAATTTATCATTATTTTCACATAATGATCCTGTTACATCATAAACATGATCACATGGTTCATTTTCTTTACCCATAACAGTAATATGATGGTATGCTCCATACATAGCTGGTCTCATTAAGTTTACAGCACAAGCATCTACACCTATATATTCTTTATAAATGTGTTTTTCATGAATTGCTGTTGTTACTAAGTGACCATATGGTGCTAACATAAAACGACCTAGTTCTGTATATATAGCAACATCTCCCATTCCTGCTGGAACTAATATTTCTTCATATGCTTTTCTAACACCTTCACCAATAGCAAATATATCATTTGGTTCCTTATCTGGTGTATATGGAACACCAACTCCACCTGAAAGATTAATAAATCCTATATGAACTCCTGTTTCTTCCTTAAGTTCTACAGCTACTTTAAATAATATTCTGGCAAGTTCTGGATAATATTCATTAGATACTGTATTACTAGCTAAGAATGAGTGCATACCAAATTCTTTAACACCTAATTCTTTTAGCTTTAAGAAAGCCTCAGTCATTTGAGCTCTTGTTAAACCATATTTAGAGTCTCCTGGATTATCCATTATATCTGTTCCAAGTTCAAATGTTCCACCTGGATTATATCTACATGAAATTATTTCTGGAATAGATGCTACTTCCTTTAAAAAATCTATATGAGTTATATCATCTAAGTTAATAGTTGCATTTAATTTACGTGCATATTGAAATTCGTTTGCTGGTGTATCATTAGAAGAAAACATTATATCTGCTCCTTTAATTCCACACTTTTCTGACATCATAAGCTCTGTTAATGATGAACAGTCAGCTCCACACCCTTCTTCTTTAAGAATTTTAAGAATATATGGGTTTGGTGTTGCTTTAACAGCAAAATATTCTTTAAATCCCTTATTCCAAGCAAATGCTTTCTTTAAGTTACGAGCATTTTCTCTTATTCCCTTTTCATCATAAATATGAAATGGTGTTGGGAATTCCCTTATTATTTCTTCTAGTTGTTCTTTTGTTACAAATGGTTTTTTAAGCATTTTCTCCTCTTCCTTTCTTTAACTCTATTAATTTAATCTCATTAGTTAAAGCTTCTTTAAAAACTTCTACTAAGTTATTATTACTAGAATATAGGCAAGTGGCATTATAATCGTCTTTGATATCTCCTGTTAAGACGTCTTTAGAATCAACTATAAGTCTTACTTGATCGTCCCTCTTATCTGCATGATATACAACAGCACCTTCAAAAGTGAAACCTGGATTAGTAATTATCACAAGTTTTATGCCCCTCTCTTTTAAAGATATTAATTCATCATGTATAAGTTCCAATCTTTTTACTGACAAAGATAAATAAACTCTTTCCTTTGCTCCAATCAACATATTAATAAGTTTATCTAAAATATGTTTTGCCCCCTTAATAGTTATATATCCACTGCTTTTCTCCTTTCTCTTTGGCATACTTAAAATTAATTTATCTTTTGCATCTTGCATTAATCTTATCTTATTATCGCAAAACTCATTTATTGGTACAGGTGTATATAAAGCCACATTTCCTTCTATTATATATGCAGCACCTTTATCTACCAAATTAGCCAAAGAGTTATATGTATTAGATCGTGATATGCCAGTTTTCTTAGAAACTTCATATCCACTTAGTTCACCTTCAGAGGATAAAATAATATATATATTAGCTTCCTGTCTTGTAAGACCGAAATTAACAAGTAATTCACATATATCCAAAATATTACCCCCATACTAAAGTGTTCCTATATAGGAATACTATATACTAATTGAGAGGCTTTGTCAACTGCATTTTATCATTTTATTATGTCTACAAATAAAATAATAACTATTTTATAATATTTCTAAGAAATATATATAAAATAGTTATTTATCATTTGCTTACTTTAATTTTGTTCCTTCAGAATTTTGTTCTATAATTCCAGACTTCATTAATCCACCCAATGCCATCTTAAAGTAATTTTTTGAAGTATGGAATGTTTCTCTTATAGATTCAGGAGATGACTTATCATTAAAAGCCATGAATCCATTATTATCTTTTAAATATTGAATTATTTTATTTTGTAACTCACTTCTTTCATCTAATCTTGTTTTTCTTGGAGTTAATCCTATTACTCCATCTTCATATATTCTTTTTATTCTAACCTTTAATACGTCTCCAGGATATATATTTTCATAATATTCATTTCCTAATATTATACCTTTATATTTTCCATCTATGGCCACTCTAATAGTTTTCTCGTCTCCAGTTCCATAAGAAATAACCTCTACTTCTTCACCAACTTTATAGCCTTCTCCTATTTGCATGTATGAATCAACATATGTAGTTGCTGCTAACCTATCTGTTTTATCTAAATAAGCATATAATAGATACTTTTTACCTGTTAATAACTTAAACTTTTGTTCTTTTAATGGAATAAAAATATCTCTATCTAATCCAATATTGGCAAATGCTCCAAAGCTACTTTGACCTACTATTTCTAAGTATGCTACTTCTCCAACTGTTATTAATGGTTTCTTTAATGTAGCTATAGGTCTATCTTTACTATCTCTATATACAAAAACTTCAATTGTTTTACCTACTTCTATATCTTCTCCATTTAAAGATGCGTTTGGTAATAATATATCATTATCATCATTATCAGTTAAATAATATCCAAACTCTACTTTTCTATCTACTTTTAATTCATTATATTCTCCGATAAATATCATTTACTTAATTCTCCTACATAATTTATTTTGCATATTTAATTTTATCATTACTATTTATTATTGTCATTATTTAAGCTTATTACACACTATAATTAATTATAATTATTTTTTGAGGTGACGATACTCTTGGGAAAAAGTAAATCCCCACGTTTCAAATATTATTATGGAATACCACACTGCCATACTGCTTATTCTACAGGTAAAGGAACTCCTCTAGAAGCTTTAGAGTATAGCAAAAATAATGGGTTAGATTTTATTATAATTACAGATCATAACTCTTATTTAGATAAAAGTGCTTCTTTAACTAATAAAAATATTACTCGTTGGTCCTCATGTAAAAGTATTATTGATAAATTTAGAAAAAAAAATGATAACTTCTTACCTATTATAGGGTTTGAAACAAAAACTTCTTCATACGGAGATTTCAATATAATAAATTCAAGTACTTTCTTTACAGGAGTAATTAGAAACTTAAATCTTCTCCTTCTTTGGATGTTAAATAACCCTAACTCTGTTGTTACTATAAACCATCCTCATAAAAATATACTATTATTAGATTATAATGAATACTTAAATAAATTAATTACATCTATTGAGGTTGGAAATGGATGCTATCCTAATAAATATGTACGATATGATAAATACTATTATTGTCTACTTGATAAAGGTTGGAAGTTAGGAGCAATTAATGGGCAAGATAATCATAGAATTAATTTTGGTGATGGTGAAAATCTCACCGTTATATTATGTGAAAACTTAACTAGAGATTGTCTTATTAATGCATTTAGGCAAAGACGCACCTATTCTACTGAATCAAAAACATTAAAGCTATTTTTTAAGATAAATAACTATTTCATGGGTGATGAAATAATTGATGCTCCTAATAAAATGAGATTTTCAATATTTGTTGAAGATATTAAGCGAAAAATTAATTCTATAGAAATTATAACTAACGGTTCAAAAATCATAAAAAAAATTTCTAATATTAATCTTAATTCAATAAAATATATTTATGAACATGAAGCATCTTCTAAAGAGAGTTGGTATGTAGTAAAAGTTTATGAAGATGGAAATAGAATAGCCATTAGTTCTCCTATTTTTGTTAATCAAAAAAAGCTGCCTATTTAATGCAGCTTTTTTACTATTTTTTATTATTCTTAACTCTATTAGGCTTTGCTTTAGATTTAATTACTATTTTCTTTTCCTTTGGCTTAGGTCCACCAGTTTGATGAATATCCATAAACCAGAAAAATGTCACTACTATTAATACAGAAAAAATAGCAGTTACCCAAAAGTTAAGGTGTATTTCGAAAAATGGTAATGCTAATTGGACTAATAATATTGCTATTGATATAGCTAACGGTATGTACTTATTTATACGTACCTTTGAAAAGACAAATTCTTTACAAAGTAGAAGTGATGCCACTAAAACTATAAATAATCCAATTATTTTTAAAATTCCAAGTAAAATACCCATTAATGAAGTCCCCTCCTAAAAAAAACTATATTTATAATATTAATTTATATATAGTCTTTTTTCAAGTAAAAAACCTTTATATTTTATAACATGCCAAAGCTAGTAAAGTAAAATCATTCTAATTAAAATATAATTAAATTGTCTACTAAATAATATGTAATATTTTTCTTTTAATATTTCACTTTTAAAATGTCTACTTTTTTGCTACAATGTATAATTATAAGTGTAATGTGAGGTGATATTATGGCTTTAAATCCAAACCTCCAATTAGATGAATTGGATCTTCAAATTTTAGGTTTACTAATAAAGGATTGTAGAACTCCTTACTTAGAAATAGCTAGAATTTGTCATGTTAGTGGTGGTACTATTCATGTACGTATGAAGAAAATGGAGGATATGGGTATAATTCGTGGTTCTAGAATTTTATTAGACCTTCCAAAACTTGGATATGATATTTGTTGTTTTGTTGGTATATATGTAGACAAAACTTCATCTTTCCATAAGGTTTATGAAAACATGTCTAGTATTCCAGAAATTGTAGAACTACATCTAACTACTGGGGATTATTCAATGTTTGCAAAAGTTATATGTAAAAATATGTCTGACTTACAAACTACTTTATTAGATAAAATTAATAATATTGATGGTGTTCAAAGAACTGATACTTTCATTTCTCTATCTCAACCAATTGATAGAAACATAACACTTTAATTTTACAAATTAAATACATAGAAACACTTTTTTAGGAAATACTATTTTATGTAATCTTAAAAAGGTGTGTGTTTTTATGAAAGTATTAGATAATATTGCACTAGCTCTTGTTGTAATAGGAGCTATAAACTGGGGATTGATTGGTTTTTTTAGATTTGATTTAGTTGCAGCCTTATTTGGTGATATGTCTACTCTAAGTAGAATCATTTACGGCTTAGTAGGTCTATGTGGCTTATATGCTATATCATTTTTTATGAAATACCAGTCTAGAGACTAATTAACTAATTAGGGCTTAGTTAACTTGCTAAGCCCTAATTAGTTAATACTTTTTAACATTTATTAATATAAATTTAAGAATTATAATTTATAATTTAAATATAATTACATATTTTTTCTTTTTAAAGATTTATAATTATGTTAATAAACTAATAGCTCTTTAATTAGAAAGACATTAATGGGGGGATTAATATGCATAACTATTTATTTAGGACTATAAACTTTACTCTTTATCACTTAGTATTTTACTTTGTGATATATTCCTTTTTAGGATGGATTGGTGAAGTTATGTACGCATACAAAAATCAAAAAAAATTTGTTAATAGAGGTTTCTTACATGGTCCTTTCTGTCCAATGTATGGTGCTTGTATGATACTTATAATAATATTATTTAGTAATTTTTCTCATATGAATTTATTTAAGTTTTTCATAATAGCCACCTTGTTAACTTCTATATTAGAATATGGTACAGGCTTTATATTAGAAAAGATGTTTAATCAAAAATGGTGGGACTATACAGAAGATCCTCTTAACTTACATGGGAGAATATGTTTTCATTTTTCTATAATGTTTGGATTCTTAACAACTATTGGGGTAAAATTTGTTCATCCATTTATTAATAAGCTAATCGATAAAATATATCCTCCAATAGGATTACTTTTCTTTTATGGTTTAATAATTTATTTCTTTATAGACCTAAGTATTACATTATCAGGATTACTTCAAGAAAAAAATGCAATAAACTAATAAAAATATTTTTATATTAATTTAAAAACATAGAGCCTATGATATTAAATCATAAGCTCTATTTTTATATACTTAATAAAACGAAACTTATTCAGTAGGAGTTTTTATCTCCTACTGAATTTAGCTGAGTTAATCTAGGGTCGTGTCCGTTGTTAACTCCCTGTTATATAGAACAAGGGAGTTTTTCAACGGCTAGACATCAGATAAATTAGCTAATTTTTATTAATAGTTCTCCAGTCTTAACTTGTTGTCCTTCTTTAACAGCTATAGATTCTACTACTCCTGAAGAATGAGCTACTATATTAGTTTCCATTTTCATAGCTTCTAATATAACTAAGCTTTGACCCTCTTCAACCGTATCTCCTTCTTTAACAAGAATCTTATTAACATTACCTGGAATGCTTGCACCAACTTCATTCTTATTATTAGGATCTGCCATAGTAGTTGCATCTTCTTTAGAACCACCAATAATTCTTTCTGTCTTATCTTTTATTACTATTTCTCTTCTATTGCCATTAACTTCAAATACTAATTTTCTATTACCTTCCGCATCAAGTCTACCAATTTCAATTAATTGAACTATTAATGTCTTTCCTTCTCCAACTTGGATTTCACTTGTTTCTCCTTCTGCTAATCCGTGGAAAAATACATCACTACCCATACGGCTTAAGTCTCCATATTCTATCACGAAGTCTAAGTAATCTTCATATACATCTGGATAAAGTGCATAACTTAATACAGACTTATTAGTTGGCTTGAATTTATATTTATCTTCTAAATATGCTGCAATTTTATCAAAATCTTCTGGTGGTAATAATTCTCCAGGTCTTGTAGTTATAGGTTCTTCACCTTTTAATACTATACTTTGAAGTTCTTCTGGGAATCCACCTTCAGGTTGACCCATCATTCCCTTAAAGTAAGATACTACTGAATCTGGAAATGCCATGTTCTTAGCCTTTTCACATATATTTTCTGGTGTTAAATCATTTTTAACCATAAATATTGCTAAATCTCCAACCATTTTTGAAGAAGGAGTAACCTTTATTATATCTCCAAGCATGTCATTAACTTTCTTATACATATGTTTTACTGAGTTAAATCTATGTCCTAATCCAAAACTTTCAACTTGTGGTTTTAAGTTTGAATATTGACCACCTGGTATTTCATATTTATATATTTCAGCACTTCCTGATTTTAAGTCTGACTCAAATTGACTATAAATAGGTCTTACTACACCCCAATAATCAGATAATTTTTGAACTTTACTTAAATCAATTCCAGTAGCTCTATCAGTATTTTCAAGTGCTGCAACTATAGAGTTTAATGCTGGTTGACTTGTAAGTCCTGACATACTATTAAGTGCTGTATCAACTATATCAACTCCTGCTTCTGCTGCCATAAGTACTGTTGCAACACCATTACCAGTAGTATCATGAGTGTGTAGCTGTATTGGAATAGAAATCTCATTCTTTAATGCAGTTATAAGCTTCTTAGCAGCGTAAGGTTTTAATAATGCTGACATATCCTTAATTGCAAGTATATGAGCTCCCATCTTTTCTATTTCTTTAGCCTTATCTACATAGTACTTAAGAGAATACTTATCTCTAGTTTCATCTAATATATCTCCAGTGTAACATAAAGCAACTTCAGCTACTTTACCACATTTTAAAACTTCATCCAATGATACTTCTATTCCCTTAAGCCAGTTAAGTGAGTCAAATATTCTAAATACATCAATTCCACTTTCTGCTGATTCTTTTATAAAACTTCTTATAACATTATCAGGATAATTTTTATATCCAACTCCATTTGCTCCTCTTATAAGCATTTGGAACATTACATTTGGTATTCTCTTTCTTAATTCCTCAAGTCTAGTCCAAGGATTTTCTTTTAAGAATCTATAAGCTGTGTCAAATGTAGCTCCTCCCCACATTTCAAGAGAAAATAAGTCATTTCCATAAGCTGCTGTAGCTTTAGCAATATTAATCATATCCCTACTTCTAACTCTAGTAGCCATTAATGATTGTTGAGCATCTCTCATAGTTGTATCTGTAAGTAATAACTTATTTTGATTCTTAATCCATTTAACTAAACCTTCAGGTCCTTGTTCATCTAAAATTTGCTTTGTTCCTCTTAAACCATCTAAAGTTTCAACTTTAGGTATAGCAGGTACATCATAATCTATTTTTATTCCTTTTGTTTCATTAACAACTTTTTCACCAACAAACTTTAAAACTCTATGTTCATCATCTGCTCTTGAAACTATATCAAATAATTGCGGATTTTCAGATATAAAGTTTGTATCACATTCACCCTTCTTAAATGTTTCATTATTTAATACATTTATTAAAAATCCTACATTTGTTTTAATTCCTGTTATATTTAATTCTTTTATAGAACGAATAGATTTTCTAACAGCATCTTCAAAAGTTCTAGAATATGCAGTTGTTTTTACAAGTAAACTATCATAATACGGACTAATAACTGCTCCACTAAATCCATTACCACCATCAAGTCTTATACCAAAACCAGATCCTGTTCTATAAACATCAATTTTTCCTGTATCAGGAGCAAAATTATTTGAAGGATCTTCTGTTGTTACTCTACATTGAATTGCATATCCTCTTGGCTTAATATCACTTTGAGATTTTATTCCTATTTCATCAGAATCTAATCTATATCCTTCTGCTATTAATATTTGACTTTGAACTATATCAATACCTGTTGTCATCTCTGTTATAGTATGCTCAACTTGTACTCTAGGATTCATTTCAATAAAGTAATGATTTCCATGCATATCTACTAAGAATTCTAATGTTCCAGCATTTCTATAATTAACAGCTTTAGCTATTTTTAATGCATCTGCACATATTTCCTCTCTCTTTTCTTGAGATAATGTTAATGCAGGACTTATTTCAATTACCTTTTGATGTCTTCTTTGAATTGAACAATCTCTTTCATATAGATGAACTATATTTCCATGCTTATCCCCTAAAATTTGAATTTCTATGTGCTTTGGTCCTTCTATGTATTTTTCTATGAACATATCGTCGATACCAAATGCTTTTTTAGCTTCATTTTTAGCACTTCTAAAAGCATCTAACAGCTCTTCTCTAGTTCTTACAATTCTCATACCTCTACCGCCACCACCTGCAGCAGCCTTTACCATTACTGGATATCCACAATAGTCAGCAACTTTGATAGCTTCTTCTTCTGAAGTTATAGGCTTTTCAACTCCAGGTATTACAGGTACATTAACACTCTTTGCAACAATTTTAGATTTTATTTTATCTCCTAATTGTTCCATCATGTCCCACTTAGGTCCAATAAATTCTATTCCTGCTTCTTCACACTTTCTTGCAAATTCAGGATTTTCCGATAAGAATCCATAACCTGGATGAATAGCATCAACATGTTTTTTTAATGCAAGGTCTATAATCTCATCAATATTTAAATATGCCTCAACTGGTCCCTTATTCTTACCAATTAAATATGATTCATGAGCCTTAGTTCTGAATAATGCACATTTATCCTCTTCTGAATATATGGCAACAGTTCTTATACCTAACTCGTGGCAAGCTCTAAATATTCTTATAGCTATTTCCCCTCTATTTGCTACCAGCACTCTTTTAAATTTCTTCTCCACCAAAAATGCAACTCCTTTATTTTAATTTTTCATAAGTAGCTTAACCTTAATATATTAATAATATAATGTAAACTTAACATATAATCTTTTAAATTTTATTATAATAAATAAATTATAACATAAATTTTGTTATTTTACTTATTT
Organism: Bacillota bacterium; assembly: GCA_023424785.1. GTDB lineage: Bacteria > Bacillota > Clostridia > Clostridiales > Clostridiaceae > Clostridium. The sequence goes on from JAFADP010000179.1 coordinate 17,404, forward strand.
TTTTTATTATTTTATGAATAAATTTTATGTTTTTCTAAATAAAGTTCGTATTTATTATAAATTCAGCCATTATATTGCTTATTAAGAATACATATATTTCCAGTAAAATTGACTCTATTTAATATCTATAATTCAAATTATGCAAGAATTATTTTTTTTTATTGCATTTCTGCATTATTTTATGCAAGAATATTATCAAGCTTAATAATTATAGTATACTCTAGTATAAATAAAATATTTATTTCACCTTTTTTATATAATTATGACCATCTGTTTTATAGGTGGTTTGCTCTAGATCTAAAAGGCTTTGTTGCTGGCCATGCTCCTCGCAAACTGAAAAGTTTGTCAACTGCATATTATCATCATCAATACCTAAAGTGGTATTATTTTTTGCTTGCTTATACCGGCTCACCCGTAAACTAATCTACGTACTCCTTCAAACTTATTTACCATATTTAATCTCATAGTTTTCTTAATATTACTCCAATATCAGCTTTTATTTTTTCATATACAAAAAAAGATTATCTTGAATATTCAAGATAATCTTTTTATTCTATAACCTGGCAACGTCCTACCCTCCCACACGGTCTCCCATGCAGTACTATCGGCGCTGTAGAGCTTAACTTTCCTGTTCGGAATGGGAAGGAGTGTTTCCTCTACGCCATTATCACCAGATGCTATCACTCTCTAAATCTTTGATTTAGCTAAGAGTGTTGTACTCCTCAGCTCTGCTGAGCGAGTTTCCTTTTTCAGAGTGTTCTCTGAAAAT